>CAYJBG010000005.1:0-42837 GCA_964368085.1 uncultured Acidiferrobacterales bacterium | reverse complement strand
CCGGAGACCGGCCTGAAGCCCAAAGCAACGCTGCGGAGGGCAGCCGGTCGCACGGTTTTTTCCGTTCGCCCTCTCTCTCCCGCGTTGAACATTCAACCCTTGTCCGCGCACGTGGGGTGCGCCGGGAGAACCGTTTGAAATACACCATCGCCTTGCTGGCCGCTACCGGCCTGTACGTTCCAAACACAATCGCCGCGGCCGGCGACACCGAGAAACCTCTGGTCGTCACAGCGACACGCGTGCCCACACCGATTGAACAAATTGGCAGTTCGGTCAGCGTCATCACGGCGGAGGAAATTTCCCGCAAGCAGTGGCGCACGATTGCCGATGCACTGGCCTCGGTGCCCGGACTGCGCGTGGTGCAATCCGGCGTACCCGGAACACTGACCTCCGTCTTTACACGCGGCACCAATTCCAACCACACCCTGGTTCTGATCGATGGCGTCAGAACCGGCGACCCGAGCACTCCCAGCGGGGCTTACGACTTTGGTCATATCTTGCTGGACGATGTTGAGCGCATCGAGATCGTGCGCGGCGCGCAAAGCACCCTGTACGGATCGGACGCCATCGGCGGCGTCATCAACATCATCACGCGCCGCGCCGGCCCGAACCGCTTTCAGGGTTACGGGCGCATAGAGAGCGGTTCCTTCAACACCTTGACCGAGGCGGCTGGGGTCAACGGAACCCTGAACCGGTTCCGTTACGCGCTCAACATCGCCCACAGCGAATCAGACGGCCAGTCGATCACCCCGCAGCGGCTGCGCGCCGGTGCGGCGGAAGAAGACGACGGTTACAAAAACACCACTCTGTCCGGCCACGCCGGCTTTACGTTGCCGTGGGTGTCGCTGAATTTCATGGCACGCCACGTGGAGACGCTCTCGGAACTCGACGTGGGCAGCGGTGAAGACGCCGACTCGGAATCCAGCACACGACAATCCGTCGCGCGCGTCGAAGCCCGGGGCCGCTTCTTCGGCGATGTCTGGAAGCCGCTGCTCGCCGTTTCGCATACGAATCATGTCCGCCACAACGTCAACGAGCGGCAATCGCCCCTTGGCGATGCGGACCACACCCAATTCATCGGCAAAAGGTTGAAGGTCGAATTCCAGAACGACATCCATTTCGGCCGGATCAACACCCTCACGCTCGGCGCGGAAACCGAAAGAGAAAAAATGACCTCTTCCGGCGAATCGGTGTTCGGCTCGGGCTTCGGGGACTTTATCATTACCCAGAACACCGACACCGCCGCACGCACCGGGTCGATGTACGTTCTGGATCAGTTCGCGCCGGGTGAACGCCTGCGCGTCGGCGCAGGCGTTCGCATTGACGATCACGACTCCTTCGATCCAGTGACAACGTATCGCGTGTCGCCTATCTTTCTCATCCCCGAGAGCGCAACCCGGCTCAAGGCGGTTTACGGCACTGGCTACAAGGCGCCCTCTCTGTTCGAACGCTACGGTTCATCGCCGAACAATTCCGGCACCGCGTTTTTCGGCAACCCCGACTTGCTGCCCGAGGAGAGCACCGGTTGGGAGGCCGGCCTGGAACAGGCCGCCTGGGGCGGTCGCTTCGACAGTGGCGTGACGTACTTCAGCAATCGCTTCGAGAACCTGATCCAGACGGTCTTTCTTCCCAGCTTCGACAGCACGACCGTTAACATTGCTCGCACGCAGACACATGGCGGCGAGGCGTTCGTGGCGCTGCGCCCGGTCAACGCCCTGCAACTGCGCCTCGACTACACCTACACACGCACCAAGATCGACGTAGGGCCTGACGCCGGGCTTGAGCTCCTGCGCAGACCGAGACATGCCGCCAAGCTGGACATCGAACCGCGGATTTCGGTACACCATAAGCTCTCCGTCGAGACGCTCTATATCGGCGAGCGCCAGGACGTGGATCGCGTCACCGGCTTGCGTGTAACCGGAGACGACTACACGCTCGTGAATCTCGCCTATGCCTGGGATTGGTCCAAACACCTTTCAATCACGGCGCGCGTTCACAACCTTTTCGATCGCGAGCATGAGCCGGCCAGCGGTTTCCAGGGTCTGGGTCGCGGGTTCTTCGTGGGCGCGCGCGGGCAACTCTAGGTCATACACATGTCGGTGATCGGTTCAAGCGGACAGCACCGGAGGATGGGTTATTTCCTCCTGCTGTCGCTGTCCGTGCATGCGCTGGGGGTGTTGCTGCCGGTGATGCCGGTGGCGACCATACAGGTCGCGGCAACGGAATTGCGGATCACGACAGCCAGCAGCGCCGCGCCCATCCACCGCCGCGTCCGGACAACGACCGGGACAGCGCCGGCGGTGTCCGAAACGGAGCAACACAATCGAGCCGAAGCGGATGGACTTGCGCCACCCACCGACAGCGCCGCCAACCACTTGCAGGGCCTGTTGCTCGAAGCGATCGCCCGGCACTTCGTTTACCCTCCCGTCGCCCGCCGAAACGGCTGGGAAGGTAAAGCAGAAGTACTGATCCACCTGGATCACACCGGCCGTCTCCGTGTGGTGCGGTTGGCGCGCTCGTCCGGCTACGCGGTACTCGATCAGGATGCGGTCCTCACCTTGCAGAAAATTGGCTCGATCCCGACCGCGTACCACTGGCTGCATGGACATAGTTATAATGCACGGCTACCCGTGCTCTACAAACTCACCGAGGGTTAGGCGCCATGGGTCACCGCCTCTCCAAGATCTACACCCGCACCGGCGACGACGGCACCACCGGCCTCGGTGACGGTACGCGCGTGCAGAAGGATTCTGCGCGCGTCGAAGCCTACGGCACGGTGGATGAACTCAACAGCGTGGTGGGTTTGCTCTTGTGCGAACCGCTCGGCGACGAGGTGCGTACGGCGCTTACGCGCATCCAGCACACCCTGTTCGATCTTGGCGGCGAGTTGTGCATCCCCGGGCGCAGGGTGCTGATCGAAGCGCAGGTGACGGCGCTTGAGAATCTGCTCGACCGGCTGAATGCCGCTCTCGCTCCGCTCAAGGAATTTATTCTGCCCGGCGGCACGCGCGCCGCGGCGCTGTGTCACGTGGCGCGCACCGTGTGCCGGCGCGCCGAGCGGCGCGTATGCACATTGGCGCGCAGCGAGCCGGTGCCACCGGTGACGCTCAAGTACCTCAATCGCCTGTCCGACCTGCTGTTCGTAATGGCGCGCGCCATCAACCGCACCGCCAATGTGCCAGACACCCTCTGGCAGCCGGCGCCGAAGAAACCCTGAACCACCCCGCGCGGTCGTCAGCGCGCGATAAAACCGGCCATGTGCGCGCCGGCCATGAGCGTTCCGACCGCCAGCCAGAAAAGCAGCACGCGCCAGACCAGCGCCACGGCACGCCGCACATCATCGGCGCCCGGCAGTAAGGCCGGATTGAGCGCGGTATTGCCGTAGACGTCCTGCTCTTCATTTTCTTCGCAGTCGGCCAGGTGCAGGGCACCGAGGCCGGAAGACAGCAGCGGCCCGCTGCTCAGGTCCGACCACATGCCGGCCTGGCGGCGCCAGCAGTGCAGCGCGTCTTCAAAGCTGCCCATGACGGCATAGGACAGCGCCGTGATGCGCGCCGGAATCCAGCCGAGCAGGTCGTCGAGGCGCGCCGCCGCCCAGCCGAATTCCGTAAACCGCGCGCTGCGGTGGCCCCAGAGCCGGTCGAGCACCGCGGCCAGGCGCTGCAGCATCGCCCCGAGCGGCCCGAGCACCAGAAACCAGAAAATCGGTGCGGCCACGAGCGTGTTCGCCTGCTTGAGCACTGCCTCGACGGTGGCTTGCGCGACGCCGGCCACGGTGGTTTCGACCGTGTCCTTGCCGGTCAGCGCTTTGAGGTGCTCGGCGGCGTCCACAACCTCACCTTTCTCAAGCGCGGCCGCCACGGTCTGCGCAACATTCCCGAGACGGTAAAGATCGAGGCACAGGTAAAGCATCGCAACGGCAAACAGGATCACCAGCAGCACGGCGATCTGACCGAGAATGAGGTTGGCGAGAAAAATGGCAAACACGATGGGCGCGATTGCGAGGATAACGGCAAAGGTGCCTTGCGAACGCAAGCCGCCGTTGAAGCGCTGCTCGATGGATTCCGCCCAGTCGCTATACCAGCTCCAGATCCGGAAACCGCCGCGGTCTGGCAACCAACGGTCGAGGACGAGGGCCAAAAGAATAATGACGAGGGTCGTGGTCATGTCGTTGTCACAGCCGCGGAATCGCCCGCCACTCTACGGGCTCCGTTTTCCGGTCGCAAGTCCGGTTACGACGGGAGCGGGTGCGTGAGCGTGAGCGCGCGACGGTAGCGCGCCCAGTTGAAATACGGTCCCGGGTCGGTCTTGCGCCCGGGTGCGATGTCGGCGTGGCCGACAATGCGCTCCGGGGCGATAGCGGGATAGACGGCACGCAGCGCACCAGTCACTTCGGCAAGCGCGCGATACTGTGCCTCCTCGAACGGGGCATGGTCGGAACCTTCCAGTTCGATGCCGATAGAAAAATCGTTGACGCGCGCGCGCCCTTCCAGCGCCGAAACCCCGGCATGCCAGGCGCGCTCCTGGAACGGTACGAACTGGACGACCTGCCCGTCGCGGCGGATCAAGAGATGAGCCGACACGGTGAGACCGTCGATCTCGCGGTAGAAGGGATGACAGGAGAAATCCAGGCGGTTACAGAACAGTTGCTCGATATCCGCACCGCCGTATTCACCGGGCGGCATACCGATAGCATGGATGACCAGTGCATTGATGTCCGTATCCTCTGGACGCGCATCCCTGTTTGGTGACGGCACGTACCGCCCCCCATCGAGCAGACCGCTCCCCTTATCCACGTGCATTCTCGTCATGCCCCTTCAGGCCACCCACAACCCGCCTCAGCGCCCAAAATCTGGTTTCCGTCCCTCTCAACTGGAATCTCTGGGTTAAGCCTGTCAGATCGACCGTGACTTGCAGAAATTCATACATGTGCGAAACTTATGGCATATTTATAACCGATTACCTTAGAAGAAGACATGATCTTCCGATAAGGAAAAAAGGGCCATAAACCGAGCACTGCCAGCGGCCACACAATCAAGAGGACCCAGAGCGATGAATAGCCTGAAAAGATTGATTACCTCCCTGTCGCTGGCCATGTTTTTGGCTGTCAACCTGTCCGGCATGGCGCAGGCCAACGAGCGAGGCACCGAAAGCGGGGACGATGTTGCCATCGTTTTCGACCTGTTGGTGCTGCGACCGGTCGGCCTGGTGGCCACCGTTGGTGGCCTGCTGGTTTTCGTTGGCTCGTTACCTATCTCCATCCCGACCGGCAGCTTTAAGAAATCATTCATCGCGCTGGTGGGCAGGCCGGCTTCCTATACCTTCTGGCGCACCCTGGGCGAAGAAAACTAACACCTTCATGCCTCGCAGGCGAGGCGTCATCAATTGACTTGGCTCGCAATCCGGATAAATCATGTTTACACAAAAAAGCCCGCTCATGGCGGGCTTTTTTGTGTAAACGCTGGATGGTGCCGGTGACCGGAATCGAACCGATGACCTACTGATTACGAATCAGTTGCTCTACCAACTGAGCTACACCGGCGAAGGCCGGCAAGTATAAGGGGTTTGCAACCGCAGAAACAACAAAAGGCCGGCAAAATCAGCACGCGCCCGGCGCCGCGGGACGCACACGAACGATAACATCGACACCTTCCATGCGCATGCCTTCGGGGAGCGCGGGCAGAGTACGAATCTGCACCTCTTCGGCGGGAATATCCATGAGCTTGCCGGTCGAGGTGTCATAAAAATGGTGATGTGGTGCGGTATTCGGGTCGTAAAAGACACGCGTCGGGTCGGCCACCACCTCGCGGATCAGACCGCACTCGACAAACAGGCCGAGGGTGTTATAGACGGTGGCCATCGACACCCGCGCAGCATTGCCATTCACCAGGGCAAACACCTCTTCTGCCGACAGATGCTCGCAGCGCGAGAACAGCACTTGTGCGACTTCTACACGCTGGCTGGTCGGATTGATGCCACGCGCCCGCAGCAGCGCCGCGATCTCGTCGTGCGTGTAGGTCTTCTTGGGCGCCGTCATGGAGTATCTAAACCCGTAATCAATTTAGAATCATTATAATCTTGAGGCCGAGGGAAGTCCAAGGCGCAATGAGCAAGCTCCTAAAATGTGATCCAGTAGTCACGCCTGGCGCCTGAATGGAGCCTGCATCAAGAACCCTTCACAGCATTCGTAGGATGGGTGGAGCGTAGCGAAACCCATCGGACACAACCGCGAAACCGTCGGCACTCTGCCAGCAGGTTGTTTTGATGGGTTACGCGATGCTTCACCAACCCTACGATTAGGGCTTGATCCACAAAGCGAGTGAAAAACGCCAAAAATTATAAACCACTAAAAAATATAATAACCCGTTAATCTGTAAATATATACCGTTTGTCTGTAGTATAAATTCAATATTTACCATTCATCTGTATAAATAAACCGTTCGACATTTCTTATACCTTCGGTATGACATCTCAAAAAGCAATCAAAACGAACCAAGCTGATCGACGCGCCTTCTTGCGTACTCAGAGAGATAAATTACACTCAACACAGGAACGACGTGAAACCAGCAGCAACACAAGGCTTTCATCGAACAAAATGAATAACGTCCTATCAAGAACCACCATCGAACCACGGAAATATCGCCTCATGGTGAATTCTTTTGTCGGACAATTCATACCGTTTGTCGACTACCTGAATTCGGTATTTATACCGTTCATCTTCAAAAATATACCGAATAGTACTTTTCAGCCCGTTACGCGACGGGTTCGTGGCTTCACCCTTATCGAGCTCGTCGTAACCATGGCCGTGGCGGCAATACTTGTTGCCGTCGCAGTGCCCAATATGCGCACCTTTATTCAAAACGGCCGCCTTAATACTCAGGTCAACGATCTGATCGGAGATCTCAGCCTTGCCCGTAGCGAGGCCATTAAGCGGCGTTCAAACGTTGGGGTATGCAAGTCCACAAATGGCACCACTTGCGTCGGCGGTGGAGATTGGCGGGACGGACGCGCGGTTTTTGTCGATGATATAACCATTAACGGCACCTGGGATGCGGGCGAAACGATCCTGCGCTTCCGGGAACCATTGGCAGGAGCAACCGATCTCGTGCTGAATATGGCACCTCCAATCATTTACAGTTCGAGCGGTCGCTCGAACGTTGCGGCAGGGTCTTTTTTCACTCTTTGCGACGACCGTGGCTACACGAAAGGCAAACAGGTCAACTTGAACTCCCTGGGGCAGGCCGCGATAAGCGCCACGCCTCCATTGGCATGTTAGCAGGCAATTTTATCAATACGGTAAAGGATTGCATGACTCATTCCGACCTGATGATTATCCATCGCTCCCCAAAGGGGCGGCCAAGTCGCCAACGCGGGTTCAGCTTGCTTGAGGTGCTCATCGCCCTGCTCGTGTTGTCGGTTGGCCTGCTGGGAATAGCTGGTCTGCAAACTATCAGTCTGAAATTTAACCATCAATCTTACGAACGCACCCAGGCAACGACGCTGATCTCGGAAATGTACGAAAAAATCATCGCCAACCCGCAAGCGGCGACGGATGGCGTTTTCAGCGCTGTTGCATACGGTAGCCCGTCGTCAAGTTATGCGAGTGGGGGTTGCCCCGCCGCGTGTGCCACAACTACAGAGCTTGCTACTTACGATATCCAGCAGTGGAAACTCGCCCTCGAGAACCCAAAAATATTAGCCCAGGGTACGGGAGAAATTCTACTTGAGGACGCCGCCGCAGGTGGTCCCGCTACCGGTGTTTTTAGGATCACCGTCGGGTGGATGGAAAATGATGTACGGATGACGCAGACAATGAGAGCCCGGACACTGCACAGATGAAAACAAATATACAGAATATGTATCGCGCATCCGCCGCACGAGGTTTTTCGCTCGTGGAGCTGATGGTGGCGCTACTCATTGGGATAATTATTTCGATTGGCGTGGTCCAGATTTTCGGCGCCACCCGTTCCACCTATCAACTCGACGAGGCCCTCGCGCGCACCCAGGAAAACGGCCGCTTCGCCCTGGAATTCTTGACGCAGGATATCCGCCATAGCGGCTTTCTCGGGTGCAGACGCGAACCACGCGACGAAATCGTGGCGGTTTTCAATTATCTCGCACCCGCGATCTCGGCTAATCGAGATTTCCCCATTAACGGCGTCGCCGCTTTTGAACATACGAATACCGGTATCGGCGCAACGTACACTACCCCCGACACCCGTGTTAATACCCTGGTCGGGTGGTCACCGGCTCTTACCGCCCCCGACTTAGGAGGATTCGCCGGCGCACTCCCCGGCACGGACGTCATCGCAATTCAACGAATGGCGCCCTCTTCGTTGAGATTGGTAGCGCCCTACGTCACCACCACCAATGTTTTTGTCGACCCGGCAGTCGTAGACAAGGTAAAAGTCAATGATATCTTGATGGTTGCTGACTGCCAGCAAGCGGCGATGTTTATGGTTACTGACATTACTGCCGCCACCGGCACGCTCGGCCATACCGCCGGCGCCGCTACCAATCGCTGTGCATCCTGGACGAGCGGCCTTGACACTGCTAACGCCGCTGCCGCGCAGTGTATCAGCGCGTTTGAGAAGCCCGTGCCAAACACCATGATTGGCACATTAGAGACGGTTGTCTTCTTTGTCGCGAATGACCCGGCTAATTTGAATCAACCGACCCTGTTCAGAGCTGTACTACCCCCGGCCGGCGCCGGTACTGCGCAGGCGCTGGTGGAAGGCGTGGAAAACTTTCAGGTGCTGTATGGCGTCGATAATGGAGTCTCCGCCGATGGCATTGCCGACCTCTATGTGCCAGCAAGCGGTGTCGTTAATTTTCGCCAGGTTGTCAGCGTGCAGATCGGCCTGCTCGTTTACGGCATCAACGCAACCGGCACGGCGAATGACATGGAGATCGACACCGACAACCAGATCGTCGCCGGGACTATCATCGCTCCGCCCACCAGTGGCCCCGGCCAGCGGAAGAAACGCCGCGCGTTCAACACCACCATCCAGTTACGCAACCGGGGTACCTGACTGCCATGTATGCCCATCGTGTGTTGACTCCCTCCACCCCAATCTCCTTCCAGAGGGAGATGAGGATTTTGCGAGAACGCGGCACCGCGCTGATATTCGCGCTGGTGATGTTGCTGATACTCACCATCCTTGGCATCACCGCCGTCACCACCTCCAGCTTGCAGGAAAAAATGGCCGGCAACATGCGCGACCAATACATGGCTCAGCAAGCCGGTGACTCGATATTGCAAGACGCGGAAGGACTGCTGTATACCCAACTAACCAGACCGAACCCAACCTGCCCGCCGGCCAACACCCTTGACCAGCGCGTCTGGAACGGGATGGACGCAGCGCTCCCCGGTTGCCTGCCGGATATAACGACCTTGGACAACACTTGGTGGAACACCAATGGCTTTGCCCCAACTGTAGCTCTTGGGACAACATCTCAAGAGCCACGTTACGTGGTGGAGTTGATCCAAAAGGTGACCATTTGCCTGGACTGCACGCCAAAGACACAGCGATACCACTACCGGGCAACCGGCTGGTCGGTGGGCGCTACAGACTTCGCGCGCGGCTTGTTCCAAAGCGTTTTCAGCAAGAAGTCCGACGAATACGAGTAACGGAGGCTAAACCATGACGATATACACCGGCATCAAAAAATACGCCATCACATTCGGGCTTAGCCTGATGTTGTTTGGTCTCGGCCAGAATAACGCGCACGCGTTGGCGTCCATGCCGGATGTGCCCTTGCTGGTTTTCAGCTCCGCAGAACACAACGTGCTGCTGACTTTCGACGATTCCGGCAGCATGAAGAGAGGTTTCCTGCCCGATGGTCTCTCCGGCACGCAGCGTCGGCACTGTGCCATCCCGGGCCTGTTCACTGCTGCGGGCGTCGTTGAAGGCAACGGAATCGCCTACAACCCAGCGGTTCTCTACACACCGCCGCCGCCGCGCGGGAATCCGGACAACTTGCCGAGCAGCGCAGCCATCTTGCCGCCCTCCGTCTTTACGGCGGCACCGGTTAATGGCTTTATCGCCGGTTCGGACACGGTCGATCTCAGCAACGCGGCGGCGGCGGTGACAAGCGCGAACCACCAAAAGGGTTACAGACCTGTTTGGGAGTTCCCCCCCCTCAGCTCCCCCATCGGCCTCAGCGACAACCACGAAGACAATGCCTATCAAACCTGCGGCGTCGCCGCCGGATTCGTTGCGGCATTCTATTTTGTGTACGACGCGGCAACAGCAGGTTGCACCCCACGGACAGCCGCCACCGAGGCAAACGACGCCTGCTACACTCAGGTCACCGTGAGCGCTACCTCCGGCACCGGGCCGGCCGGTGCTGACGAGCGCGAAAACTTCGCCAACTGGTATTCGTATTACCGCACTCGCAACCTCGCTTCCAAATCCGCAGCCGGACGTGCATTCCGGGGCTTACCCACCAATGTGCGCGTCGCCGGCCAGCACCTCAACAACCCCAGCACCGCGCCTGGCACCGGCAGCGACATCAAATTCACCAGCACAACCTCCAGCAACGCCACCAACGTGCTGAAAAGATTCTGCGACGACCCCACGGGCACCGACAGCCTGTGCATCGACGGCAGCGCTGGCCGTAGCGAGTTCTTTACCCGCTTGTACAACTCGCCCGCCGGCGGCTCCACGCCCCTGCGAGGGGCAATGCGGCGCGCGGGCCTATCTATGGGCACCACCAACAGTCAGTCCTGGAGCCCGTACCGAGATGTTCCCGGGGGTCCCGTCTCCGCCGCCAACCCGGAGCTCAGTTGCCGGAAGAATTTCCACATCATGATGACGGATGGCTACTGGAACAGTACGGCCGGGATTTCGGGTGACGTTGATAGTTCGGCCCGCACGCTCGGCGACGGCACGGCTTACACGCCCATCGCCCCTTACAAAGATGCCTCTCTCCGGTCCGGCACGCTGGCGGACAATGCGTTTGAATACTGGTACAAGGATCTGCGCCCGGATCTGGCCAACAATGTTAGAGCCACGCAGCGAGATACGACCGGATCTGCTGCCCAGATATATTGGAACCCGCGAAATAATCCGGCCACCTGGCAGCACATGCAAACCTTCACCATCGGTCTCGGCATCCCCGGTAGACGCAACCCGGCGAATTATTTTAATCTGGCGCTCCCGGCTGGCAACGGTGATTGGGATGAAATACTGGCCGGCACCCCCCTCTCGCAATACTGGGAGAACCCGCTGGATGCTGAGGATGGTGATCGCATTGACGATCTGTGGCATGCCGCCATCAACAGCCGCGGCGACTACTTTGCCGCCAGCAATCCCGATGATCTGGTTGCTGCCTTCAACCAGATTATCGGGACAATTAACGCGATCTCGGGTAGTTCGGCCGGTCTCGGCGCGACTGGCACGTCAACCACCACCTCCAGCGGCAGCGCGTCTCTTTTTCAGGTTGCCTATGAAACGGGCAAGTGGGGCGGGAAACTGATCTCCAAACGTGTGGATGCAGGTGGCGTGCCCGATCTCGTTAACTGGGATGCGGCAGTCGACGGCCTGAACACTCAAAATTACAACACTGATCGCCATATTTTTACTTCCGGCCCAACCGGCGTGCCAGGCAATCGTGGGCTTCGATTTCGCTGGACAGACCTTACCGCCGCGCAACAGGCGGCACTGAACAAGAACCCCAGCAATGTGGCGGATGCCAACGGTGAGGCCCGCCTTAATTATTTGCGCGGCGCCTCGGCCAATGAAGGTGCCGGCCTGGGATTCCGCACGCGTCCCTGCTATCCCCGCTCCACACTCGCTCTCGCCCTCCAAGAAACCGCCGTTACTAGTTGTGCGGCCAATACCGGCAAGCTGGGCGATATCATCGACTCAAGCCCGGTCTACGTCGGCAAACCCCTGTTCGACTACCCCGACACACTTGAGAGTGTTGCTTACTCGGCCTTCGTAACCGCCCAAGCTGGCAGAACGCCAATGGTGTACGTTGGTGCCAACGACGGCATGCTGCACGGCTTTAACAGCGCTGACGGCAAGGAGAGAATGGCTTATGTACCAAATCTGGTGTACGAAAATATCAGCCAGAACAACCTCAGCCTGCTCACTTCAAGCAGCTACTCACACCGCTACTACGTGAACGGCACGCCCACGACGGGCGATGTGTTCATCAATGGCGCCTGGCGCACCATGCTGGTCGGTGGCTTGCGCAAGGGCGGGCGGGGTTACTACGCGCTTGATGTTACCGATCCGTCAAGCTTCACGGAAAGCGCGGCCAATGCCAACCAACTGGTGAAATGGGAATTCACCGATCCGGACATGGGGTTCAGCTTTAGCCAAGCCAGTATCGTCAAGCTGTCCACTGGCCAGTGGGCGGCGGTATTTGGCAACGGCTACAGACTCGACAACGAAGCTACGGGCACGGGCCGCGCCATGATTTTCATTGTCGATATCGATACCGGCAACCTTATCCGGAAAATCGACACCGGGGTGAGCGGCGGCGGCGGAACCCTGGCCCGGCCGAACGGCATGTCCACACCGGCGGTCATAGACATCAACGACGATTACATCGCCGATTACATTTATGCCGGCGATCTGTTTGGCAAGATGTGGCGTATCGACGTGCGCAGCTCAACCCCTGCGGACTGGGCCTTGGCGGCAAACGTTAACCCGCTCTTTACCGCTACCGATTCCGCAGCTGTCGTTCAGCCCATCACCGGTCAGCCTTCAGTGGGATTCCATCCCTCTGGCTTCGGCGGGCTGATGGTCTATTTTGGCACCGGAAAATATCTGGAGAACATGGATGGTTCCACAGCCGGTCCCCAGCAGACGCAAACTTTCTACGCGATCTATGACCGCGGCGTCACCGGCCGGAGCACGGCGCCATCGCTAAGGGAGCCGGCGCCAATAGCGAAGACGGACTTACTGGAACAAACCATCACCACGGCTGGAGCGGTGGGGACTTTCAGTTTGCGCAACGTCAGCAATACACCCATCAACTGGCGCCTGGACCGGGTCTCCACCAACACGCACCTCGGCTGGTTTGTGAACCTTCCGGACTTGGGGGAAAGGCAAGTGACAGACTCGCTATTGCGCGAAGGGCGGATTATCTTCACAACCCTGATCCCGAACCCCGACGCCTGCAACCCGGGCGGCACGGGATGGTTGATGGTGCTGAATATCGAGAACGGCGGACAACTGAAGGAAACATTCGATACGGATGGCGATGGCATCTTCACGACCGCAGACAACCTTGGTAACGCGTATGGTGCCGCGGGCACGAAGCCTACCGGTGGCGGCAGCCTCTCTACCCCGATTGTGTTGACAACCCCCCCGGGACGCCGTGGCGACAACCCTCCTTGCAAGGAAATAGTGGAGTCCGTGGATTCGAACGGCGTCATTCTGCCGATGAAAATCACTTGCAAACCGGCGGGGCGTGCCTCCTGGCGTCAGGTGCGGTGAACCATGAAAAATGCCCTCTCCCTCCGGGACGACTCCATGGATGGAGGAGGTAGAACGAAGTTCGGAACCCGAGTCGAGAGGGTTTGGGTGAAGGAAACGCAAAACGTGGATTCACTATTCCTGATTACAAGTAGAAAGCTTTTGAGGACGATGCAATGAAAAAATATACGATGAGCGGTTTCACGCTGATGGAAGTGATGATTACCGTGGTCATCATCGGGATTCTGGCGGCGATTGCCTACCCCAGTTACACCCGTTATGTCGCTGAGACACGGCGGTCGGATGCAACCATCAATCTGACACGTATCGCCGCACTGCAAGAAAAATTCTTCACGCAATGCGGCGCGTACGCAATCGCTCTAGATACGCCTCAAGCATGCGGACCGAATCCTCCGAACCTTCCCCGATCCTTGATTTCAGGCCTCACGGCTGGCGTAACGAGTGACGGTTATTACACGTTGACCACAGGTGTCACTGCCAATGACGGCGGCTACACATTGACCGCCACCCCTGCCGGGACACAAGCCACTGCTGACATAACAAAATGTGCGACTCTCACCATCACCGCTACTGGGATAAAAGCCGCGACAGGCACTGATGGTAACCCGACAAACGGCGGCAAGTGCTGGAAGAAATAGAACGCCTGTTAAAGGGCGGAGCATCTCAAGTTCGTATGGCATTATTGAGGAAAACTGTAAATAGTGCGCACCCCGGTATGCCTTGAGTCCCTTCTCCCTGCGGGAGAAGGACACGCCTCCAGGGACGGAGGCGGTAGACCGCGTCGGGAACAGGCGGTCGAGGATGCGGGCTATTTTTGCGCTGCTTGGCCCTCACCCCGGCCCTCTCCCGCAGGGAGAGGGAGAGAAGTAATGCGCACTATTTGGCGACTGGATCAGTAACTAAACTAAACAAGAACCACCGTAGGGTGCGTCCCACGCACCGTTTTTTCTTTTTTCTCCGAGAACGGTACGCAGGCCACACCCTACGCTACTTCTCAGGTCGTACAAACCAAACCCGATTTCCGGTACTCCGGACACATGGTGTATAGCAAGGCGCAGGAGGGGTGAAACCCATCGCTCACTAGCCGGTGGGTTTCACCCCGTCCTGCGCGCTCAATTGCCGGTTGGCTTCGACTGTCTGCCGGCCGGCCGCCTCCTTCCCCAGAGAATCGACCGAAGGTTTCCTTGACAACTACCCCCCCCCTGAATGTAACTTTTCCGCGCCTCCTGTTCTCGGGGGCGCCAATACAATTGGTAATGAAACCCTCATCCCGACATGCGCCTGCCCCGGCGACGTGCCGTGTGGCACCTTTGTGGTCAAGCTTTCGAACGACGCCAACCCGCCCGCGTCCGGCGATCTCGCCGAGGTCGAGCCGGGTAAGGTCACAACAACTCTGCGCGCGACGGTGTACGACAACAACAACCAACCCGTGCCGAACATCAATGTAAAGCTCGAAGTTACGGTAGAGGCCTACTCCGGCGGGCACCAGCACAACGACAACCGCCCAAAAGGGCTGCTCAGTAACGGTGTCAGCGCCGGTATCGTGGTCGAAGGCAACACCGGCAGCGGCGGCATGCCTTTTACGTTCCTTGCGCGCCCGCCCGCAGGAGACCACAAGATAATCGCCACATGCATCGGCCGAGACTGTCGCCAGGAAGGGCCGGACAAGGTGTGGGTGGGGTTCAGGGGATTGGTACCGTTCACACAGCCCGGTTCCTACGTACTGGTCGGTTTTACGCCAAGCCACCCGGCGAATTCGCATAATCTGAAACCGACTGTCTCGGGGCTGGTAAGGGCGCTCACAAACGTTTACCGAAGCAGATTCCCCCCAAGACCCGGTGCTACATCTGAACGATGCGAGCCTTGAGCGTGGTGGGCTCTTCGACAGCAGTGCACACGAGGGTAAACCTTGGCAGCCGCCCCATTTAACGCACCGCAAGGGCGCCGATATAGACATTCGTTGGAATCCGACGAAACATCCGACGACTTCGATACCAGACAGGAACGTGGATAAATTCAAGAAGCAAGTTTCGGATGTGGGAGGCAAGGCTGTACCCGCCTATGTCGGAACCGATAACCAACATTTCCACGTCGAGTTCGGAGGATAGGGACATGAAAATTACCCACCTTGCTCAGTCGTGCACACAGGGCTTGCTCCTTCTAATGCTGACCATCGCATTTCCGGTACTCGCCCAGCAAGAAAGCATCGTGATCGATCCTGCGACGGGTGATTACACGATTACATATCAGGGGTTAGACCTAGAGGGCAACCCCAAATGGCACCAGGTGGTGTATGTGCCCGCGACTAAGATCAACCCTGAAGTAAAGTCGAAGTTCCGACTGAACGACAAACACACTTTCACCTATGACTATAAAATACGAAATCACTCCCAAAGCAAACAGGCTATTGATGGCTTCCGGGGGCTCGCCAGCCATGCCGATTCGGGGAGCCAAATCACGCCTCAGGATTGGGATGGGAACATCCTTCCTGATTATGATAGCGCAGGCCAAGAGAGCGGCTATAGGGTGAACTGGTCATTCGATACCAGCGGTGGTCTGGCCCCAGGAAAAAGTCAGGGAGGTTTCAGCTTTGAGAGTTCGCATTTGCCTGGAGTCGGCGTTGCAAGGCTGACCGGTGCCGTTAACGCATTAAATGGCTTCCCCGACGAAGGCCCCGGCGATGACAATCCGATCTACCCCGAATATCGAAAATTCATGCGCAATGATTTCGTGCCTCGGTTTGTTGCCGTTCCAAAAATCCCAGTTCCTACCCCCTTCAACGCCACCGTGGTGCTGGGGGCATGCAGAAACACGTTAAAGACGACATGGCCTCAATGCAGTTAATCGATCCGGCCCTGCTTACTCTTATCGACCGCGGCCTGACCCAAGCCATCGCCGCCGCCCAGGGCGGCAATACACCGAGCCTGCTCCACGAGATCAAGAGTCTGCGTCAACTTCTCAAGCAGGAGCATGCTGACGTGGATCAGGACAACGATGGGGACGACGATGACAAAGAAAAGAAGCCCAGACCCCGCATCGACAAGCTCGCCGCCAAAGTTCTCGACTTCGACCTGAAGTACGTCGAGAAGCGCATCAAAGGGGATAAGGACTGACGCGTGATGAAGAACAGAAATGGATTTTGACTGCAATTTCCAATCGGAAACCACCCTGAATGTTACCCGTGTAGCGCGTCAAACAGATTGGCGGTTGTGACGCCGCCCGCGTGCTCTGGGCCGGTGAGGGCTGGCTTTATCTCGCCTTAGCAGACGCTCACCGAGTAATCCTACGCACAAAGTTTCGGCATTTCCTCAAGACTGATCGAAACGCGCCTGCCAATAGCCGCGGCGGCGCGCTGCACCGTTTCGAGAAGGACCTTGTCGTTATCGGGATCAAGGAAGCGGTCGAGCTGGCTGCGACTTGTTCCCATGCGCCTCGCCATTTCGAGCTTGCTGATTCCCTTCGCCTTCATCTCGGCCGTGATCTGCCACGCCAGCACGCGCTTAATGGCGCGGGTGGTGGTTTCCTCGAAAGTACCCTCTTCCTTCAGGAAATCCTCGAAGGAAGAGCCAAGATGTTTCTTGCTCATCGGTCTACCTCTTTCTTTCGCTTCATCGCGAGATCCAAATCACTGTCCGGGGTCTTCTCGGTCTTCTTCAAAAATCCATGTAGAAGCAGGAGTTGACCACGGTGGATACAGAAAAACACGCGGGCAATTCGCCCGCCTGGCAGGGAGCTCCGTACCTCCCACAGGCCCCGGCGTCCTGCGATGGCGCGACATATCGGCATTCCCACCGGCCAACCGTATTCAACGGTGGCGATGTCGAGGCCGATAATGCGGCGGTCCTCGCGCGACAGACCCTTGAGCCATATCCTCACCGGCTCCGTTCCTGAATTAGCACGGTAGAAGACGGCCGGGATCCTTTTTGTTTTTCGCTCAGTCACACTGTACCTTATTTAGTACACTGTACCTCGTGAGGTACGAATGTCAAGGTCGAATGGCGAAGACCGTCGTTCAAAAGGGTTAAGGAAACTCTGAACAAGTAGTAATGCCGTCATGCCAGCGAAAGCTGGCATCCAGAATCGGCCTGACGGCCGATGCTTTTTCAAGCCCTGGATTCCGGCTTTCGCCGGAATGACGACTTAATCAGAGGTTCCTTAAGGACTGACGCGTGATGAAGAACAGAAATGGATTTTGACTGCAATTTCCAATCGGAAACCACCTTGAACGTTACCAGTATAACGCATCGAACAGATTGGCGCTTGTGAAGCTGCCCGCGTGCTCTGGGCCAGTTGCAGGATGGGTGCGTTTACATCTTGAGCGCCGGGTTATGCCGCAACTTCGACGTATTCGACTCGGCTTGAAGGAGGCGGAAGAGGCAGCCCGTCATCGCGCAAGCCTTCTAAGTGAAACTCAATAGCTTCGCGTATTTGGGCTTCGGCCTCTTCGATGATTGCGCCAGTAGCTACACACCCAGGTAAATCCGGAACATAGGCCGAGTAGTTGTTTTCTGCTCTTTCAATAACGATGGCGTAGCGCATTAGCAGGCTGTTGAAAAACAACCTGCGTGCGGCACATGGAAGGGCCGCCATTTTTCAAACACGCCGTATGTGTTTGAAAAATGAAGCAATGCGCCCTTGTAATTATTACAGGGCACATTTTTCGCTTTGTGCCGTACAGGATGTACCAATGCCGCGGGCGCAGGGATGCGCAGGAGCGGCCGGGTTGAAAAAGCCCATGGATGGGCTTTTTCAACAACCTGTTAGATCCTCACTTTTTCAAATCAGCCTGCTTCAAGGCGACCAGTAATCGTCATACAACTTTCAGCAAACGCCACGATTCGAAATATTTCTACACAATTAGGCAGTTCAATTCTAAGGTATACCCTGTGTGCCAACGTTTTACCCAAATACGGCCCACAAGAACCTCATCTGTCGATCTTCGGAGTGTGCTCGGCTGGTCAACGACTCTCAAGGCCTTCGTGAGCGATACTGGTGTTTTAGTGAGTTCCTCAACAACCTTGACGCTATCGAAGCTCCCGCGGCACCGGAAACTCCACGCTCTCCGGCACACCGGCCTGTTCATTCACCACCCCCACGCCCCACTCGCGCAGCCGCTCCACGACACGCTGAACCAGCACCTCCGGCGCGGAAGCGCCGGCGGTGAGACCGATGGTCTGTGCGCCCTCCAGCCACTCGCGGCGAATGTCGTCGGGGCCGTCGATCATCCAGGCGCGGGCGCCTTGCGCTTCCGCCACTTCGCGCAGGCGATTGGAGTTGGAGCTGTTGGCTGAGCCTACTACCAGCACAACCTGGCACTGTTGTGCGAGCGTGCGTACTGCGTCCTGGCGGTTCTGGGTGGCGTAACAGATGTCGTCTTTCTTCGGTCCTTTAATCTTTGGGAAGCGCACGCGCAACGCAGCGACGACACGCGCCGTGTCGTCGAGTGACAGCGTTGTTTGAGTCGCATAGGAAAGATTATCCGGGTCGCGTACCGTAAGACGCGCGATATCCTCAACGGTTTCAATGAGGTGCATGCCGTCCGCGACCTGGCCGAGGGTGCCTTCCACCTCCGGGTGGCCGGCATGTCCGATGAGCACAACTTCAGTGCCGTGGCGGCGCTGGCGGGAAACTTCCACATGCACCTTGGTGACAAGCGGGCAGGTGGCGTCGAACACGGTGAGGCCGCGCTTTGCCGCGGTCTGGCGCACCGCTTGCGACACGCCATGTGCGCTGAAGATGACCGTGGCGCCGTCCGGGACTTCATCCAACTCTTCCACGAACACCGCGCCCTTGGCGCGCAGGTTCTCGACTACGAAGCGGTTATGCACTACCTCGTGACGCACGTAGATGGGCGCGCCGAAACGCGCCAGCGCTTGCTCGACAATCTCGATGGCGCGGTCGACACCGGCGCAGAAGCCGCGTGGGTTGGCGAGGATTACTTGCATGTTACGTGGCCAGTTGGGAATGGAGACCAATGACTTTTGGAAACTCTAAAAATTCAGAAATGCAGGGTGGATTCAGCGGCCGCACTTGCGCATCCCTGCGCTCGCGGCATTCGTGCGTCCTGCACAGCACAGCAAATCCACCAATCGGTATGATTTTGTTGGGTTCGCCGCTTGCGCGGCTTAACCCATCCTACATAAAAACCAGATTTTATAGAGGCTCCCTATTATGACGGGTACAGGAACAATCAGGCAATCAACCCGGTTCAACCGCCAGGATCTCCACATCGAAGATAAGGTCACGCCCGGCGAGTGGATGGGAGAAATCGATCTGAACTTCCGTATCCGAGACACTCAGGATCAGACCAGGTACTTCCTGGCCGTTCGGCGTTTCGAAGCCAATCACCTGACCCGGCGCCAACACCATACCCCCGGGAAAGTCGCCGCGTGACAGGCTTTGAACCGCCTCCGAGGTGGCCGGCATCTGACTTTCCATGGCGCTGATCTCGAAATGACGGCGTTCCCCGACCTGCAACCCCAGCAGCCGTTGCTCCAGGAACTCGATCAGTTCACCGTTCCCCACGGTATAAGTTGCCGGTTCACCGGCGTGCGTGCTGTCCACAACGGTCCCATCGGCAAGGCTGAGGGTGTATTGCAACGTCACGCGGCTGCCCGGCTGAATTGTATTAACCATCTGATAACAACATGCCTCTCCTGTAGGTTGGGTAGAGCGCAGCGAAACCCAACAAAAATGTGGATCGGTGGGCTACGCGCTGTGCTGTACAGGGACGTACGAATGCCGCGAAGCGCATGGATGCGCGAGAGCGGCCGCGCTGGCCCACCCTACATTTTTCTAGTCAGAACGACGCCGGAAAGTAATGCCCAGCGCGTCCATTACCAGCAGGATGGCGCCCACGGTGATGGCCGAATCCGCAATATTAAAGGTAGGCCAATGCCAGGATCGGTAGTAAACGTCAATGAAGTCCACGACATAACCGAAGCGCACCCGGTCGATGACATTGCCCGCGGCCCCGCCCAGCACCAGCATCAGTGCTACCGCAACCTGGGTATCGTTCGCGCCAAGGCGGCGCACCATAAACAGAATAACGATCGATACCACAATCGCCACGCCGACGAAGAACAGATTCTGCCAGCCACCGGCATCGCTCAGGAAACTGAACGCCGCACCGGTGTTGAAGGCCAGTGCAAAATTCAAGAACGGCGTAAGCGCCATCTCCGAGCGCAGGAGATGTTTCAGTGCAAAATATTTCGTCGCCTGATCGGCGATGCACACAGCCACGGTAATCCACAGAAACCGGAACATCAGGCATACCTCCGTTGTTCACCCGCACCCGTGACATTCGTGACACAGCGTCCGCAAAGCTTCGGATGCTGGGCGTTCGATCCCACATCCGCGCGCCGATGCCAGCAACGGCTGCATTTCGCATGGCCCGAGGCGCTGACCGCCACGCGCAGCCCCTTGAGTGCGGTTTCCACTCCCGTCGCGGGATGCGCGGCAAGATCCTGCACACGCGCCTCGGAGGTTATGAACACGAAGCGCAACTCGTCAGAGAGTTTGGCGAGCAAGGCACGCAGCTCGGCATCGGCATACAAATCCACCTCGGCTTCGAGTGAGGAACCGATCGCGCCGGCCACGCGTTCCTTCTCCAGTTCGCGCGCGACCTGCTCGCGCACCGCGAGCAGTTTGTCCCAGTACGCCTCGCTCGCCAGTTGGTCGTGCGCGGCATCCTCGGGCAGCGCATACCAGGTTTCGAGCAACACGCTCTCGCCGCGGTTGCCCGGCATGCTGCGCCAAATTTCTTCCGAGGTGAAACTCAATATCGGCGTCATCCAGCGCACCAGTGCTTCGAGCAGGTGGTACATGGCGGTCTGTGCGGATCGCCGCGCACGGCTGTCGGCGCGCGTTGTGTACACGCGGTCCTTGAGCACGTCCAGATAGAAGCCGCCCAGCTCGACGGAACAGAACTGGTGCAGGCGCTGATAAATGATGTGGAAACTATAACTGTCGTAAGCCGCAACGATATCCTGGTGCAGCGAGCGCGCGCGATCGAGCGCCCAGCGATCGAGCGCCAGCATCTCCGCTGGCTTCAGCAGGTCGCGCGCCGGATCGAAACCGGCCAGATTGGCAAGCAGATAGCGCGCCGTGTTGCGCAGACGTCGATACGAGTCAGCGATGCGCGTCAGAATTTCATCCGAGATATTCATCTCGGTGCGGTAGTCGGTGGCCGCCACCCACAGGCGCAGGATATCGGCGCCCTGCGTCTTGATAACCTGTTGCGGCACGATTGTGTTGCCCTTGGACTTAGACATTTTCTTGCCCTTCGCGTCCACGGTGAAACCGTGCGTGAGCACGGCCTTGTAAGGCGCTATGCCATGGATCGCGACCGATGACAACAGTGACGATTGAAACCAGCCGCGATGCTGATCCGAACCTTCCAGGTAAAGATCGGCGGGAAATTGCAATTCCGGACGCGTTTCCAGTACGCAACCGTGTGTGACGCCCGAGTCGAACCACACGTCCAGAATGTCCGTCACCTTTTCGTATTGATCGGCGTCCTTGCCCAGCAGTTCGGAAGCAGCGAGATCGAACCAGGCATCCACACCCTTCTGCTCAATGCGCTTCGCCACTTCTTCAATCAGGCGCGGCGTTTCCGGATGCAGCTTGCTGGTTTCCTTGTGCAGGAATAGCGCGATCGGAACACCCCAGGTGCGCTGACGCGAGATGCACCAGTCCGGGCGATTCGCCACCATGCCCTCGATGCGCGCCTGCCCCCAATCCGGCACCCACGCGACCTTCCTGATCTCGGTCAGCGCCTTGGCGCGCAACCCGGCGCTGTCCATGCCGATGAACCACTGCGGCGTGGCGCGGAAAATAATCGGCGTCTTATGCCGCCAGCAGTGCGGGTAACTGTGGCGCAGCGCCTCTTCATGCACCAGCATGCCGCGCATTTTTAAAACCTCAATCACGTGTCCGTTCGCCTTGAACACATGCTCGCCGGCGAACAGTTCGGTGCCGGGCAGAAACTTGCCATCGCCACCCACCGGGTTGTGCACCTCCAGCTTGTAACGCGCGCCCACCACATAGTCATCCTGGCCGTGGCCGGGCGCGGTGTGCACACAGCCGGTGCCGGCGTCGGTGGTGACATGCTCGCCAAGAACAATCGGCACCTCACACGCATAGAACGGATGCCGCAGGCGGATACCTTCCAGCGCCGCGCCGGCACAGGTGGCGATGACGCGATAGCGTTCGACGCCGTAGCGCAACATCACACTCTTGAGCAACGGTTCAGCCAGCAGCAGGCGTTCGGGGTGCTCGCCTTCGGTCTGCGTCACCACATACTCCATCTGCGGATGCACCGCTACCGCCTGGTTGGCGGGCAACGTCCAGGGCGTGGTGGTCCAGATGAGTACTGAGAGCGGACCGTGTCCAGTGTGCCCGGATACATACTCCAGGCGCGCAAACAAGGCTGCCTCGTCCGCAACCGGAAAACGCACGTCGATGGCCGGAGAGGTTTTGTCTTCGTACTCGGCCTCGGCCTCGGCCAGCGCCGAACCGCAGTCGATGCACCAGTGTACCGGCTTAAAGCTCTTGTACACATGCCCGCCGGCGATCACCCGCCCGAGCTGGCGCAGGATGTCGGCCTCGAATTTAAAATCCATCGTAAGGTACGGACGCGCCCAATCGCCGAGCACGCCGAGGCGTTTGAAATCCTCGCGCTGGCCTTCGACCTGTTTCGTCGCATACTCGCGGCAGGCCTTGCGGAACGCGCTCGCGTTCACCTGGTCGCCGGCCTTACCGATCTTCTTCTCCACCTGATGTTCGATCGGCAATCCGTGGCAATCCCAGCCCGGCACGTAGGGTGTGTCGAAACCGCTCAGGGACTTCGACTTCACCACCATGTCCTTGAGCACTTTGTTCACGGCGTGACCGATATGGATGTCGCCGTTCGCATACGGCGGACCGTCGTGCAGGATGTACTTAGGGCTACCCTTGCGCGCCGCGCGCAACTTGCTGTACAGATCCATCTCCTCCCAGCGCTTGAGCGTTTCCGGTTCGCGCGCGGCGAGATTCGCCTTCATCGGAAAATCCGTCTGCGGCAGATTAAGCGTGTGCTTGTACTCGTTGTCGTTCTTGTCGCTGGACATAAATATCTCAGGAATGGCCGGCGGCCTGGGCGCGTCCGCTGCGCTCGCGCGTCGCAAACCAGGCATGCGCCGCGTCGATGTCGCGCTGCATGTATACCTTGAGCTCATTGATGGACGCGAAGCGCTGTTCGTCGCGCAGCTTGTGCAAAAAATTGATGTTGATGTAGTGGCCGTAAACCTCGCGACTGAACTCGAACAAATGGACCTCGAGCAGCATGTGCGTGCCGTCCACGGTTGGGCGCGTGCCAACGCTCGCGACGCCCGTGACCGGCTCGTGATGCAGACCGAACACCTCAACCACATAAACGCCCTTCACCGGTGTGGCAACACGGTGCAAATGTACATTCACCGTCGGTATGCCGATGGTGCGCCCGAGTTTGTCGCCATGTACCACGCGCCCGCACATGCGATACGGCCGGCCGAGCAGCTTCTCGGCCGTAGCCATGTCGCCGGCAGCGAGCGCCGCGCGGATGCGCGTGCTGCTCACGCGTTCGCCGTCGATGGTGAAGGTGTGCATGGGTACGGCCTGAAAACCGCACGCATCGCCGGTCTTGCGCAGCAGCGCGAAGTCGCCGGCGCGCCTGGCGCCAAACCGGAAATCGTCACCCACCACCAGATAGCGCACGCCCAGACCTTCTATCAAAATGCTGCGGATAAATTCATCCGGCGCCATTTTCGCCAGACGCTCGTCGAAGCGCAGGCACAACACGCGATCGACGGAATAGCGGCGCAGCGCCTGAACCTTTTCGCGCAGGCGCGTGAGACGCGCCGGAACCTTGTCGGCGCTCAAAAAATACTCAGGTGGTTGCGGTTCGAAAATAATGACCGTGACCGGCAGTTGCAGCTCCGCGCCCTTCTCGGCCAATTGACCGATGACCGCCTGGTGACCGAGATGCACACCGTCGAAGTTACCGATGGTCGCGACGCAACCGCGATCCTCACGCTTCAAGTTATGCAGACCGCGGATGAGTTGCATGCAGGAACGCCGCTACCGGAATAACGGCCAAGGATAAAGGCCGATGAACAAAAACACAATATATTTAATGAGTTAGGTAATCTCTGAATAAGAAGTTTTCGCCGCCTTTGCGGCAAATGATAGTTAATCAGACTTCTTTAGTGGGCCCAATCCGGATCGATTTCCTCGATCACTTCGCGCAGCGGCCGGCGCGTGGTGTAGCCCTCGTGATAGCCGTGGTAGTGACCGATACGCAGTTCCGGAAACTTCCAGCAGATGTAGCCGTCGCCGGTGTCGAAGTCCACCAGCCACAACCCCTTCACCACCAGACCGAGACGCGCCATTTTCGCCATCCAGCGCTTCACGATTACCTCGTACCGGCGCTCGACCTCGTGGATGTGCGGGTTCGCCGGCGCCATCGCCTCGAGCTTGCGCCGCACCGGTTCAAGCTCGCGCCACGCCGCCTCGGTGATTGCCCGCACCAGCGGAAACAGTTCTTCCGCCTCGGCGAGCGTGAACACGCGCGTTTCATCGCGCGTGACGATCTGATAGACGGACGGACGTTCAGACATCTTTATTGATCTCCCGCCCCGGGCCGCTTGAGCAACAGCGCACGCGGCCGGACGCCGAACAGAAACAATGCCGCGAGATACACCAGCCCGCCGCCAATGACCAGAACAGCAAGGTGCAGGGCTCGACTCGATGCGCTGGCCTGAAGCCACACATCGAGATCGCCCATGCCCCAGGCCAACATCGCGCCCATGGCCGCCGTGGCCAACACCAAGCGCGTGAAATACAGACCCCAGCCGGCCTCCGGAGCATACACCCCGGTGCGGCGCAACACCCGGTAGAGTAGCGCTGCGTTCACAAACGCGGCAACTGAGATGGCCAGCGCCAGACCCGTGTGCTGGAGCACAAAAACAAGCGCCACGCTCAACACGATGTTCACGCCCATGGCGATCATACCGATGCGCACCGGGGTTTTCGTATCCTGGCGCGCGTAGAACCCGGGCGCCAACACCTTCACCAGAATAAACCCGAGCAGGCCGGCGGCAAAGGCAATCAGCGCCTGGCTGCTCATGAGTACGTCCTGTTCGTTGAACTTTCCATAATGGAAAAAACTAATCAGCAGCGGCCCGGCGAGCATCACCAGCGCCACCGTCGCGGGAACACCGATCAGGAACGCCCAGCGCAATGCCCAGTCGAGCAGGCGCGAGAATTCACCTTTGTCGCCGTTCGTGTGCTGATGCGACAGGCTCGGCAGAATCACGGTGGCGAGCGCGATGCCAAAAACGGCGAGCGGGAACTCCATGAGCCGGTCGGAGAAATAGAGCCAGGACACACTGCCCGTCACCAGGAACGACGCCAGGATGGTGTTGATGAGTGTATTGATCTGCGCCACAGACACGCCGAAAATCGCCGGCAACATGAGCTTGAACACGCGCGCCACGCCATCGTGCCCGCGCTTGAGCCTGGGCCGCGGCAACAACCCAAGCCGCGCCAGAAACGGTAACTGGAACAGGAGCTGCGCGACACCGGCGATGAACACCCCCCAGGCAAGCGCCATCACCGGGTTATGCATGCGCGGCGCGAGCCACAGCGCCGCTCCGATCAGCGACAGGTTGAGAAGCACCGGGGTGAAGGCGGCAGCGGCAAAGCGCCCATAGGTATTAAGTATGCCGGCCGCCATGCCGACCAGCGAAATGAAAAGAATATAGGGGAAGGTGATGCGCAGCATTGCGACGGTAAGGTCGTACTTCTCGCCGGTAAAGCCCGGTGCCAGAACGTACACGATAAATGGCGCCGCCAGCACACCCGCAAGTGTCATGACAAACAACACCAGACCGAAGATGCCTGCCATCCGATCCACAAATTCACGAATCTCTTCCCTGGTGTTGCGGGTCTTATACTCGGTGAATATCGGCACGAACGATTGTGAGAATGCGCCTTCGCCGAAGATGCGCCGCAAAAAATTGGGAATGCGGAACGCCACATAGAAGGCGTCGGCGGCTATCTCGGCGCTGGCGCCGAGGTAGCCGGCAAACACGATGTCGCGGATCAGGCCGGCGATGCGTGACAGGAGCGTCATGCCGCCTGTGATGAGGGTGGATTTGAAGAGCCGGCGTGACATGGAGGGGGTGGAAACGGCAGGATGCGTGAAGGCCTTGTATATTAGGTCAATCCCCGACCGGCCGCACCTGCGGAGGCAGGCGAATGGCCCGAATAATGGCCTTTCCGCTGGACAGAACCGGCCAAAATATTGATAATGACCGGCTTTTCCGCAACTCGAATCACGAGGCACCGCAGTGGCCAATACAGCTCAAGCAAAGAAACGCGCCCGTCAGGCGGAGACCCACCGCGCGCGCAACACCGCGCAACGTTCGGCGATGCGTTCCCAGATCAAGAAGGTTCTGAAAGCGGTGGAAGCCAAGGACAAGGCCGGCGCCCAACTGGCCTTCCGCGAAGCGGCAGCGGTGATCGACAGCTCCGCCAAAAAGGGGCTGGTGCACCGCAACAACGCCGCCCGCCACAAGAGCAACCTGAACAAGCGCGTGCGTGCCCTCGCCTGAGGCGCGATACCCGCACAAAAAAGGCCGGTCATGCGACCGGCCTTTTTTATTGATGAATATCTGAGAACTATCATTCTGGAAATTCTTATACCAGCACCATGTTGTCACGATGGATCAGTTCCGGCTCATCCACGTACCCCAGGATCGCCTCGATCCGGTCGCTCGGCTGGCCGATGATGCGTGCGGCCTCGTCGGAACTGTAGTTCACGAGACCTCTGGCGACCTCGCGCCCGGCCGCATCGACACAGACCACGACTTCACCGCGGGCGAATTGCCCGTCCACCACCTTCACGCCCACCGGCAGCAGACTCTTGCCGGCCTGGCGCAGCACCTTCACCGCACCGTCATCGAGTGTCAGCCGGCCGCGAATCTGCAGTTGCCCGGCGAGCCACTGCTTGCGCGCCGCGACCCGCTCCTGCGACGGCCGCAGACAGGTGCCGATGGCTTCACCGGCCAGCAGCCGCGCCAGCACCTCCGGCTCGCGGCCTCCGGCGATAACCGTGGCCGCGCCCGAGCGCTGCGCCTTGGCGGCGGCCAGCAGCTTGGTGCGCATGCCGCCACGTCCGAGGGACGCGGCGGCGCCGGCCATGTCCAGCAGCCGGGCATCGCCGGCTTCACCCTCGCTCACCAGTACCGCATCCGCATATCGACGCGGATCCTTGTTATAGAGTCCAGCCTGGTCGGTGAGGATCACCAGCAACTCCGCCTCAACCAGGTTGGCGACGAGTGCGGCGAGCGTGTCGTTGTCGCCGAAGCGGATCTCCTCGGTCGCAACCGTATCGTTTTCGTTGACCACCGGCACCACGCCGAGCGCCAGCAACGTGCGCAGGGTGCTGCGCGCGTTGAGATAGCGCTCGCGGTTGGCAAGGTCGTCGTGCGTGAGCAGCACCTGGGCGGTGTGGATGGCGTGCTGCTGGAACAGTGATTCGTAGCGTTGCACCAATCCCATTTGCCCGACGGCGGCGAGCGCCTGCAACTCGTGCAGGGCGTGGGGCCGGCTCTCGAATCCGAGGCGCTGCATGCCGGCCGCCACCGCCCCGGACGACACCAGCACCACCTCGATGCCGCGCGCGCGCAGGGCCGCAATCTGGCCGACCCAGCCGGCGATCGCCGCCACGTCCAGACCGAGGCCATTGTTGGTCAGCAACGCGCTGCCGATTTTCACCACGCAACGGCGTGTCTGGGTCAGAAAGGTTCGTTCTGTATGCATAGGCAATTCAATAATCTGTCTTCATTCCTCAAGCTCTGCAGACTCGGCCTGCTCGTCATCCGCGACCTGTCGCAACGCCTCAAGCCGCTCCATGAGCTTCGCGGCGAGTACCTGGCAACCTTCGCCGGTGGCGGCCGAAACACTAAAGACCGGCCCTTTCCAGCGCAAGCCTTTTACGATTTTCCCGGCAAGCGCTTCCTGTTCATCCGACGGCAGCAAATCCATCTTGTTCAGCACCAGCCAGCGTTCGCGCGCGGCCAGCTCCTTGCTGAATTTTTTCAGCTCTGCGGCCAGCGCCTTGACTGCCTTGACCGGATCGGCTTCGGGGTCGGGCGGCGCCACGTCCACCAGATGCAACAGGATACGCGTGCGCGCCAGGTGTTTGAGAAAGCGAATGCCGAGCCCCGCGCCCTCGGCGGCGCCCTCGATCAGGCCCGGGATATCGGCCATCACAAAGCTGCGCTCGGGCCCCACGCGCACCACACCGAGGTGCGGGTGCAAGGTGGTGAAAGGATAATCCGCGACCTTGGGACGCGCCTGTGACACGGCGCGCAGCAGCGTGGACTTGCCGGCGTTCGGCAGGCCCAGCAGACCGACGTCCGCCAGCACCTGCAATTCGAGCTGCAGCGTGCGGTGTTCGCCCGGTGTGCCGGGGATAAACCGGCGTGGCGCGCGATTGGCGCTGGACTTGAAGTGCGAATTGCCGAGACCGCCCTTGCCGCCATGCGCCACCAGCAATCGATCGCCGGTGCGCGTCAGGTCGCCGATGGTCTCGCCGGTATCGGCATCGCGCACCACGGTGCCAAGCGGTACCGGGACAAGCAAATCCTCGCCGGAGCGGCCGGTACACTGGCGGCCGGCGCCGCGCCCGCCGTGCTTGGCGCGAAAGGTGGTGGTGAAACGAAAATCGGCGAGCGTGTTGAGGCCGCTGTTCGCCACCAGCGTGATGCTGCCGCCGCGCCCGCCGTCGCCGCCGTCCGGACCGCCGAATGGAATGAACTTCTCGCGCCGGAAGCTCGCGACGCCATCGCCGCCGTTGCCGGCCTCGACCCGGATATTGGCTTCATCGACGAATTTCATGGCTCAAATCTCTTTAGCCACAGATGAACACAGATGAACGCGGATGATCATCCAGCATCATGCAAGAATGTTTTTTATCTGCGTTGATCTGTGTTCATCTGCGGCTGAAATCCATAAACAAAAAACCCCGCGCCGTGTTCTGCGCGGGGTTTCGATACTTCGATGACGGACAAAGTCAGGAAGCGACCACGCTCACGATCTGGCGGCTGCGCGGGCCCTTGATTTCGAACTTGATCTGACCGTTCGCGGTGGCGAACAGGGTGTGGTCGCGGCCGATGCCGACGTTCACACCCGGATGGAACTCGGTGCCACGCTGGCGCACGATGATGTTGCCGGCGCGCACCTGCTCGCCGCCGAAGCGCTTGACGCCCAGCCGTTTGGATTCGGAGTCGCGGCCGTTGCGGGAACTGCCGCCTGCTTTTTTGTGTGCCATGGGTGTGCTCTTTAGCTTACGTCTGGTCGGTTGCCCTCACCCCATCCCTCTCCCAGAGGGAGAGGGGGAGTCGGTGTGAATCTGTTTTAACTAATGGCTGTAATTTCAAGCTCGGTGTAATGCTGGCGATGCCCCTGGCTTTTGCGGTAATGCTTGCGGCGGCGGAATTTGAAAATGTGGATCTTGTCCGCGCGGCCATGTGCCTTGACGGTGGCGGTGACCGAGGCACCGGCCAGGTTCGGCGTGCCGACGCGCACTTGGTCGCCGTCCGCGACCATCAGCACCTTGTCGAGGTTAACCGCCGTGCCTTGCTCAGCCTCAAGTTTCTCCACGCGCAGCACGTCGCCGACTGCTACCCGGTACTGCTTGCCACCTGTCTCGACTACCGCGTACATGACTGACTCTCCAGCAAATCTGGTGCGTGGAAGCCGCGCATTGTATGGCCTTAGCCGGGGACTGACAAGCCCCGATTCCGGCCAAACGGGCGTCACCAGATGACGCGGATTTGCTTGCTGAATCTCAAGGCATCCTCTAGCATGCCGCCCCGCTGACTCCGACCCTGGCACCACCCCATGGACCTCGCCCCCATCCTGGCACTTACCCGGACCGACCGGGAGGCGGTGGACCGCGAGATCGACCGGCGGCTCAGTTCCGATGTCGCTCTTATCAACCAGCTCGGCGCCTACATCATTCACAGTGGCGGCAAACGCCTGCGGCCGCTGCTGGTGATCCTGGCGGCGCGCGCCCTGGGTTACGCCGGGGACAAGCATGTCGCGCTCGCCGCAATTATCGAATTCATTCACACCGCCACCCTGCTGCACGACGATGTCGTGGATGCCTCGGCGATGCGCCGCGGCCAGTCGACCGCCAATACCGTCTGGGGGAACGAGGCGAGCGTGCTGACCGGCGATTTCCTCTACTCGCGCGCCTTCGAGATGATGGTGGACGTGGGCAGCATGCGGGTCATGGAGATTCTGGCCAAGACCACCAACACCATCGCCGAGGGCGAGGTGCTGCAACTGCTGAACTGTCACGATCCGGAGGGCACCGAGGAAAACTATCTGCGGGTAATCTACAGCAAGACCGCCAAGTTGTTCGAGGCGGCCGCGCGCCTCGGCGCCGTTATCAGTAACCAGCCGCCGGCAATCGAGGATTCCATGGCGAAGTACGGCATGCATCTTGGCACCGCCTTCCAGATGATCGACGATGTGCTCGACTACAGCGCCGACAGCCAGGTCCTGGGCAAGAATGTCGGCGACGACCTGGCCGAGGGCAAGCCCACGCTGCCATTGCTGTACGCGCTGCGCACCGGCGACGAGACGCAGCAACGGCTGTTGCGCGCGGCTATAGAAAAAGGCGGGCTGGAACACATCGCGGAGGTGGTGGCGGCCATTGAATCGACCGGGGCAAATGCGTACACTGCGCGCAAGGCCGAGGACGAGGCCCGGTGTGCCGTGCAGGCCCTGGTCGCGATTCCCGAATCGCCGTACAAACAAGCGCTGCTTGACCTGGCCCGTTTTTCCGTCCATCGCACGCATTAATATGGCTATATAATTTGTGCAAGCTTGCTTTCCATAAACCATTCGGGATGTAGCTCAGCCTGGTAGAGCACTTGCTTCGGGAGCAAGGGGCCGGAGGTTCGAATCCTCTCATCCCGACCAACCTCTGTTCGGCCCCGGCACGCATCCCGGCCATTCTCTCCGAGGACCGGAGGCAAGGTTGCAACCATGGGTCAAATGCTGCGTATCGCCCTCGTTCTGCTCGTTCTGTGGCTTATCCTGCGTCTTATCAAGCGCGCGCTTGCCAAACGCCGCTCCGATTCCCCTCCCCCTCCACCTCCTGCGGACATGCTACGCTGTGATTACTGCGGGGTGTTTGTGCCCCGCTCTGAGGCGGTCGCGGCGCGCACCAAGGTTTACTGCGGCAGCGACCACGCTGACGCCGATCGCGCCAAAAATTAAACTGGTTCTAAGGAAGGCACGCCTGCACAAAAATAACCATATTAGATGTCCACAGGCCCGGCGTTAGGTCTTCCGGGCACCCGCTTAGGACACGATCGAGCGAATCATGGGCATAGGACTTTTCGGCTCCACCATGTCGTCGGCAGACAGCCAGACCGCCTTCACGGCGGAAAACTGGAGGCTGCTGCGTTCCTTCAATTTTTATCGCCTGGGCATCGCGCTCGCGGCGGTGACGTTGACCTTTTCGGGCGAAAACATTGCACCCTTCGGGACCGCCGCCCCGCGTCTCTTTCAAATCACCGCCCTCACCTATCTGGGAACTGCACTGCTGGCAGAGGCCGGTATCTGGCGTCGCTGGCCGGACTTCGAGACTCAGGCGACTTTTCTGGCGTTCGCCGACATCACCCTGCTCACCCTGCTGATGCATGCCAGCCAAGGCCTGGGGAGCGGTGTCGGCCTGCTGCTGCTGGTGGCGGTCGCGGGCGCGAGCCTCATGCTCGGAACGCGCCTCACGATCCTGTTCGCGGCGCTCGCGACCATCGCCATCGGCATTGAAGTAAATTGGGCGTTCCTGACCGAAGGAGAATGGATCGGCCAGCGTTGGAAAACCGATGGCTATACCCAGATGGGTCTGCTCGGCATCGGCCTGTTCGCCACCGCCAGCCTCACCCATCTGCTAGCGCAACGCCTGCGCGCCACCGAGGCGCTCGCCCAGCAGCGCGGCGTGGATCTCGCCAACCTGGCGCAGGTCAATGACCTCATCATCCAGCGCATGCACTCGGGTGTCCTGGCCTGCGATTGGGATGGCCGGGTGCACATGCTGAATAAAACCGCGCGCACTTTTCTCGGTGTGGCGCAGGAAATCGGCAACAAAGCCATGCTCTCCGATATGTCTTCCGATCTGGCGGAACAGATGCGGCAATGGCAGGGCCGGGTCGCCGGTGGCGTGCGCAGCATCATCCACAGCCGCGCGGGCTTCGCGCTGTTGTCGCGCTTTGTGCCGGTGGGCGAGCGCCGCGAGGACACCGGCGTATTGGTGTTCCTGGAAGACACCGCAGCGCTCAAACAGCAGGCCCAGCAGCTCAAGATGGCGGCCCTGGCGCGCCTCACCGCGAGCATCGCCCACGAGATTCGCAACCCCCTCGGCGCCATCGCCCATGCCGCCCAGCTGCTGGACGAATCCCCCGGCAAAGACGAGGACGAGACACGCCTGTTGCGCATCATTCAGGACCAGAGCCGGCGCATGAACATCATCATCGAGAACGTCACGCAGCTCGCGCGGCGCGACAAGGTCAATCCCGTCACGCTGCAACTTGGCCCCTGGATCGATGATTTCATCCACCAGTTCACCATCACCGGCGAACACCCGCCAGAGATGTTCCAGACGTCCGGCGTTACCGACCAGGCCGTGTGCGTGGATCCAGAGCAGCTGCAGCAGGTGGTCGGCAATCTGTGCCAGAACGCCCTGCGCCACAGCCCGCGCTTCACGGAAAAAGCGCTCATCGCCTTCAAAACCGGCCATGACTCGGGCAACCGGCCGTTCCTGGATGTGATCGACTGGGGCAGCGGTGTACCGGTGGACATTGTCGAAATTATCTTCGACCCGTTCTTCACCACCACGCCCAAAGGCACGGGTCTTGGTCTATACATTGCCAGGGAGCTGTGCGAAAGCAACGGCGGGCGGCTGGAGTACTTTCCCGGCGACAAGGGGATCGGCAGTCGTTTCCGCGTGACCTTCGCCCGGGCCGAGGAATGCGGTGAATTTGGGGCAGGGACAGTATGAGCAAAAATCAGGTCTTGATCGTGGATGATGAACCCGACATCCGCGAGTTGTTGGAACTCACCCTCGGGCGCATGAATCTCGAGACACGCTCGGCGCAAAATATTGAGGAAGCGCATCACCTCCTCAGCCAGTTCAAGTTCGATTTGTGCCTCACCGACATGCGCCTGCCGGACGGCAACGGCATCGATCTGGTCCGCCATATTCAGGAAAAACACCCGCATCTGCCGTGCGCCGTCATCACCGCACACGGCAACATGGAGACCGCCATCACGGCGCTCAAGGCCGGCGCGTTCGATTTCGTGTCCAAACCGCTGGATGTCAACGACCTGCGCAACATCGTGCGCTCGGCGCTGCGCGTCGGCCAAAGCCCCGCCGCCGCTGCCTCGGCGAAACACAGCGGCGCCAACCAGAAACTGCTCGGCGTGTCGCCGGCGATCGACAAAGTACGCCTGCTTATCGACAAACTCGCGCGCGGCCAGGCGCCGGTTTATATCCATGGCGAATCCGGCACCGGCAAGGAACTGGTCGCGCGTCTCATCCACGATCTCGGTCCGCGCGCGTCCGGATTGTTCGTGCCGGTGAACTGCGGTGCGATCCCGGAGGCCCTCATGGAAAGCGAGTTCTTCGGCCACCGCAAAGGCAGCTTTACCGGCGCGGGCGCGGACAAAGATGGCCTGTTCAAGGCCGCGGACGGCGGCACGTTGTTTCTCGACGAGGTCGGCGATCTGCCGCTGCACATGCAGGTGAAGCTGCTGCGCGCCATCCAGGAGAAATCCATCCGTCCCGTGGGCAGCCAGAGTGAAATAAAGGTGGACGTGCGCATCCTTTCCGCCACCCACAAGGATCTGCAAAGCCTGTTGCGGGAAGGCACGTTCCGCCAGGACCTGTACTACCGCCTGAACGTCATCGAGCTGGCTGTCCCGAGCCTGCGCGAGCGACCCGAGGACATCCCGGTGCTGGCCGAACACCTGTGCGCGCGGCTTGCTGCAAGTCTCGGCATGGCCGTACCGAAGCTGTCTGCTGACGGGCTTGCCGCACTTTCGCGTTACACATTTCCTGGCAATGTGCGTGAACTGGAAAACATCCTGGAGCGGGCGCTCACCCTGTGTGACGGTGGTGAAATCACCGCGCTCGACCTGCAACTGCCAGTCGGCCTGCACCCCGACGAGTCGCAGGACGTCGAGACCGCCGGCCCGGACAGCGATGAGAATCTGGATAAGTACATCGCCCGCGTCGAAGAAGCCGCCATCCGCGACGCCCTGGCCCGCGCCAACCAGAACAAGACTGCCGCAGCCAAGCTGCTCGGCATCACCTTCCGCGCCCTGCGGTATAAACTGGAAAAACTGGGGATCGATTAATTTTTAGTTTTATTGCTGACGTCATTACTTGACAGCTATCGCCTCAACCAGCCGCCCTCTCTCCCGCGCTGCGCGCGGCCTCTCCCAACGAGGGGAGAGGCGAAATCGCGCCGACGTGGCTTGGCGTTCTTGTGGATCCCGGCGGGGGCGTATACCAGAGGCGCGAAGCGCCGACGTGGCGAGTCAGGTAGAGCGGCGTGTTATGCGACGTTCTGCATGCGATTAGCAAAGTCACGGCCAGAGGTCGCGGGCGGCAAAGGTCTTCTGTCCTTCCGATACAGCACTATGGCTTCTTCGACAATCGAACAAAGCTCCTCGAAGACTTGCTTCTCGTCATCGCCGTGGCAACCGCCGAGAATCAGCCCAGGCGCGCTGCCAACATAGCACTGATCTTCTTCAGACCATTCAACGATTTTTGCGTATTTAGCGCTGGCTTTCATTTCTTCGACTCCTCCAGGGCCAAGCGTACCGCTCGAACCTGATAGTGTTTTGCATCATCTCCAAGTTTACCAGAAATTGTGACGGGTTTCTGGGCATGCGGGTGGACAAAGTTTCGATGGCTTCCTTTGCCACCGCGATTCACGAACCCAGCCCTTTCCAATTCGGCTATCAAGTCCCTTACTTTTGACGGCATCAACTTAACCCTGTTTTGTTTAGTTGCATAACACCTGATCTACAATCTCGCCCGGCGGGACCGGATTATCCTCGTGACGATTTACTCCAAATCTGACCAAGGCGATGTCAGGCGGCACAGATTCGCAGCATTCTTGCTGCGGAGTAGTTCGAAGGATTGCCGCTGAAAAAAAACGCGCCACAATACCAGTTACGATCAACACCACCTAAATTCTATGACCACGTCTTCCCAGGCGGGCGGGGCCTCCCACCGAGCCACTTTGGATTCTTGACGGTGGGGCAGGGCCCCACCCTACCTGACTGGGAATACAGGAATAGATTCGATTCCATTCGCCCGATCTGGGTGGCCGTCTATCTGTTTGTATTTCATACAAAACTACCCATTTTTGGCATAATCTGACAAAATTCGGCACCCTCAGCCTAAACGAAGTTACGGATCATGAACTGCTTAGACTATCTGACAGAACTAACTGCCTGTCCCCCAAGGCTTTTCGCTGGAGGGGCCAGAATCAAGACGGAAATCGCATGTGGTACAGTTTATGCTTCACAAGAGGGGAGTTGAGTTAAGGCCGTGGGCGGGTTTTTTGACCAATCGCTAATTCTCGGCTAAATACTTAACAACAGCAGCAAGCCCCGGAAAGCATCGGCCCACCAGTACTGGGGGCGCCGTGCAAGACGGTCCCGCAAGGGCCGGTTATTTCCAGGGCCTACTGCTTTAAGGCTTTAACATTTAACCGGAGGTTTATTATGACCATTATGAAGAAGGTGCAACAGGGTTTTACGCTCATCGAACTGATGATCGTGGTGGCGATTATCGGCATTCTGGCGGCGATTGCGATTCCGGCATATCAGGATTACACGGTCCGGGCAAAAGTTTCAGAAGGCCTGGTATTGGCTGGTTCTGCTAAATCTCTGATTACGGAAACATTCACAGTGTCTGGCGGGTTTCCTGTCGGAGCAACTCAAGTCACGAATGCGGCCACTGCCGCCGCTTGTGGTGCAGTTGTTAGTGATGTTTGGTGCTTTGTTATTACCAGAACGGTACGAGCTATGGCTCTTAACCTTGCAAATGGAGAAGTAACAATTACTTATAATGAAGTCGCAGGCTCCGGTGGTATTCCTCAGATAACGGCGGCCACTAATACACTCGTTCTCGTGCCAACCATTGGCAACACGGCAATGGGTGCGGCGAATGCAAGTGGTAGTGTTGATTGGCATTGCAAGAGTGCCGCCTCAACGTATGCTGTCGGAACCGCGGGTACCCTACAGGGCCGTTATGCTCCAGCAAACTGCCGTGCAGCATTTTAATTAATATAAAATTTGTTCTTCTAATTACTGAGATATTTGGGACGATTCAATAAATTTCAGTTCAGCAAAACGGCGCTCTCTGAGCGCCGTTTTTTTGATATTTTTATGCGACTTAATCGATTTACCGCCTGCGGTTTGCACCTTGTGATCAGTGCGGGTATTGCTATCACGATACTCTTGGGGATGAAACTGGTTTGGTATCCTGATCCTTTCTTTGAGGCGATCGGGGCGCGTGGGCTGATCCTGATTTTGGTGGCGGTCGATGTAGTAATTGGGCCCTTGATCACACTGATTGTTTTTGACCTGAAAAAACCTGAGCTCAAGCGCGATTTGTTGGTTGTCGTTTTATTGCAGTTGGCAGCACTGGTGTATGGAATGCACGCAGTTTTCATCTCCAGACCAGTCTATGCGGTATTTAATGTGGACCGTTTTGATGTGGTCGTGGCGTCAGAGATTGATCCTGCCGAGCTGAAAAAAACTCAACGTGCTGAGTTTAAATCATTACCCTGGTGGGGACCGCAAATCATCGCCGCAAAATTACCCACTAATAAAAAAGAGTTAGAAGTTGTTCTTTTTTCCGCTGCACAAGGTGGGGCGGATGTGTATCAGCTGCCACAGTACTATGTTCCTTATGCTGATGTGATGGGGCTCGCTAAGAGCAAGGCTAAGCCACTAGCAATATTGCGGGGGAAACCAGGAGACGCTGCTTTGGTGGATAGGTTCATTGCCCATAACGGGCACCACGAGATGCAACTTGGTTTTGTGCCTTTTCGTGGTAGAAAAAATGATTTTGCTGTAGTGCTGGAGCTAGGCACGGGAAAAATTGCAGGTTTTTTACCTATAGATCCTTACTGACGAAAATATGGCAAGCAATTAAGAGGGAGGTCTTGCCGTGACTTCCTGTGGCGATCGGCGCGAGCCGATTAAGGCGATCCTGGTTGAGGGAGGAGAGCTACTTTCTCGAAGTCTGCCGCTACGTGGACCTGAACCCGGTGCGGGCCGGCATGGTCAAGCGGCCGCAAGACTGGGCATGGAGCAGCTATCGCGCGCACAGCGGAAGAACTGCTCCTGCGTTTTCTGCACTTCCGCCATCCATGGCGGTCGCCGGTCGCGACGAGGCGCCCGCCTGGCTCGACAGCGGCGCACTGCACCGCCGGCTCGCGCCACGTGCGCCGCGCCGCGACGGGCCGCAGCGCTACGCCGAGTTCGTGGCCCAGGGGCGCGTGGTAAGGCTCTGGGACCAGGCGCTCTCCGGCCAGATCTATCTTGGCGGCGAGGCCTTTGTAAAGCGCATGCAGGTGCGCGTCGAATTGCCCGATGCGCCCGACATCCCACGGGCGCAACGTCGGACGCACACCCACGCCCTACAGTGGTACTTCGACCGATATGATCGCGACACGGCGATCGCGCGCGCCCACCTGGAGGACGGTCACACGCAGTCGGCAATCGCGCAGGCGATCGGCTTGTCCGTGTCCCGGGTGAGTCGGCTGGTGGCGGCGCATGAAGCACGCACAGCGTGAGACGAGATGTGAATCTGACGGGGCCGCCGCTTTTTGTGTGCAGAGTCAATGAGCGCGGGGCGGATCTGTTCTGGACCATCCTGACTTAGCGTGATCCGTTACGAACAGATCTCTGCTTCCTTAAGCCCGCCGATTTCATTAGAATTGCGCCCGACATGGGGCGGTAGCTCAGCTGGGAGAGCGCTGCGTTCGCAATGCAGAGGTCGGGAGTTCGATCCTCCTCCGCTCCACCAACCTCCAGAATGGCCGGCTGCACCGGCCATTTTCTTTTCTTGCTCCGGGAAATCCGAATTTCCGCTAGAATACCGGGCCAACACGCCCCGGTAGCTCAGTGGATAGAGCAGTCGCCTCCTAAGCGGCAGGTCGCACGTTCGATTCGTGTTCGGGGCACCATATTTTCAAGGGATTCTGAGCACAAAGAGCTGGCTGTCATGGCGGTGAATCATTATTTTGGCGTAGATATGGCGTAAAGTTTCTTGCCAAAAGATCCCGGAATGGCGTCGATCTACTGGCGCAAAGGATTTTGCGCGCGCCTAAGTTTGCCGGCGCGGGATCCGCAAGTCGCACACCTGTTCGACACGAAATCCGAGGCCGAAAGCTGAGCACACAACCCTGACTGTCAACGCCGGGGCAACACGCCGTTTCCTCAAGCCGCAGTGGCGGCGTGGCACAACTCTGAGTTAACTGTCCGCCCCTGACCGGGAAGAGGCTCACCCAAAGGCTTTGGGTGATGCCAAACGAATTATCGAAGCTCGTTAGACCATGTTCTCGCGAATGCCTTGATTACGCCGGTCCGCACGCGCCAATCATAAATATTGTCGGTAATTTTTCTTCAAAGAGAGGGACGTACTCCATGGACCATCATCGTCTCGTCGATCTTCGCGGCCTGTGCTGCTCGGCCCCGGTCATCAAGCTCACGGCCGAAATCAAAGGCATGCGGGTCGGCGAGGTGCTGCTCGCCGAAGCGGACAAGGATTCCATGCGCAAGGATGTCCCGGCCTACTGCAACCAGACCAGACACAAATTGCTCCAGCACGAAGAGCAGGACGGACTGTTGCGCTTCTGGATCCGAAAGACACACTAGGCCCACGGGCCAACCCGGCAGGAGGGGACACCGCATGCATAAAGGAAGCTGTCTCTGTGGCGCCATGCGTTACGATATGGCCGGCGAACTCGGCCCGATTGTGCTCTGCCATTGCTCGAAATGCCGCAAGGCTAGCGGCTCGGCCTTCAATGCGGTGGCGCCGGTGTCGCAGTGCAATTTTCGCCTGCTGTCCGGCCGGGACGCGATTGCCAAGTACGAATCGTCCCCCGGTGTGCGCCTGGCATTTTGCCGCCATTGCGGCGCATCGCTGTACAGCGAGCGCGACAGCCTTCCCGATCTGCTGCGTTTGCGCATTGGCACGCTCGATACCCCCGTTGGCGCCCAACCCGCGGCGCACATCTTCGTCGCCTCGAAGGCCGACTGGTACGAGATTCATGATGGCGCACCGCAGCACGCCGAAAGACCGGCCGGCTGAGAACAGACCCGCCAATCCCGGTTTCCAGCTGTCCCGCTGGCACCGGTCTTCTCGTGATAGCGGCGTGGCTTATGCGTGAGGTTGAATGGCTGCTCCTGGCCTATTGAGTTGGAACTCCCTTTTTGATCGAACCCCGAGAAAATCAGCCGCGCCAACGAATTATTTTCTCCGACATATACGGGCCCCAGCAGGGTGACTGTGATCTCGCCGTGTGAAGCCTCCAGTGAGCTCAAGCAGCAGAATTACTTTCAACAATTGAGAGTAATCGGCGACAGCGGAAAAAACGGTTCAAGATTTTTTTGAGTTTTCAACAGAATAGGCCAGAAGCGGTCTAGTCCGGAATCGGTAGAGTCGGGATGTGGCGCGGTGGTTGTAGGTTAAGCCTATCTGTTTCCGCCCCTTTCGTTTGGCGGTGCCTCAATAGCCGAACCATGACTCCGTTTCCACCCCTCTCTCATCGAACCGGACATGCAGCTTTACCGCATCCGGCTCTCGGACAAGACATCATGCCTTTGCCCACGGAAGGTCATCATCAGTCCGGTCACGCGACAGTGGCCGTGATGCCCCTGCCGTATTCTTTCATAACCGTTCTTTTCACAACCGCCCGATCGCCGACAATACTAGCTGCATCGTCAAATGTCGGGTCGGCAATCTTCAGCGATCTACCCCCTGATCGCCCTGCGCCCAACTCGCTTCCGTTCGTCTCGCCATGTGATTAGACCGATGGCGGCCTCAGCTCGGAACGTCAGCAGCGACACACAGGGACGTGCGAGTGTCACAGGAGGCAGGATGCCGGAAGCGAACACAAGTCAGGGCGGACGGTCACCGGAATGGTTTTCGGATGTACCCAATCGCCGGCATCAGAATCGCCGCCGCCAGGATCAGCTTGATTGTCCGAGCGGGCACATGCTTTTGCAGCATCGCCCCGCAATACATCCCGGCCATTTCGCCGGCGCCGAACAACAGACCCAGAAACCAGTCGGGTCCCACGACCAAGTCGGGATAGAGTGGCGCGAGCAGCTGATAAAAAAACACGCCCGCTACCGACGTGACGAAGGTCGCCATCAGCGTCGCGCCCGCCGCGGTGTAGACCGGAAGCCAGAAGAACGAAATCAGAAGGGGCGCCATGATGGCGCCACCACCGACGCCATAAACACCACCGATCATGCCGACGATGAAGCTCAGCAATGCCAGTCGCAGTGTGCTCAGAACGAACCGCTGGCCGCAGAACTCATACGCGAGACGCGCGGCGTTGAACTCGGTGACCGCCACGCGCGACAGTTGGTCCGGTACAACACCTGGTCCGGCGTCACCGGACAGCTTCTCGAAACGTTTTTCGGCCGCGGCGGTGCCGGCGCGCGCCGGGCGCAGCAGGTCCCACACCAGCCGGCCGCCGAGATAGAGCAGGACCAAGCCCACGAAAACCTTGAAGTGCTCGGGATCGGCGAGGAAGTTCACACGTGCAATCGCGCCAAGTAATACACCCGGCAGCGTTCCGAGGGTGATGACCCAGGTCAGCGGCCAAACCATGCGTCCTTCCCGACTGTAGCGCCACACGCCACCGGGAATGGCCACCATGTTGAACAGATGGTTGGTGGCGCTCACCGCCGGGCTCTGAAAACCGAGGATGCTCACCTGAAACGGCAACAGCAGAAATGCGCCGGACACACCGCCCATGGAAGTGAGCAGCGAAATCGCGAACGCGACCAGCGGCGGAATCCAGGGGCTGATCTCGATGCCGGCGACGGGAAAATACATGATGCCTCCCAATGTTGTGCAGGTTGACGCGGGATCGGCGTACCGGCTACTCGTCCCGATATCCATCCGCCGTCGGCGCCAGCATCGGCGTGCCGTTGGCGAGCCAAGTCAGGTAATACTCGAGATCCGTATACTCGCGCGAGCCGGGCTTGAGCGGCAACACCTGGGTGATGGCCTGACAGTGCTCGATGCGCTGCTGCAGGCTCACAAAACCCAGTTCGTGCCGGCCCACGTGGTAAGTCGGATACTTGGTGGCGACGGCTCGCTCGGCGCCACCCGGGCTGGATCGCGGTCAGGTGCTGGCCGCGCAACCAGCGGCCGGCGGCGGTCACGTGGCAATCCGCACACGCCAGATTGAGACGGCCGGCCTTCTTGCCGTTGGATCGGTGGCGAGCTTAAGCGGGTTTGAGCAGCCCGACCGCCGCCAACGCAACAACGCCAGTAGCCGCCGAGCGCATGTCGTAAACGAGCGCATACGTCTTCGCAGCCGGGTGAGGCCATTTCAGCCACGCTCACGCGCCTGCAATCGGTAACCGCTGAACTCGAGGAGTACTATGCCCGTTGGGAAGTGCTGGAATCGCAGGCCACAGCGGCAAAATGATTGAGTTCGTGCTCTAATCGCTCATTCCCCGCCCTGTTCCCGCCCACGGCGCACCCGAATCGAATGCGCCCGTTCTACGGGGAAAAGGTCCACCGAACCTTTTCCTGTTTCCGCTTCACCCCGCATCGCGGGAGAGTAATAAGGTGAGGGGGTTTTGAGATAGCTTCTAGCCAGAACAACGAGTCCAACCGTGCCGGCGGAATCTAACCACGTAATCTGCGATAGCGCGCTATCAAAAGAAAGTTTTTCCGCATTTTCGTTGAGACTTCGTTTCAGAGAAAGAAGGAGACCTTAAAAATGGTTAGTTTTGTGCAGGCTTGCCTTCACAAAATGAAGGTGAGCAGCAAGACTGGTTTCAGGAACTTGCTCAACTTGACGGCTAACTTCCGTGAAAATCGCTCGGCATCTGATTACGCCGGCGACGAGCCGCCGCTGCGATCGGAACTGTTCAGCAGCGACCAGATGGACCAGCATGGCAAGACCCTGGCGGGTTCGCACAAGTTGGGTCCGGGGCGCGCCCCGGACCGGTTCCTGACGCGGTTGGCTGAGAATGAAAGCGTCCTGATAGGCGCCTGCAAGCTGTT
>CAYJBG010000004.1:0-48349 GCA_964368085.1 uncultured Acidiferrobacterales bacterium | reverse complement strand
CGCGCTACAAGGAGCGCCGGCGCGAGACCGAGAACCGCATCAAGCACACGCGCGAAAATCTGTCACGCGTCGAGGACATTCGCAAGGAACTCGAAACCCAGCTCAATCGCCTGCAGCGCCAGTCACGCGCCGCGCAACGTTATAAGGAATTGAAGCAGGAGGAACGCACGGTGCGCGTCCAGTTGCTCAGCCTGCGCTGGCGGACGCTGGATCAAGAGGCGCACAGCCACGACAGCGCAATTGCGGCGCGCGAAACCGAACTTGAAGGCATTATTGCCGGCCTGCGCGCCATCGAGGCCGAAATCGAGCGCCTGCGCGTCGCCCAGACCGAGGCGAACGATCGGTTCAACAGCGTGCAGGGCGAGTTCTACGCGGCCGGCGCCGAGGTGAACAACCTCGAGCAGGCCATAGCGCACGCGCGCGAGACGCGTGAACAACACCAGCGCGAGCGCGAGCAGGTGGACCGATCCTGGGAGGAAGCCAGCACCCATTTGCGCGCCGATCAGCAACGGCTGAACGAACTGCGCGCGAAGATCGAAACCGGCGCGTCGTTGTTCGGCGAACGCCGGGCACAGCGCGACCGTGCCGGCGAAGTGCTGCGTGCGGCCGAACAGGCGATGCAGGCATGGCAGGGTGCGTGGGACGCGTTTGGCGGCGAATCCGCGGAACCGGCGCGCGTGCGCGATGTGGAAGGCGCGCGCATCCAGAGTCTGGAGGGCCACATTGCGCATTTGCAGGAGCGCCAGGGCCGGCTCAACACCGAGCTGCGTGCTTTAGCTGAATCCCTAGCCGCGCTCGACATCGAAGCGCTGCGGCGCGAAGGCGCGGAGCACGACGCCGCTTTTGTGACACGCGAGCAGGAACTCGAAGACATCGAAGCGCAAATCCGCGCCGGACGGTCCCGTCTCGACACGATGAATGCGGGCATCGAGGAGCAGCGCGGACGCAAACAAAAGAGCGAGGCGCGTCTGGCAAGTCTGCGCGAGTTGCAATCGGCGGCCTTCGGTCAACACGATGCCACGCTCAATCGATGGCTGGCCCAGCGTAAACTCTCACAGGCGCCGCGCCTCGCCGGTCTGGTGGTGGCGGAACCGGGCTGGGAGAAAGCGGTGGAGCGCGTCCTCGATACCGACCTTGCCGCGGTGTGCGTGGCGAAGCTCGATACTTTCGCCAGCGACGTTGAGAATCTCAACCAGGCCGATCTGACGATCTTTGAAACCGGCGCCACAGCGCCCGCCGCCGTGAATGGCAACTGGCCGACGCTGCTGAGCAAGCTGCGCGCGCAGGCCGATCTTGCGCCGTTGCTGGCCGGCGTCTACGCGGCCGAATCGCTGACCGATGCCCTGGCCTTGCGCGCGCAACTCGCTCCGCACGAATCGGTGGTGACGCGCAGCGGCGCCTGGGTCGGTGCTAACTGGATGGCTGTGTCCGACCGCGAGAGCGCGCGCGCCGGCGTGCTCGGGCGCGAGCGCGAGATCGAGAATCTGACACGCGAGACGGCGGAATTGGACGAGGCGTTGCGCGCCGCCCAGATGCAGCTCGCCGCGTCTCAACAGCAGATCGCGGCGTTCGAGAGTGAGCGCGATGAACGCCGCCGTGCGCTCAACGAACGCAACCGCGAACGTGCCGCGTTTCATGCACGCCTCGGCCACGAACAGGAGCGCCTCGGCCAGCAGCAGACGCGGCGCGGCCAGATTGAACAGGAACTCGGCGACATCCAGGCACGCCTGATGCACTCCCAAGGCGAAATCACGAACGCTGCTGCGTTGCTGCGCGAAGCCTCGGAACAGGTAGGCACGCTGGACGAGCGGCGCGCACACCTCATCGGGCAGCGCGACAGTTTGCGCGCCGCGCTCGACGCCGCGCGCACGGACGCTGCCGGCGCCAGCGAGGCTTTGCATCAGGTCGAGATCGAGCATGAAACCCTGCGCACCTCGCAAGGGAGCACCGATCAGGGCATCGCCCGCCTTGAGGGTCAGCTCAAACATCTTAGCGACCGCCGCGCCGAACTGGCGGACAAGCTGGACGACGATGCGCAACCGGAGCTTCAACTCAAGCGTCAGCTGGATGCGGGGCTCTCGCGGCGCATCGAAATCGAAGGCCGCATGAACGCGGCGCGCCAGAAGGTTGCAGAGTTCGACACGACGCTACGCGAACAAGAACAGGCGCGGCACACGACCGAACAGCAGATCGAGAAGGCGCGCGAGGCACTTGAACACGGGCGCATCGGCCGCCAGGAGATTTCCGTGCGGCGCGACACGCTCGCCGAGCAGGTGCGCGAGGGCGGCGCCGAGCCGGCGCAGGTGCTGGCCGAAACTGCGGCCGAGGCCACCGAGGAAAGCTGGCACACGCGCCTCGAAGAGCTCACCGCCAAGATCGACCGGCTCGGGCCGATCAATCTGGTGGCGATCGACGAATACGAGGAACAGTCGACGCGCAAGAACTACCTCGACAGTCAGTCGGAAGATTTGACGCAGGCGCTGGCCACTCTGGAAGACGCGATCCGCAAGATCGACCGCGAGACGCGTACGCGTTTCAAGGAAACTTTCGACAAGGTCAATACCGCCTTCCAGGCGATTTTCCCGAAGCTGTTCGGCGGCGGGCACGCCTACCTCGAACTCAGCGGCGCGGACATCCTCGACACCGGCGTCAGCGTCATGGCGCGCCCGCCCGGCAAGCGCAACAGCACCATTCATCTGCTATCCGGCGGCGAGAAGGCATTGACCGCGGTATCCTTGCTGTTCGCGCTGTTCGAGCTCAGCCCGGCGCCGTTCTGCTTCCTGGACGAGGTGGACGCGCCGCTCGACGACGCCAACGTGCTGCGCTACTCGGACATGCTCAAGCAACTGTCGGAGAAGACCCAGTTGGTGTACATCACGCACAACAAGATCAGCATGGAGATCGCCGAGATGCTGGTGGGCGTGACCATGTCAGAGCCGGGCGTGTCGCGTCTGGTGTCCGTGGATGTCGAGCAGGCGTTGGAAATGGTCGCTCAGTAATTGTCAGGCTGCATTATTGCAGACGAGACCTTAATCCACCCGTGGATGGAGCAGGATGGAGTTGCAACTGGCCTTACTGCTGATTGGATGCATTATCGTCGGGGTCGTCGCCCTTACTACCTATGAAAGGGTGCGCTTCGGCCGGCGGCGACTGGCGGCGGACAGGGGCGCGGGCGAAACCTCGGCCGTTATCGCCCGCCGCCGGCCGCCGACCGCCACCGGTCTGGACATCAACCCCGGGCCGCCGCGCGAGCAGGATAGCCGCTTTCTCAAGTCCCACGGTGCCGTGGCGCCAGCCGAGGCAATAACGCCGGATGCAGCCCTGTACGAGCAATTGAACGACTACGAACAAACGGCGCTCATGCCGCTCGATCTCAGTCTCGGCCTGCAAGACCCGGACATGCTCAGCGTCCAGGGCGGCAATCGCCAGAACATGCCGGACGAAAAGGTCGATTACGTCGTGACCCTGCCCGGCAAGGGACCGGTAAGCCGCGACATCGCGCTTGGCGTCTACAAGCAGAACGAGTACCTGCTGGAGAAGCCGCGTTACATCTACGGCCTCGGTTACAAGACCGGCCTGTGGTCCAATCTGGAAACCGATCCGGAAAACGCGCAGTACCGCAGCATCGCGCTCAGCGTCCTGATGGTGGACAGCAAGGGTCCGATCGGCGAATCCGAACTCAATACCTTCACGCAGCTCGCCCTCAAGCTGGCCGATACCCTGCAACGTCCAACCAAGTTCTCCATGTCGTTCGAAGCGGCGCAGGACTGCGCGCGCGAACTCGACGAGTTCTGCGAGACCAACGACGTGCTCGCCAGCATCAACATCCTTGCCAACGGTCCAACCGGTTTCAGCGGGCACGCGATCGACCAGGCCGCGCGCCTGTGCGGTCTGCAATTCGGGGCGATGAATGTCTATCACAAGAAGAACGATCAGGCGCTCGGCTGCCGGCACCTGTTCAGCCTCGCCAATCTCTACCAGCCGGGCGAGTTCGATCCCGCCCAGGTGGACCGTTTTCGTACCCAGGGCCTCACGCTGTTTATGAATGTGCCGTGCGCCTACCAACCGGTGCGCGTGTTCGAGCAAATGGCGCAGATCGCAAAGGGGTTGTGCGAGAAGCTCGACGGCCGCCTCGAAGACCACGATCACCATCCGCTCACCGATCAGGGCCTGATGGTGATCCGCACCCAGATCGAACGCCTCACCGCCGAGATGACCAATCGCGGGATTATTCCGGGCAGCGCCACGGCAATGCGGTTGTTCAGTTAATTTCTTTCCCCTCTCCCTCCGGGAGAGGGGTTGGGGTGAGGGCCGCAGTTGCCAGTGTAGGGTGCGCTTGCGCACCGCCCTTTTGTTTCCTCTCCCTCAGGGAGAGGGCTAGGGTGAGGGCGGGGTTAGTTTGTATCGCCTCCGGCGATGCTTAAACCGCAATGATGCCGCTGGCCGCGCGGCGGCGGGTTACTTTTTCTTGTTCGGCCAAGAAAAATGTAACCAAAAAGAAGGCCGCCCCGAAGCCGCCTAAAAACACCTGCGCTTCTCGCCGAAGCCGGGGCTCGCCAGACGGCACCTCCCTGTGCCGACTGGCGAGTTCGCGCTCCCGGCGCGAACCGCGCTACGCGCGGCTATTCCCGCCTTCGACTCCGATGCTCGGCGGCGGCTACGGGTCCCAACGTCAAAAGCAACAACAGTTACCGAAAACCGGGATATAGTTTGCGTAGGGTGGGTTAGCCACGCAGCGGCGTAACCCACGGATCAACTAAAAAACCATGCGGCGCAATTCGCGTTGCTCATTGCGCCCGACGCGGGCTGCCCGCAGGGCCGGACCCGCAATAAATACAGGTCGGTGCAGCCGACACAAAACCCCTGGATTCCGGCTTTCGCAGGAATGACGACAGGGGACGGGTGCGCCAGCACCCATGATAAAATCTCGCCCATGACCGAACTAACAAAAATCAAGAAACGCGTGGACGAACTCCGCGCCGAGATCAACGACCACAACTACCGCTACTACGTCCTCGATGCGCCGGTTATCTCAGATGCGCAGTACGACAAGCTGCTGCGCGAGTTGCAGCAGCTGGAGCAGCAGCATCCCAACCTGATTACTCCCGACTCCCCCACGCAGCGCGTTGGTGCGGCGCCGGCGGAGGAGTTCGGCGAGGTGCGGCACCGGTTGCCGATGACTTCGATGGACAATGCCTTCGACGAAGCGGAGGCGCGCGAGTGGGACGTGCGGGTACGCAAGGGGCTGGGAACCGACACGGCGGTTCAGTACACCGCAGAACCGAAATTCGACGGCACTTCGATCAGTCTGCGCTACGAGGAGGGTGTATTGGTGCAGGCCGGCACGCGCGGCGACGGTTCGACTGGCGAAGACGTGACGCAGAACGTGCGCACCATTCGCACGGTGCCACTCAAGCTGCATGGCAAGGGTTGGCCGAAGGTGCTGGAAGTGCGTGGGGAAATCGTGATTCCAAAGAAGGCATTCGAGAAACTCAATGCTGAGCAGTTGAAGCAGGGTGGTAAGGTGTTCGCCAATCCGCGCAATGCGGCCGCCGGCAGCCTACGGCAACTTGATCAACGCATCACCGCCACGCGTCCTTTGAGTTTCTTCCTCTGGGGTCTGGGTGAAATATCGGGCGGACAGATGCCGGGTCATTATTCCGGTGTTGTTGGGAAACTGCACGATTGGGGATTCCGTGTCACGGATTTGTTCCGCACGCTGAGTGGTGTAGACGCTTGCCTTGCGTACTATGCAGAGATCGGCGCTAGGCGAGAAAAAATTCCATTTGAAATTGACGGCGTGGTGTACAAGGTGGATGGGTTCGCCGCGCGCGAACGCCTTGGCTTCACGGCGCGCGCGCCGCGCTGGGCGGTTGCGCACAAATTTCCGGCGCAGGAAGAAACTACGGTGGTCGAGGGTATTCTGGCATCGGTCGGGCGCACCGGCGTCATCACGCCGGTCGCGGTGTTGCGGCCGGTGCACGTGAGCGGCGTGACCGTGACAAATGCCACGCTGCACAATCAGGATGAACTGGAACGCAAGGATGTGCGTATCGGCGATACAGTAATCGTGCGGCGCGCCGGCGACGTGATTCCGGAAGTGGTGGCGGTGATTCCGGAGAAACGCCCGAAGAACGCGCGCAAGTGGCACATGCCGAAGAAATGTCCGCAGTGCGGTTCGGAGGTGGTGCGCGAGGAGGGCGAGTCCGCGCACCGCTGCATCGGCGGTCTCTATTGCCCGGCGCAACGCATGGGCGCGCTGTTGCATTTTGCCTCGCGTCGCGCCATGGATATTGAAGGGCTGGGCGACAAGCTTGCCGAACTGTTGGTGACGAGCGGCATGGCGGAAACGGTCGCCGATCTATATAAATTGAAGGACAAGCAGCAGGCGTTGGTCGATCTCGAACGCATGGGCGAAAAATCCGCGCAGAATCTCATCGACCAGATCGAGAAGAGCAAACGCGCCATACTGCCGCGCCTGTTATACGCGTTGGGCATTCCGCAGGTTGGTGAAGCGACGGCGCTGGCGCTGGCCCGGCATTTCGGAAGTTTGGACGCGGTCATGGACGCGGATACAGAGATGCTGGAAGAGGTCTCCGGCATCGGCCCGAATGTGGCCGAGGAGATTCACAGTTTCTTTAACGATGCGCACAACCGCGAGGTGATCGAGGCCCTGCACGAAGCAAAAGTCAGACCACCAATCTTCGAGATTCGTCGCAAGGCACAGCCGCTGGCCGGCAAGACCTTTGTGCTGACGGGCGCGCTGGCCGGGATGTCGCGCGACGAAGCCAGGGAGAAGCTGATCGAACTCGGCGCCAAGGTTGCCGGCAGTGTGTCGGCGAAGACGGACTACGTGGTGGTTGGCGAGGAGCCGGGCTCGAAGGCCGACAAGGCGAAGGACCTCGGCGTGCCGATATTGTCCGAGAAGGAGTTTCTCAAGCTTATTGCTGCGCAGACATAACGGACCGTTGAAAAACAGCCTGGATAACAACCCTCGCAGCAAGCGGCGGGGTGTTGGTGGGTAGGTTGGTGCTGAACAACGTGAAGCCCAACAGTATCTAGCCGCTATGTTGGGCTTCGGCTTGCAGCCTCAGCGCCAACCTACAAATAACGCTATGCCGCAAGCGGCGGAGAATTACAGGAGAGGGAGAAAAGCCGCACGGTTATTCCCCGAGCAGCTCGAAGTACAACAGCAGCGTACGCTGCACGAATACGTTGTTGTCGTCGCTCACCATGAAAAAACGATTCTCGCGGTGGTGCGCGAGCCCTTCGAAGTTGTCGATGTGCAGACCCGCGCCGCTGTCGAGCGTGGCCACGGTCTCTGCGGCAAGCAGGGAGTCCGGCGCCGTGCCGGCTGGCAGGCGCAGGCGGCGGAGCGTGATGATCCAGCGCAGCGAGAGTGTGGAGTAGTCTCGCTCCATCACCAGTACGTCACCACTCGGCAGGCATTCGAGCGCGACGATGTCGCCGCGGCTCGCGGGAAAGCGCCAGGAACTTCCATCCATCCGGTAGAGTCGCGCCGCGCCGGTCTCATGGTCCAGCGGTTTTTCCGGCGCGGTCAGAATACCTTCGCGCGGGTGCATGCAAACCGATTCCAGCATCGTGTTGCCACCGTGATAACGGCTCACGTCGCGCAACTTCGCGGACAGTTGGATATCGGCGATGTGGGACCCGTCCGGCCGGTAACGTGCGATGCGCGGCTCGCGCTCGAAGCTCACCAGCAGCTCGGCGTCGCCTTTCTTGCCGTTGCGGCCGTTGAGAATGTCGAGTCCTTCGGAGTCGCTGCGTTTCCAGCGCATCGGCCTGCGCGTGCGCGGATCGATGAGCGCGGCGGCGTGGCGCAATGTGACATCGACGAGCCGATGGTTGTGCAAAGCCGGGCGCAGGCCGAACACAACGCCGTGATCGGTTAATGCGTAGAGCAGGTTGTCGTCTTCATCCCACGCCAGTCCGGAGAACCCGGCGAAGCGATGACCGTTCACCGTGCGCGCGGGCAGCTCCAGCACACCAAGCAGGCGTATGCCGCCGATACGTTCGCACGCCGACGGTGGCTCGCACAGGTCGACGGTTTTAGCCCCGAGGGAGGGAAATGAATCCTGCGCCCGGCCCGCGGCAGCGGCGGCGGCGAGCACGGCGAGCAGGAGATACGGCAGAAAGGCATTCATGCGGCTAGCTCGGAGGCGCTGTACAGAGCGCCGCCGGCTATTCGTTGATCTTGACCTTGCCCTTGTCCTTGAGCGATTTCACCAGCGCGTCCACGCGCTCCTGTTGCACCAGTTGGCGGATGTTGCCCTTGGCCTGCTCGAAGGCCGGCAGCTTGCGCGGGCGGCTGTCTTCGAACTTGATGATGTGCCAGCCGAAGTCGCTCTTGACCGCTTCCTTCGAGACTTCGCCTTTTTTCATCGTCACCACGGCGTTGAAGAACTCCGGAACGATTACGTCCTGGGCGAACCAGCCCAGATCGCCACCCTGCTTGCCGGAGCGCACGTCGATGGATTTCTTCTGGGCGAGGCCGTTGAAGCCCGCGCCCTTCTGGAGTTGAGCGATGATTTCCTTCGCCTCTTCCTCGGTGCGCACCAGGATATGGCGCGCGCGATACTCGTTCTTGTTCGCCTTCTCCATCTCCTGATCGAAGCGCTTCTGCACCTCTTCGTCCGAGATCGGGTTGTCCTTGAGGTATTTGCGCAGCATGGCGCGCGCCAGCACGTTTTCGCGTTGACGCTTGATCTGGAAATAGACATCCAGCTCGTGATCGACCCTCTGGTCCGCGGCGCTTTGTACCAGCAGTACACGGTTGATCATTTCATCCAGCACCACCGTGCGTTCTTTATCCTTGTCCGGGATCGGCGCCTGCTGTGTCTGGCGGGCGCGCAGGTAATCTTCGTAGTCTTTCTCGGTGATGGCCTCGCCGTTCACGCTGGCGAGCACCTTGCTGTCATCCGGGATCTTCTTGGCGCAGGCGGCGAGCATCAGACCGACGCTGAGCAACAGAATGAGGAAGAGCGAGCGGCGGGCAATCATGGAATCTCCTTGGATGTCTGGTTGTTCAGGCTTCATCGGGGGTCAGGGCGTGGATGCTGAGTGCGTGAATGCCCTCGGCGCTCAGGCTCTCGCCGAGCGCATCATAGACCAGGCGGTGGCGTTGCAGAAGGTCTTTCCCGGCGAACCGCGATGAAACGATGGTGACGTCGTAGTGGCCGCCGCCTGCGCGTGCGCCGGCATGGCCGGCATGCTTGGCGCTTTCGTCCTCGACCTTAAGGCGCAGCGGCGCCAGCGCCGTGCGCAGGCGCTGTTCGATCTGCGCGACGCGGTCGCCACAGATGTGGCTCAGTTCATTTTTCATGGCAACTGGCTACTGCGAGGGTGATAGAGAGAACCCTTTGCGGTGTCCGCGTGCGATCTTCCTGCTTGCACTCGCTTCACGGAAACACCTTTCGGAACGGCTGCACGTCCACGGCGGCGTACACACCGGCGGCGACATACGGGTCGGCCTGCGCCCAGGCGCGCGCATCCTCAAGTGAATCGAACTCGGCCACGATCAGGCTGCCGGTATAACCGGCCGGACCCGGGTCCTCGGCATCAATGGCCGGGAACGGCCCGGAGAGCAGCAGGCGGCCGGCGTCGCGCAGCGTTTCGAGGCGCGCGATGTGTGCCGGGCGCGCAACCTTGCGTTTGTCGAGGCTGTCCGGCACGTCCGTGCCGCGGATGGCGTAGAACATCAGGATAGCTCCTTGTCGGTCGGGTCTTTCATGTGGCGCGCCACAATGAGCGCCTGCACCATGGCAAAGACAAAAGTGAGACCGAGCAGGCCGAACACCTTGAAGTTTACCCAGGTCGCCTGGCGCACCGCTTCGGTCTGGTCGAGACCGTGATAAAACGCCACATACACGTTGAGCGCGCCGGCCACGACGAAGAACAGGCCCCAGCTCAGGTTATAGTGCCGCCACAAGCGCGCATCGAGTTCTATTTTGCCGCCGAGCAGACGCTGCATGACGGTCTTGGCGCCGACGAATTGGCTGCCCAACACCAGCGCGGCGAATATCCAGTAGAGGATGGTGGGTTTCCATTTTATAAAGACGTCGCTGTGCAGGGCGATGGTGAGGCCGCCGAACACCACGATCACGGCGAGCGTGATGAGGTGCATGGTCTCGAACTTGCGCTGCCGCCACCAGTAGATGCCGACCTGCGCGAACGAGGCGACGATCGCCACGCCCGTGGCGACATAGATGTCGTACAGCCGGAAGGCGGCGAAAAACAGCAGCAGGGGGAACAGGTCGAACAGGAATTTCATTGGCGACATCCGGGAATGGACCGGCATTTTCGCATTAATGCCTCACACGGGCAACGCGACCGCCATGGATGGCGGAAGTGCCGAGCGCGAAGCCGTCCCTACGGGGACAAACGCAGGAGCGGTTTTTCTGCCGACCGCCATGGATGGCGGCCGCTTCGGGCTCCTGCCCTCACGCGGCATTACTCCATCCATGGAGGGCAGAAGTGCCGGCAACGCAGAAGCAGTTTTCCGGCCGGCGGCACGGTGACCGTGGGCGTGGTAGTCTACGCGAATGACCGAGACGCCTGTCTACGATCTTCATACCCACACGTTCTATTCCGATGGTGCCTTATCGCCGGCCGAGCTGGTGTTGCGCGCTGCGGCCAACGGTGTGCAGGTGCTGGCGCTCACCGATCACGACGTGACCGACGGCCTGCCCGAAGCGCGCGCTGCCGCCGATGCGGCCGGCATCACGCTGGTGCCGGGGGTCGAGATTTCAGTCACCTGGCCGGAAAACCGCTCCTGCGTTTCCGGCACTTCCGCCATCCATGGCGGTCGGGGCGGGCAGACGGTGCATGTCCTCGGCCTCAACATCGATACGGCCAATGCCGCGCTCCAAGCCGGACTCGCGCGCCTGCGCGAATTCCGCGACTGGCGCGCCGAGGAGATCGGCCGGCGTCTGGCCAAGGCCGGCATAGCGGGCGCCATCGAAGGTGCACGTGCACGCGCCCGGCGCGGCCTTGTGAGTCGCACCCATTTCGCCCAATTCCTGGTGGGCGCCGGCCACGCCGCCGACGTGCGCAGCGTATTCAAGAAATTTCTGGTGCAGGGCAAACCCGGGCATGTGCCGGGACAGTGGGCGACGCTCGACGAAGCCATCGGCTGGATACGCGCCGCCGGCGGCCAGGCGGTGTTGGCGCACCCGGCACGCTACAAGGTTACCGCCACGCGCCTCAAGAAGCTGCTTAACGAGTTTCGCGATGCCGGCGGCGCGGCCATCGAAGTGGTTTCCGGCAGCCACAGCCGCGACGACATGTTTCGCTTCGCGCAGCTTGCGCGTAACCACGGTCTGCTTGCCTCCAGCGGCTCGGATTTCCACAGCCCGCAAAATTGCCGCATGGACCTGGGACCGTTGCCGCCGCTGCCGGATGGATGTACGCCGATATGGCAGGCGTGGCCGGAGCGCGAAGCCGTCCCTACGGGGACAAACTGCTCCGGCGCTCCCGCCTTCCCAGGCGGTCGGCCGGAAAACTGCTCCTGCGTTTGCGGAAAAACTGCTCCTGCGTTTTCCGCACTTCCGCCATCCCTGGCGGTCGCCGGCACTTCTGCCCTCCATGGATGGAGTAATGCCGCGAGAGGGCAGGAGCCCGAAGCGGTCGCCATCCATGGCGGTCGGAGCAGCGCGGCCACATCCGCCGGCGGCTTGCCCGCACTGACGCCTGTGGTAGTGTAAGCGCCGTTCCTGTGACAACACGCTATCAAGGAGGGAGTATGGATCAGGTCAATCTGATTATGGATTCCGTGCACACCTATCTGGTCGAGATCGGCCGGTTTCTGCCCAAACTCACCGGCGCGCTCATTGTGCTGGTGCTCGGCTGGCTCATTGCCAAGGCCGTGCAGTGGGCGATTGTGCGCGGCCTGAAGCTGGCGCGCTTCAACGTGATCGCCGAGAAAGCCGGGGTGGATGACTTTCTTAAAAACGGCGGCAGCCGCATGACCACCATCGATGTGCTTGGCGTGCTCGGCTACTGGCTGGTCATTCTGATTACCTTGCTCACCGCCTTCAATACTCTTGGTCTGGGCGTGGTGTCGGAATTGCTGCGGCGCGTGGCGCTGTTCGTGCCGAACGTGATTGTCGCGGTGCTGATTATCGCCATCGGTCTGTACTTTGCCCGCCTGCTGGCCGAGAGCGTTATTACCTATGGTAAGAATGTGGGCCTGGATGACGCGGAGATTCTCGGGCGCTTCACGCGCTACGCGATCATGTCCTTCGTGGTGATTCTGGCGCTTGCGCAAATGGACATCGGCGGCGAGATTCTCAGGAACGCCTTCTATATTGCGTTCGGCGCCGCCTGCTTCGGCGCGGCGCTGGCCTTCGGTCTCGGCAGCCAGAAGTGGGCGGGCGAAATGCTGGAGCGCTTCATGCAGACGCGCGGGCGCAAGAAGCCATAGACCGAATCCGTCTTGAGGAAAGCATGCCTGCATAAAATTAACCATTGATCACACCGCCCAGCGGGGCTGCGGAGGCGGTTGGACTCCGCGCCCCGCAGTCTGCATTCGTCATGGCCCAGTATTTCCAGATTCACCCCGTCAACCCGCAACAACGCCTCATTCGTCAGGCAGTGGAGATTATCCGGCGCGGCGGGGTGATCGCCTATCCCACCGATTCCAGCTACGCGCTCGGCTGCCACATCGGCGACAAGCAGGCGATGGAGCGCATCCGCCGCATCCGCCGTCTGGACGACAAGCACAATTTCACCCTGGTGTGCGCCGATCTCTCGCAGCTCGCCCAGTATGCACGCGTCGGCGACGCCGATTTCCGCCTGCTCAAGGCGCACACTCCCGGCGCCTATACTTTTATATTGCCGGCGACCCGCGAGGTGCCGCGGCGCCTGCAGCACGCCAAACGCAAGACCATCGGTCTGCGCCTGCCGGCGCATCCGGTGGTGCATGCGCTGCTCGCCGAGCTCGGCGAGCCGCTGATGAGCGTCAGCCTGATCCTGCCGTCCGAGGAAGCGCCGTTCGCCGACGCACACGAAATCCGCGCGCGTCTCGAACATGAGATCGATTTGGTGATCGACGCCGGTCCCTGCGACATCGAGCCGACCACGGTCGTGGTGCTGGAAGAAGGCGCGGCGCGGGTCACGCGCACCGGCAAGGGCGACCCGGCGCCGTTTCAAGCCTGATTCAAAATAGTCAACGTGCACCTTCATCTCCTCACCCACCCTCACACTCATTCCGACCGGAATAGAGATTCTCACCTACTTCCCCTCTCCCCTTGGGAGAGGGCAAAGGGTGAGGGAGATTGCCCTCACCCCCATCCCCTCTCCCAGGGGGAGAGGGGGGCGAGCCGATGCGCGCCTTCGCGCGCCCCTGTTCACTCGGGGGATTCCGGCTGTGTTTCTGCCGGGGGCCGGTAGCCTGATATACTCCCGCGATGCAAGAATTGAATTCACTGCAGGTGTTTGCGGTTGCGATCCTGCCGGTACTGTTCGCCATTACTGTTCACGAAGTTGCCCACGGCTGGGTCGCCAAGCAATTCGGCGATCCCACCGCACAGCGTCTTGGACGATTGACGCTGAATCCGGTCAAGCACATCGATCCGGTCGGCACCATTCTGGTCCCGGGACTCCTGCTTCTGCTCAAGTCCGGATTCCTGTTCGGCTGGGCCAAACCGGTGCCCGTCACCTGGGAGAACCTGCGTCACCCGAAGCGCGACATGATTTTTGTGGCCGCCGCCGGCCCGGCCGCCAATCTGCTGATGGCGCTGCTTTGGGGCGTGGTCGCGAAGCTCAGTACCTTGACGCCGCCGGACTGGGCGTGGGCGGCGGTACCGATGCAGCTCATGGGCACGATCGGAATTTATGTCAATGTGTTGCTGATGGTCTTCAACCTCCTGCCGTTGCCGCCGCTCGACGGCGGGCGCGTGGCCGTGGGCCTGTTGCCGGGGCCTTGGGGCTGGCGGTTGAGCCGTGTGGAGCCCTATGGCTTCTTTATCCTTCTGGGGCTCATGATTACCGGCATGCTCTGGTTCATCATCGGTCCGATGACCAAGCTGGTGGAAGGATTTGTGAAGTTCGCGGTCGGGTTGTGATCCGATGAGCGCCGTTCGCCCCGGCCAGACGCAACGCGTACTCTCCGGCATGCGCCCGACCGGCCGCCTGCACCTGGGCCATTACCACGGTGTGCTCAAGAACTGGCTCAGGCTCCAGAACGAATACCAGTGCTTCTTCTTCGTTGCCGATTGGCACGCGCTCTCCACCCACTACGAGGACCCGCGCGGCTTCGAGGAAAACGTGTGGGACATGGTGATCGACTGGCTGGCCGTGGGCGTCGACCCGGACAGTACCACGCTCTTTATTCAGTCGCGCGTGCCGGAGCACGCCGAGCTGCACCTGTTGCTGTCGATGATTACGCCGCTCTCGTGGCTGGAGCGCGTGCCGACCTACAAGGACCAGCAGATCAAGCTCAAGGACAAGGATCTTTCGACCTACGGGTTTCTCGGTTACCCGCTGTTGCAGAGCGCCGATATTCTCATCTATCGCGCCGGCCTGGTGCCGGTCGGCGAGGACCAGGTGGCGCATGTCGAGGTCACCCGCGAGGTGGCACGGCGTTTCAATTTTCTGTACGGGCGCGAGCCGGGTTATGAAGATCTGTGCCGCGCGGCGATCAAGAAGATGGGCAAGAAGGCCGGCAAGCTGTACGGCGAGCTGCGTGCCGCCTGGCTCGAGCGCGGCGAGCGCGAGGCGCTTGGCACCGCGCGCGAGCTGGTGGAAAAGCAGATGAACATCACGCTCGGCGACCGCGAGCGTCTGCTCGGTTTCCTCGAGGGCGGCGGGCGCCAGATCCTGGTCGAGCCGCAGGCGCTGCTCACCGAGGCGGCGAAAATGCCCGGTCTGGACGGCCAGAAGATGTCCAAGTCGTACAACAACACCATCGGCCTGCGCGAGCCGCCCGCGGAGATCACAAAAAAGCTGCGCACCATGCCGACCGACCCGCAGCGCGTGCATCGCACCGACCCGGGCGATCCGGACAAGTGCCCGGTGTGGCCGTTTCATCTGGTCTACTCCGGTGCCGATGTGAAACAATGGGTGCAGCAGGGTTGCCGTGCGGCCTCGATCGGCTGCCTCGACTGCAAGCAGCCGGTCATCGACGCCGTGCTGGCCGAACTGCAACCGATCCAGGAGCGCGCCGTGGCGCTCGCCGCCGACCCGACGCTGGTCAAGAACGTGATTGCGCAGGGCTGCCGGCGCGCACGCGAAGCCGCGGATGAGACGCTCCAGGATGTGCGCCGCAGCATGGGACTGGAATACAGCTGATGACCACACCGACCACCGAAACGCCGCTCCCGCAATCGCCGCAGGCGGAGATGCCGTTCGCCATCGTACGCGGCGAGGCGATCACCGAGATGCCGCTCGACCTGTACATTCCGCCGGACGCGCTTGAGGTGATTCTCGAAGCCTTCGAGGGCCCGCTCGATCTTCTGCTCTATCTCATTCGCAAACAGAACCTCGATATCCTCGATATCCCGATCGCCGAAATCACCCGCCAGTACATGGAATACGTCGGGCTGATGCAGTCGGCGCGTCTCGAACTGGCCGCCGAGTATCTGGTGATGGCCGCGATGCTGGCCGAGATCAAGTCGCGCATGCTGCTGCCACGTCCGCCCGAGGGCGAAAATGAGGAAGATGACCCGCGCGCCCAGTTGATCCGGCGCTTGCAGGAATACGAGCGCTATCGCCAGGCCGCCGAGGACATCGACGGCCGGCCGCGTGCCGGGCGCGAGGTGTTCCTGGCACTGGTCGAGTGCGACGACCAGCCGGTCAAACGCGTCGAGCCGAACGTGACGCTGTTCGAGATGTTCGACGCGTTCCGCGGCGTGCTGCAGCGCGCGCAGATGTACCGTCACCACCGCGTGCTGATGGAGGCGCTGTCGGTGCGCGAGCGCATGACCCAGATTCTGGGCCGCATCGATGCCGAGAACTTTCTGAGCTTCGAGTCGCTGTTCGACGTGCGCGAGGGCCGCATGGGCGTGGTCGTGACCTTCATGGCGGTGCTCGAACTGCTCAAGGAGTCGCTGCTGGTGCTGGTCCAGAATGAACCTTATGCCCCGATCCACGTGAAGGCTGTAGCCTGATGACTGATACCCACTCCGAACTCAAGAACATCATCGAGGCCGCGTTGCTGGTGGCCGGCCAGCCGTTGACCATCGACAAGTTGCTGTCGCTGTTCCCCGAGGAATCGCGCCCGGCGCGCGACGAGGTGCGCGCGGCGCTCAAGGCGCTCGAGGCCGAATGCGAACAGCGCGGCATCGAACTGCGCCAGGCCGATCAGGGCTTCCGCTTTCAGAGCAAGGAAAAGTACACGCGATGGATCGCGCGCCTGTCGGAGGAACGCCCGGTGCGCTACTCGCGCGCGCTGCTCGAAACACTGGCCATCATCGCCTATCGCCAGCCGGTGACGCGCGGCGAGATCGAGGACATCCGCGGCGTGGCGGTGTCGACCGAGATCATCAAGACCCTGCTCGGCCGCGACTGGGTGCGTCAGGTGGGCACGCGCGACGTGCCCGGCCACCCGGCGCTGTACGGCACCACGCGCGGTTTCCTCGAACACTTCAATCTGAGCGGTCTGGACGAGCTGCCGCCGCTCATCGAGCTGCGTGACATCGAGAAGATCAGCGCCGAACTCAATCTGCGCCTGCCGGTGGACGAAGAAACTCCTGCGCAGGCCGTCACTGAAAACACGGTGGCCGCAGATGAACACAGATAACTCCAATTCTAAATTAAAGAGCGCACCATCACCCCTTCTCCCCGCTTGCGGGGAGAAGGGGATATTGGTTATTTTCTGATTAAAATTGGATTGGTATTACTCCTTTCTTGATCTGTGTGCATCTGTGGCGAAATATAATTATTTTTAACCCATGTTCATCCGGGTTCATCCGTGGCTGAAAAGGTTGCGCACCCGACCGAGAAGCTTCAGAAAGTGCTGGCGCGCGCGGGCCTGGGCTCGCGCCGCGAACTTGAGCTCTGGATCGAAGACGGACGCGTGACCGTGAACGGCGTCGTGGCCAAGCTCGGCGATCGCGTGCTACCGGAGCAGGATATCCGCGTGGATGGTCAGCCGCTCTCGGCCAGCGCTCGCCACGGCACGCGTCAGCGCGTCATCGTATACAGCAAACCGGAAGGCCAGGTCTGTACCACCGCCGATCCGCAAGGCCGCGCGACGGTCTTCGATCATCTGCCGGTATTGCGCGGCGCGCGCTGGATCGTCATCGGGCGCCTCGATTTCAACACCCAGGGCCTGCTGCTGTTCACCACCGACGGTGAGCTGGCCAATCGTCTCATGCATCCGTCCAGCGAAATCGAGCGCGAGTATGCGGTGCGCGTACTGGGCAATGTGGACGCAGACATGCTCGCGCGTCTGCGCGCGGGCGTACAGCTCGAGGACGGTCCGGCGCATTTTGATGACATCGCGGACGCCGGCGGCGAAGGCGCCAACCATTGGTATCACGTCACGCTCAAGGAAGGCCGCAACCGCGAGGTACGGCGTCTGTGGGAAGCGGTCGGCGTGAAGGTGAGCCGCCTGATCCGCGTGCGCTTCGGGCCGGTAAAGCTGCCGCGCCTGCTGCGACCGGGACGCTGGGAGGAACTGGACAAGGAAACGATGGCGGCGTTGCTTGCCAGTGTCGGGCTCCCGCCGGAGGAGCCGCGTCAACGCAAGAACCAACCCACCGCCCGGAAGCGCGCCGCACACACACGCCCGGACACGAAGAAATCGGCCGCGCGGTCAGGCCGTCCTCCCGCCACCCGTCGCCGCGGTCGATGAAGCGCCGGTTGATGGCGGTCTATCGGCGGCTTGCTGCCGCGCACGGGCCGCAACACTGGTGGCCGGGCGACAGCGCCTTCGAGATCATGGTCGGCGCGGTGCTGACCCAGAACACCGCCTGGACAAACGTCGAGAAGGCGATCGCCAATCTCAAGGCGGCCATGGCCTTGTCACCCGAAACCATTGCCGCCGCTCCGCACCGCCGCCTGGCCGCATGGCTCAAGCCCTCCGGATATTTCAACATCAAGGCGCAGCGTATACGCGCGTTTTGCGAATGGTTGATCCGCCAAGGCGGCGCGCAGCGCATCGCGCGCCTGCCGACCGAAATCTTGCGCGCCGAATTGTTACAGGTGCACGGCATCGGCCCGGAAACCGCCGACGATATTCTGCTCTACGCCTTTAATCGGCCGGTGTTTGTGATCGATGCCTACACGCGCCGTCTTTTCCGGCGGCTCGGGTTGATTCAGGGCGACGAAGACTATGAAACACTGCGCAGGTTGTTCGAGAAGTCACTGACAACTGACGCGCCGCTGTTCAATGAATACCATGCGTTGATCGTGGCGCACGCCAAAGATGTCTGCCGCAAGCGTCCATTGTGTGGCGCCTGCAAACTCGGGCCACTCTGTCCGTCGCGCGAGCTGTAGACTCACGTAGGATGGGTGAAACCCATCAGTCACTGCCACAGGCGGGAAGCAGGCCGATGAGTTTCACCCATCCCATGGCCTGCGTTATCTGCGGCGATTAATTATTTCTGCAAATGCCGGCGCATGAAATCCGCGGCTCGTTGCAACGCGTCCTTGCTGGCCAGGTCATCGGCGAAGGTGCGCACGTTCGGCGGGCGGAAGTCGAAACCGCGGCCCACGCCCGGGTAAACGATGAGCCGCACCGGGCGCTTCATCAATTCCATGTTCTTGACCGCCTCCTCGATGCTGCGCCGGCGCTGGTATTGTTCCTGTTCGCCGATGAAGATGAGCGCCGGGATTTTCAGTTCGTCCGCTTCTTTCGCGTAGCCGTAGACCTGCATCGCCTCGGGTGCATTCGGATCCTGCATGTGCGGGTACCAGGACGCGTAACAGGCGATGTCCTGTTCCTGACGCTTGAATGTCACCGCCACCTTGAGGGTGTAATAACCGCCGCGCGACAGCGAAGCCAGGCAGGCTTGCTTGGTGCTCACGTCCGGAAGTTTAAGCAGTGCGTCCACGCCATGATTCACGTCCGCTTCCAGCTTGTAGTCGTGTTCGATCGGCATGGGTGGAATGAAATGCGCCTTGTACACATCCGGCGCCAGCACCACGAAGCCGCGCGCTGCCAGGCGCTTCACCTGCAGCTGGATCAATTCATCCAGCCCGCGCCGGCCATGCATGTAGAGCACCGCCGGAAATTTTCCCTTGCCGCGCGGGCGCGCAACCAGCGCCGGTATTTCGGTGTCGCCGCTCATATAAGAAACCCAACGGGTTTCGACCGGGTAGTTGGTTGGCGCCGGAATCCGGCCTTGCTCCCACCAGGCGTCGTCCCACCACCAGGCGATACCGGGTGACGCGGGCGCAGCTTTGGCTGCGTCTTCTGCCGCCAGGGCCGGCGTCAGGAGCAGAGCGGATATCAGAAACAGGAGCGCGGTCAGTCGATGTGGCATGGCAATTACTCCGAAGAATCCATCGCGGGAATGGTCGAGGTCAGTCTAGCATGCGTGTATTCACGGCCATGACTAGCGCGGCAGGGCGATTTCGGAAAAATCCCGCGCTACGGGATGCGGCGGGTTGGTGGGCAGCGCGCCGTCGCGCACCAGCCAGCAGGTGTGCAGGCCCGCCGCCTGCGCCGCATCCAGTTCCTCGCGGATGTCGGACAGGAACAGGACTTCGCCGGCCGCTATGCCGATGTCCTGGGTGATGTGCCGGTAGGCGTCGGTCGCGCGTTTCGCGCCGATGGTGGTGTCGAAGTAACCGGAGAACAGAGGTGTGAGATCGCCGCAGACGCTGTAACCGAACAGCAGTTTCTGGGCGTGCACGGAACCGGAAGAAAACACATAGAGCGCGAGGCCCCGGTCTTTCCATTCGCGCAGGAGGCGTACGGCATCTTCGTACACATGTCCCTGGAAATCGCCGTTCCGGTAACCGGCTTCCCAGATCATGCCTTGCAGCGTCTTGAGCGGGGTGATTTTTTTGTCCTCGTCGATCCAGCGGGTCAGCTGGGCGACTGCTTCGTCTTCAGTGAGTGTGCGACCCACTATCTCGTCGACTGCCCCGAGCTGGGCGCGCAGCGCAGGTTGCGCGGCATGCTCGTGCACGAACGCCGCCATGCGCACGCGCGCGTATGGGAACAGTACGTCCTTGACGAATGACAGGGAGGAGGTGGTGCCTTCAATGTCAGTGACAATCGCCCGGATCATGTCTCTCCTGCGTGCTTGGGTGGTGGCCGGACCATATGTCCGAGCCGCGGGTCGGGGCTTTGAAAATTATAAGGTCAGTCCCGGGTGAAATGGCTATTTTTGTGCAGGCCTGCTTTCATCAAGAATGGCGATCTTTGCGGGGGCTGTGCGGGGCGGTTCTTGGCAGTTATTCCGGAAATAGCGCAGAATGATCCTAAGGATGGCACGCTTGCATGAAAACAGCCGGTTTCCGTCCGCGCTCAGGAGTAACCATGGCTTTGGTCCTCAACTATCCAGTCGCCCTGCGCGATGCGCCGGTCACCGCCGAGGTGATGCGGCAGCTGCCGCATCCATCGCCGGCGGAGCGGGAGCTTCTGATCGACAAGATTAAACGCCTGCTGATCGAGAAAGAGGCGGTCATCATCGCGCATTATTACGTGCACGAGGACCTGCAGCGCCTCGCCGAGGAGACCGGCGGTCATGTCTCCGACTCGCTCGACATGGCGCGCTTCGGCCATGAACACCCGGCAAAAACACTGGTGGTCGCCGGGGTGCGCTTCATGGGCGAGACCGCCAAGATTCTCAATCCGGAGAAGCGCGTGCTCATGCCGACCCTCGAGGCCGAGTGCTCGCTCGATCTCGATTGCCCGGCCGACAGGTTCATCCCGTTTTGCGACGCCCACCCGGAGCGCGAGGTGGTGGTGTATTCCAACACCAGTGCGGCGGTGAAGGCACGCGCGGACTGGGTGGTGACGTCGAGCATCGCGGTCAAGCTCGTCCAGCATCTGCACGAACAGGGCAGGAAAATCCTGTGGGCGCCGGACAAACACCTCGGCCACTATATTCAGCGCCAGACCGGCGCCGACATGCTCATCTGGGACGGCCGCTGCGTGGTGCACGAGGAATTCAAGGCCAGCGCCATGCGCGAGTTGAAGCAGAAGTATCCGCAGGCCGCGATCTTGGTGCATCCCGAATCGCCGGCCGAGGTGATCGCCATGGCCGATGTGGTCGGCTCCACCAGCCAGCTGATAGCCGCCGCGCGCGATCTGCCGAACCGGCAACTGATTGTCGGTACCGACAACGGCATTTTCTATAAAATGCAGCAAGCGGCACCGGGCAAGGAGTTAATCGAGGCGCCGACCGGCGGCACCGGCGCCAGTTGCCGCAGTTGCGGGCACTGCCCGTGGATGGCGATGAACGACCTGCCGGACCTCGCGCGCGTGCTCGAAACCGGCGCGAACGAGATTCACGTTCCGGAAGCGGTTCGCGTCAAGGCGTTACGCGCCACCCAGCGCATGCTGGATTTCGCTGCGCAACTCAAGAGCAGGGTGCTCGGCACGGGAACAGCCTGAGTTCCCGGGCAACCCAACCTCACAACAATCCAGTCTATTAAGACTACGTCGCATGTCTGTTTCGCGCCCCGCGCTCGTTCTGCTTGTCGTGCTGCTGGCGTTCGCCACCAGTGCCTGCACGACGCCCGGTGGCACGCCGGAATCGAAGGCGGCACCGGCAGCGTTGGACGAAGAGACCTGGGATCCGCTCGAACCGTTCAACCGGGCGATGTTCACTTTCAACGAGAAGTTCGACCAGTGGCTGCTCAAGCCGGTGGCCAGGGGTTATGACCGGCTCTTGCCCGATGTGGTGAAGCAGGGTGTGGGAAATTTCTTCAGCAACCTGATCCAGCCGCGCGTCGCTCTGAACGATTTGTTACAGGGCAAGTTTGCGCAGTCGGGGCGCGACACGGGACGCTTTCTGGTGAACTCCACGGTCGGTATCCTCGGGTTCGTCGATGTCGCCAAAGTTATTGGCCTCGAACCGAAAGAAGAGGATTGGGGCCAGACCTTCGCCGTCTGGGGCGCGGGCGACGGGCCGTACTTCGTCTGGCCGATTATCGGCCCGCGTTTTTTGCGCGACACTTTCGGTTTCGGTCTCGACTGGTTCTCGAATCCCGTAAACCACATACAAGATCCGTATACCTCGTGGGGTCTGTGGGGGGTCGATGTCGTCGACACCCGTGCGCGTTTGCTGCCGGTCGACAAGGTCATCGAGCAGGCCGCGGGAGACGACAGGTACGTCTTTTTCCGCGAGGCCTATCGCCAGCGCCGCCGCAGTCTGATTTACGACGGCAACCCGCCCAAGCCCGTCTTCGTCGATGACGAGGCGGAAAGCACCCCCCCGAAGCCCGCCAAGAGCCCGGTCCGCACGCCCTGAGGCGAGGCGCGCTACGCGCAGGCCCGGGCCGGTATTGATCACCAGCGCGCCGGCGTCGCCGACCACGAACCCGAGGTTATTGTTCAAGCCCTTGTTCCCGCGGGTTTATCCGGCGTTGTTAGTGTATTGTAATAGACACTACATCTGTGTAGAGTATTCTACATGACCATGCCCATTGCCCCCACCGGCTGGCGGCTGCTGGTGATCAGCCTGCCCAGCAACCGCGCCACGCCGCGCATGCGCGTGTGGCGTGCGCTCAAGGGGCTGGGCGCGGCGGTGCTGCGCGACGGCGTGTACCTGCTGCCGGACAGTCAGTCTGCGCAAGCGGCCTTGACGCAACAGGCGATCGAGGTGGAACGCTCCGGCGGTACGGCACAGGTTCTGCGCGTCGATGCCCCGGAGGCGGATCAGGACCGCCAGTTTCGCGCGCTGTTCGACCGTGCCGACGATTATGCGCGCATTATGCAGAATGCGCGCAAGCTCAAATCCGGCCTCAGCCCGCGGCGGTTCGCGGTCGCCGCACGAACCATGAAGCAGCTGCGGCGTGAATTTGAGTCGATTTACGCGACCGACTATTTTCCCGGGCCGGCGTCCGCGCAGGCCGGGGAATTACTTGCAGAAATGGAGATGGCGCTTACCGCCCCGGGTGAGCCGCGGATGCTGGTTGGTTGCATTCCCCGGCTGAGTCGCAGGGATTACCGTGGCCGCATCTGGGCGACGCGCGCGCGTCCGTGGGTGGACCGGTTGGCGAGTGCCTGGCTCATCAAACGTTTCATCGACCCGAAGGCGCGCATTGTCTGGCTCAAGGACGTCAAGACCTGCCCGCGCCGTGCGCTCGGTTTCGATTTCGATGGCGCCGCCTTTACCCATGTCGGCGCGCGTGTGACGTTCGAAGTGTTGCTGGCGAGTTTTGCGCTGGAAGACGACAAGGTTCTGGAACGCCTTGGCCAGCTTGTGCATTATCTCGATGTCGGCGGCGTACCGGTTGCCGAATCGGCCGGGCTCGAAACCTTGCTCAAAGGTGCGCGCGATTCGATTCCTGATGACAACAAGTTGCTGAACGAAGCCTCACGACTATTCGACCACCTCTATAGCGCCTATCAAAGTCAGTAAAACCTCGGAGACCCCATGTCCTCACCATCGAGCATAGATACCAGCCGGCCGCCCAACCCTGTTTCTTTGGGTGAGGCAATCCCTTACTGGCTGAAGCTCGGCTTCATCAGCTTCGGCGGACCGGCCGGCCAGATCAGCATGATGCACCAGGAACTGGTCGAGCGGCGGCGCTGGATTTCCGAGCATCGTTTCCTGCATGCACTCAACTACACCATGGTGTTGCCGGGGCCCGAGGCACAGCAACTCGCCACTTATATCGGTTGGCTGATGCACGGAACAATAGGCGGCATTATCGCCGGCACCTTGTTCGTATTGCCGTCGCTGTTCATTCTGATCGCGCTCACCTGGATCTATATCGCCTTCGGCAACCTGCCGGTGGTGGCGGGTATTCTCTACGGCATCAAGCCGGCGGTGACGGCGATCGTGGTATTTGCCGCTTACCGCATTGGCTCGCGCGCGCTCACGAACGGCGTGCTCTGGGCCATTGCAGCGGCCGCGTTTGTGGCGATTTTCGCGCTCGCTATTCCGTTCCCGTACATCGTGCTCGGCGCCGGTATTATCGGCATCATCGGTGGCCGTCTCGCGCCGGACAAATTCAAGTCCGGCGGGCATCACGGCGACGGAAATAAAAGCTATGGTGCGGCGCTGATCGATGACAACACGCCACCCGCCGGGCACACGCGCTTCAGGTGGGTACGTGTTATTAGCTTCAGCGTGATCGGTTTGGCGATCTGGGCCGGCATCGAAGGCTTTCTGTATTCGGTCTACGGCTGGCAGGGCACGCTGACGCAAATGGGCTGGTTCTTCACCAAGGCGGCGCTGTTGACCTTCGGCGGCGCCTACGCGGTGTTGCCTTATGTGTATCAAGGCGGCGTGGAGCAATACCAGTGGCTGACCGGTCTGCAGATGATCGACGGCCTGGCGCTCGGCGAGACGACCCCGGGTCCGCTCATCATGGTGGTGGCGTTCGTCGGCTTCATCGGCGGCTGGACCAAAGAAGTATTCGGTCCGGACCAGCTGGCTCTGGCCGGCATCGCCGGCGCCATCGTGGCGACCATTTTCACCTTCCTGCCGTCGTTCCTGTTTATCCTGGTCGGCGCGCCCGCGGTGGAACGTACGCGCCATGATATCGCATTCACCGCGCCGCTCACGGGCATCACCGCTGCTGTCGTCGGTGTGATCCTGAACCTCGCCGTATTCTTTGCCTACCATGTGCTCTGGCCGCTGGGGCTCGTGCAACCGTTCAGCCTATCGACGTTCTTCACCGGATTCGAATGGATATCGATGCTGATCGGTATCGCCGCCTTTGTTGCGCTCTGGCGCTTCAAGATTGGAATTATTTCCGTCATCGGCGCCTGCGGCCTGGCCGGTCTGGTTTATACATTCGCGCGGCCGGTGATCGGCATTTGAGTCTTTCTCACCCGCAAGGAGACGGGCCATGAATTACGAAGCATTGAGTATGCATTGGCGTGAAGTGGTCAGCGGATTTCTTAAAATCGGCGCCATGAGTTACGGCGGGAGCGCGGCGGTCACGGGCCTCATGCAAGCAGAGTTCCAGGAAAAGCGCGGCTGGCTCTCGAAGGAACGGCTTCTCGAGGGCCTGGCGATTGTCATGCTCCTGCCGGGCGCGACCGCCACGCAGCTGGTCATTTTTATCGGTCATGCGCGCGCCGGTTGGTGGGGCGGACTGCTGGCCGGTCTGTGCTTCGTGCTGCCGGCATTCTTCATCATGCTCCTCCTGACGCTGGTTTACACCGAATACGGCGCCTTGCCCTTCATGCGAGATGTATTTTATGGGCTCGCGCCCGTGGTCGTGGCCATTTTTATCGTCGCGGTGTATCGCCTGGGCCGCACCGCCGTTGGAGACCGCAGGCAGGCCTTGCTGGCCGTGGGCGCCGCCTCGCTGGTGGCATTGTCGCCGTTTGGCGTCGTGGCAACGATGTTGCTGGCAGGTTGCCTCGGCGTGGCGATCTACCACCGGCGTCGCGCGGGATTGGCGTCAGCGGCTATACTCATCGCGCTCTATGCTGCGTTGCGGCTGTCGGGCGGTGCGGTCGAACCCGCCGCATTGGCCCTGGATCAAAACGCCGCCGCCGGCATCGGCGACATTGCATTGTTTTTCTTCGGCGTCGGCGTATTCAGTTTCGGTGGCGGCCTGAGCGTGTTGGCATTCATGCAGGAGCAAGTGGTGAATCAAATGCACTGGCTAAGCGCGCGCGAATTCCTCGATGGCCTTGCGCTCGGACAATTGACGCCGGGTCCGATCCTGATGGTGGCGGCCTTCGTGGGCTATAAGCTCGCCGGTATGGCGGGCGCGCTGGCCGCGACGGCGGCGATCTTCCTGCCTTCGTTTCTGCTCATGCTTGGGCTCCTGCCCTGGCTGTCGCGCATCACGCAAAAGCAATGGATGCGCGCCGCGCTCAAAGGCGTCATGCCGGCGGTCATCGGCGTGCTGGTTGTCGCGCTGAGCGGAATGCTGCCCGCGGCGGTGACGGATGTCTTCACCGCGCTGATCGTGGTCGCCACGGTGACCGCATTGCTCGTCTGGCACATCGGCCCGTTGCCGCCCATGTTCGCCGGCGCCGCCGCGGGTCTCATTGAGTGGCTTATTCGTTAAGAGGGCGAATGCCGCGCGCCTGTTCGAGAAGTAAACCGTCGCCCTGAAGGGCGACCTACAACCAGATTTATCCAGATTTATGTAGGTCGCCCTTCAGGGCGACAACAAGCGAGGCAAGGATGCCCTACAGCAATCTACGCAAAGGACGCTATTCGGAGCCAGGGCGCGAATACCTTGTTACTGCGGTTACACACCGGCGTATCCCGTGGTTCAAGGATTTTTATTCCGCGCGGCTGCTGGCGATAGAGATGCAACGATTGGAGAATGAAGGTGTCGCAACCTGGCTCGCCTGGGTGATTATGCCAGACCACTTTCATGCGCTACTTTCGTTGGGCGGGGCGGGTTCTCTTGGTGAGGCCATGAACAAGCTGAAAGGTCGAAGTGCCCGAGCTATCAACGCCCATTCTGGTCGCACGGGCCCTTTCTGGCAAAGAAGTTTCCACGATCATGCTCTGCGCAGCGAGGAGGACAGAATTGAGATTGCCCGTTATGTCGTGGCGAATCCATTGCGCGCCGGTATTGTTGAGCGCTTGGGCGATTACCCGCATTGGGACAGCATTTGGTTGTCGTTGTCGCCCTGAAGGGCGACCTACAGCAAGATTTACCAAATTTATGTAGGTCGCCCTTCAGGGCGACATAAACTGGAATCAATCCCACCATGAAATGGATCACCCGCGAACGCCCGAAAATAGACCGCATCGCCTGCCCGTGGCTGATTGCCCGGTTCATCGATAAAGACCCTGAGTTCCTCTACGTGCCGACCAATCAGGTGCTGAAAGTCGCCATGGAAACCGGCGCCATTCCGTACGACATTCCGGGCGTTGAGATGAGCCACGTGGGCGAGCTGTGCAGCTTCGATGCCTTTTTGAAAAAATACAATCTCACCGAACCGGCATTACAACAGTTGGCCGTGATCGTTCGTGGCGCCGACACGGATCGGCTTGACCTCGCACCGCAATCGCCCGGCCTGCTGGCCATTTCGCTGGGATTGTCGCGCAACATCAGCGACGATCACGAAATGCTGCGCCATGGCATGGTCCTGTACGACGCGCTCTACACCTGGTGCCAATCGGCCCAAGGAGAGCGGCATGGCTGGGAACCACGACCCTGATCACGATTTCCTTATGAAACCTGCCGATCGTCATCAAAATGACAAAGGTGACTCGTTCCCGAATCTCCCAAGCGTCCTGCTATGCTGGTGAAGGGAGGAAGAGTCACCGTGCGCAGAACAGGCTACAGGAAGAATAAACGCCGTTCCCGCAAGGCCGTGCCTGTCAAAAAGGTAAAAGCCCGACTCAGCCGCCAATCCGCCGTCGCGAAAGGCGGGAGTCCGGCACGCCGGAAAGGCGAATCCACACCACGTTTACCCCTGACCCCGCCCGTAACAGCTACGGGTCCCGTTCCGGCCAAGCTTTCCCGTCCCCAGGTCTCGCACGCCCTGGCGCGCACGCGCCTCTACAAATATCTGGATCGTTCGCGCGCAAAACCGGTGGTCTGGGTCACCGGAGCGCCCGGCGCCGGCAAAACCACCATGGTCAGCAGTTATCTCGATGCCCGCCGTCTTCATGGCATCTGGTATCAAGTGGACGCGGGCGATGACGACCCTGCCACGTTCTTCCACTATATAGGTATTGCCGCGCGCCACGCCGCCTCGCGGTATCGAACGCCGTTGCCGGTCTTCACGCCTGAACAGCGCCCCGGCCTCGTCTTGTTCGCACGCCGCTATTTCGAGGCGCTCTATGCACGGTTAAAGGCCCCGGCGGTGCTGGTGCTGGATAATTATCAGGAGGTTCCCGCCGAATCCGCTTTCCATGCCGTGGTCGCCGAGGCGGCGGCCGTGTTGCCCGGGGGCATGTCTCTTATCATCATCAGCCGCGCCGAACCGCCGCCGGCGTTCGCGCGGCTGCGCGCCAACGAAGCACTGGCCTTGCTGGAAGGCGCGGAATTAAAACTCACTCTCGACGAGGCGCGCGCCGTGGTCACGCTGCGCAACCGGAGCAAGCTCGACCCGCACGAACTGAAACGTCTGCACGAACGCACCGGTGGCTGGACGGCGGGGCTGGTGTTGCTGTTGGAGCGGCCCGAACTCGAAGCACCCGCGCTCGCTGAAGCCTCCGGGCATCAGGTGTTGTTCGATTACTTCGCCACCGAAATCTTTCACAAGCTCGACGCCACGACCCAATCGGTTTTGTGCCAAACCGCCCTGCTGCCGGAAGCCAATACGGCAATCGCGCAGCAGATCACCGGCGAGCCCGGCGTCGGGAAAATTCTTGCCGACCTGTACCGGCGAAATTATTTCGTTACCAAACAAGGGCAGGGCGAGGTTTATCGGTTCCATCCCTTATTCCACGAGTTTCTGCTGCAGCGCGCACTTGATACCTTCGCGCCTGCGCAACTCAATGCGTTGCGCACCCAGGCGGCGGCGCTGCTCGAAGCGGCGGACGACAGTGAGCCGGCGGCGGAGCTGTGGCGCGCCGCATCGGACTGGCCAGCATTGGAAGCGCATGTCCTAAAACATGCCCCGGCGCTTACGGCGCAAGCGCGATTCCAAACTCTGGAATCCTGGCTGCGCGCATTGCCAGAGACCGTATTGCACAGCGATGGCTGGCTGTTGTACTGGCTTGGTACCTGTCGCCTCGCCTTCAATCCGGTTCAGGCGCGTGGCTATTTCGAATCCGCCTACGAACGGTTCAAGAGCCAGGCCAACGACCGGGCCGGTATGTTGCTGGCCTGGTGCCGAATCATCGACAGCTTCGTTTACGAGTGGGGCGACTTTCATCCGGTGGATCGATGGATCGCCGAGATCGAGTTGCAGCGTGCCGATTCACCCGGGTTTCCGTCACCCGAGATCGCCGCACAGGTTGCCTGTGGCATGTTCATGGCGTTGATGTATCGCCAACCGCAAAACCCGCAACTTCCGATGTGGGCGGAGCAGGTACAGACAGTCGTTCTTCACCATCCGGATACGCGCGCGCATGGTGCTCGGCAATCAACTGCTGCTTTATTACACCGCCTGGATCGGCGATCTTGGCAAGGCACGCCAGATCCTCGAAGCCGTGCGTCCACCCGAAAGCCTTGCCGACGCTTCACCGCTCGCTTACATCGCCTGGTGCGCCATGGAGGCCGGTTATCACTGGTTCATGGCGGCACATGATGAATGCCTGCACGCGGTGAACAGAGGGCTGGAGGTGGCCAACCGCAGCGGCGTGCAGATGCTGAATGGCCTGTTGCTGTCGCAGGGCGTGATCGGCAGCCTGACTGCCGGCGATTTCGCCATGGCCGGGCGTCTGCTCAAAGGCAGCGCGGAATCGATTCAAGGCGCACGTCAACTGGATCGCGCACACTATTACTATCTTGTTTTTTTAGACGCCTTCTTCCGCAAAGACACCCTGCATGCGGTCGCCAACGCGCGCCAGGCGGCCGCGCTCAGCGATGCTGCCGGTGTCCCGTTTGGCCAGGCACTTTACCGGTTGGGGCTGGCACAAGCCTTGTTCGACCAGGGCGAACGGCGCGAGGCGCTGGCCTGTCTGGCGCAGGCACGGCACCTCGGGCGGCGCCTGCGCAGCAAGAATGTCGAATTCGGGTCGTTGTTCACACTCGTGTTGTTCGCGCTGGATCGCGGCAAAACCCGCCTCGCGATTAATTTGCTGCGCAAGACGTTGCACATGGCCAAACTGCACGGCTACGTCAATCGTCCGTTGTGGACGCCGGAAATCATGCGGCGTCTTTTTTCCATCGCTATCGAAAACGGCATTGAAGTGGAGTACGTACAACATCTCATCCGTACGCGCCGCCTCGAAGCCGTCGCGTCCGTGCGGCACTTGGAACGCTGGCCGTGGGAAGTGCGGATTCACACTCTCGGCCGTTTTGCCGTAACCGTCCGCGACCGGCCCCTGCCATCCTCCGGCAAGGCCCAGCGCAAGCCGCTCGACCTGCTCAAACTTCTCGTGGCCAGCGGTGAACGCGGCCTGCCGGTCGAGCAGGTGGTCGAAGCGCTCGGTCCGGAAATGACCGGGACCCAAGCCTACAAGAGCTACGCCATGGCGCTGCATCGGTTGCGCAAGCTGACCGGCGAGGACAGTGTGCTGACCGCGGATGGCCGGCTTCGCCTCGACCCGCGTATGTGCTGGGTGGACAGCTGGGCGTTCGAGTCGTTACTGGCCGATGGCGTGCCGTCGCCGGACGGTGCGGCGCCGCCTTCGATCGAGCGTGCCACGCAGCTTTACACCGGGCCGTTTCTCAACGGCGAATCCGGTGAGTCCTGGGCTGTGGTTTTCCGCGAGCGCCTGCACCGCAAGTATCTCGACGCCATCCTGGCGCACGGCCGGGAACTGGAAGCACAGCGCGATTTCGAGGCGGCGCTCCGCTGGTATCGCCGTGGACTGGATCAGGACGATCTGACGGAAGTCCTTTACCAGCGCATTTTGCATTGCTGCCAAGCGCTCGGCCAGCGCACCGAGGGACTTGCGGCCTATGAGCGTTGCCGCAAGCGCCTGCAAGACTCACTCAATATCGCACCTTCGCCCCAGACCGACGCATTGCGAAATGCGTTGATTGCCACGCGCTGAGCGGCCCCGTCGGAACTTATCGCCGCGCGACATCGGGTGCTGTAGGTCGGCCTTCAGGCCGACATGTCGGGCGAAGCCTGACCTACAAATCTCAGCGAATAAATTTGTAGTTCGTTAGGGAACCTCTGATTAAGTGTCATTGCGAGGAGCCGAAGGCGACGAAGCAATCTCCAGCCCATTGATTAGGAGATTGCTTCGCTTCGCTCGCAATGACGGCAAACGACTTGTTCAGAGCTTCCTTAAAATATGTTCCACGCACCACGGGCCCGGCCGACTGAATCGGTGCGCAGGCGCACCCTGCGTTTACTGTCAATACATCGGGATAGAATCACACGAAGGTGGAGAGTGTGGCAAGGATGGCGCCCTTCGACATTCGAGACGGTGACGGCCATTAAAATCACGCGACGGCCAGCCTCAAATGCCCCATGCGCCTGGCGGTTGGTTTAACCTTGATCTCAACGTCGTATCCCAGCCGGTTCAAACATTCCATCAACTTGCGCTCAGAGACGTTCGTAAACTCGCCACGGAACAGGCCGGAGACTTTGGGTTGAGGCAGGCCCATACGGCGCCCCGCTTCCTCTTGCGACAAACCCAGTCGGCGCACGGCCTTGGTGATTTCAATCACGAGGCCGGATTTTATTTTCAGTTTATCGGCGTCCGGTAAGCGCAGGTCGGCAAAGACATTGCCGGAGCTCATCTCGATTTCGATACCTTTAATTTTTCGCTTTTTCATCACGCATCTCCTGGGCAACTTGCTCCGCGACCTTCAGGCGTTCGCGGATGATGTTCATGTCTGGCTTGGGTGTCGCGCTGCCGCGCTTGCTCTTTTTCTGGAATACATGCAACACGAAAACCGCTTCTTTGAACTTGACCGTATAAACAGCCCGGTAAGTCCCACCGGGGTCATCCTAGACGATCTCCAAGACGCCCGCGCTGCCGAAGCCTTTAAGAACCTTCGCTGCATCGTGTTGTTCGCCGCGCTGCACAAAATCCAAGGCATGACCGAAGAACTTGCGAACGCTCACCGGCAGCGCCATCAAGTCCCTTTTGCTGCTTCCCACCCAGGCGAGGGGCTTCTCTTGGTGATTCGTCACGCCTTGGTTATACCTTAACAGGTATAAGTCGCAAGCCCAACTTGTCATTTTAGCTCGCGCAGGATGGGTAGAGCGGAGCGAAACCCATCGGTTCCAGTGGATGGAAAAGGAACGATATCGGCTGTTGCAGGTCGGCCTTCAGCCCGACCGACATGGGACAGAACCATTAAAACAACCCCATCCCTGGGTTTTTCCCGCCCATTCCCTGAATTTTTCTCCCCGCCCCCGCGATCCGTGAACAATCCGTGAATTGCCAGCGGTAACTTTGCTGTATGGAAAGTTACGTGCTGCGCATCTACCGCCGCGAGGGAACCCGGATCGTGGGGCTCATTGAGCAAACGGCCAGCAACCAGCAGTCGTCCTTCCACAGCGTCGAAGAGCTATGGGCCGTGCTGGCCGGTAACGATCCGCCGCACGCAATCTCAGATTCTGTGTTGCCGGAATCCGTGACCGGCAGACGCCGCAACGACCCAGAGAAGTGAATGTGAAGCCAATTTACTCGTGAGGTCTGAAGGAGGGCAAAGCAATGACATTAGCGCGCAAACTCTATACCGCCGAGATCGAAACCCTGCTGGCCGCGGCCACGCGCAGGCATTACACAGCCAAGAGCAGGATTGTGAACGAGGGCGAGACGCCCACTGAGTTGTTTTTCATCTTGAAGGGGTCGGTGGTGGTGCTGATGGAAGACCAGGACGGCCATGAGCTGATTCTGTCGTACCTCGGGCCCGGGGAATTCTTCGGTGAGCTGGGGTTCTTCGGCATTAACGCCAAACGCAGTGCCTACGTGCGCGTTCGTACCGACTGCGAAATCGCCGCGATCGGTTATGGCCGGCTCAAGCAGTTCATCCGCGAGCAACCCGAGTTGCTGTTGCAGCTCACCATGCAGATCGTCGAACGCTTGCGCGCCACCAGCGAAAAGCTCGGTCATCTGGCGTTCCTCGATGTCACCGGGCGCATCGCCCGCGCCTTGCTCGATCTGGCGCGTGATTCCCAATCGGTTTCGCATCCCGACGGCACGTTGGTGCGCATGACCCGCGAGGAACTGGGGCGGCTGGTCAACTGCTCCCCCAAGATGGTCGGCCGGGTGTTGCGCAACCTCGAAGAACAGGGGCTGATCCAGGTGCATGGCAAAAGCATCGTGGTGATGGGCGTTCCGCCGCAACCGCCGGGGCCGAACGAGAGTCCGGACACGGAAAATTCTCTCAAAACCGGAACCGGTTCCGGGAAATAAGCCTTGCACCCGTATATAAATTTCCAATGGGTGCGGCATCGTCTTCGTTGCTGCGACATGGAATAGGCAAACAGGACAGAGATAGCCCGTAGCTTGGGCTGAATGATACGAGCGCCCGGCACGAAACCGTGAACGGTTAAACAAACGAGAGAAATTTTTCATGAATGTCTATTGCACAGTGACCGATAACAGGAGAGAAACCATGACCAGCAAACGCACGTTAACCGGTGTTGTCGCCCTGTTCGTTCTGGCCGCGCTTGCCGCTTGCGGCGGGGGCGGGGGTGGTGGAGGTGGCGCCGCATCGCCCCCACCCAACAACGTGCCGCGCTTCGCGTATACGGCCAATTTCAACGACAACACTGTCTCGATCTATACGGTGAACGCCGCCACCGGCCAGTTGCGGCACAACGGTTATATCGCAGCCGGAACGAATCCCGGCTCCGTCGCCGTCGACCCATCGGGCAAGTTCGCCTACGTGGCGAATAACGGCTCCAACAACGTCTCGACCTACAATATCAACGCCAGCACCGGCGCTTTGACGAGCGTCGGCCCGGCCGTGGCGGCCGGCACGGATCCTGTCTCCATCACCGTCGACCCCACCGGCAAGTTTGTCTACGTGGCGAATAGCTTTAACGGGGCAGGCGGTAACAGCGTCTCAGCCTACGCCATCATCGCCACCACCGGGGCCCTGACCCGGATTGATGCCGACGGCGCTCTGGCCGGTATTCAGAACTTCCCGGCGGGGAGCGGTCCCCGCGCCGTCACCGTCGACCCGGCGGGCAAGTTTGCCTACGTCGCGAACGGCTTTGACGGAGTGGGAGGCAACAGCATCTCGGTCTATGCCATCGACGCCGCCACCGGCGCCCTGACTCCCGCGGCGGGCAGTCCGTTTGCGATGGGGGCTGGCGCCGCGCCTCGCTCCATTACCTTCGATCCGACTGGTAGGGTGATCCTCATCGCGCGTAACGGCGACGATTTCGTAATGGCCCAGCACATCAATGCCGCCACCGGCGCCTTCTCGCCTGGCTCCGCCATCGGGGGGGCCGGGGACGGCCCCATCTCCGTCGCCATCGACCCTTCGGGCAAGTTCGTCTATGTGGCGAATAACGTCTCCAGCGACGTCTCGGCCTACACCATAGACGCCGCCAACGTGGGGACTGTGGGGGCGTTCACGCAGATCGATTGCGGCGGTGGCGCGGGATGCAACGGCGCGAACTTTACGGCGGGGACCAACCCCGCCGCCGTCAGCGTCGATGCCTCGGGCAAGTTCGTCTACGTGGCCAACGTGAATTCCGACAACGTTTCGACTTTTGCCATCGACGCCACCACCGGGGCCTTGACGCCGCTGCCCACGGTCGCGGGCCGCAACGGCAATATCGCGATGGCCATGACCCGGGGCACGGCGGCGGTCGTCTATACGCCGAAGTTCGCCTATGTGGCGAATAACGGCTCCGCCAGCGTCTCGGCCTACACCATCAACGCCACCACCGGGGCCTTGACCGCCGTGGCGGGCAGCCCGTTTGCGGCGGGGACCAATCCCCGCTCCGTCAGCGTCGACCCCTCCGGCAAGTTCGCCTACGTGGCGAATGGCGGCTCGAGCAACGTCTCGGTCTACACCATCAACGCCACCACCGGGGCGCTCAGCAGCGTCGGCGCGGCCGTGGCGGCGGGGAACGGTCCCGTCTCCGTCAGCGTCGACCCCTCCGGCAAGTTCGCCTACGTGGCGAATTTCAACTCCACCAGCGTCTCGGCCTACCGCATCGACAGCGTTAGCGGCGCCTTGGCCAGCCTTGGCTTGGCCTTTGTTACGGGGGCCGATCCCTTCTACGTCACCACTACCGGCACGATCCAGTAAACCGGATTGTGCTTTCTGTAACGGCATGAACGGAAAGCCCCGCGTCAGCGGGGCTTTCTTCCAGAGGAGACGATCATGAATGGTTTCGCCGGAATCGATCGCCGCACTGGAATAGTAAGCCCGTAGGTTGGGCTGAATGAAATGAAGCCCAACAACTCAACGGCAATGCTGTTAATGAGACGTGGAGGATGAATGTCGATGGTGGATCGTGCGAGAGACCGGCGTGGTGGACATGGGCTTGAAGCGTTGGGTTTCGCCAGCGCGGCCCAACCTGCCGCACGGAACAACAGCCCGGGTACGGAAAATTCCCTCAAAACCGGAACCGGTTCCGGGAAATAAGCCTTGCAACGGCTTATAAATTTTCTGTCGAAAACACATTTCGCTTTCATTGGAGGACCAGCATGAAATCAACAGCTCGATTTATCGGTTTGGCCGTTCTCTCGATGGTCCTGAGCGCGGTGGCACACGCGGAAACGACAAATTGCACGCCGATCACGGGTGCGTGGTACACCATCGGCGCGCCGGGGATTTACTGCCTCAACAGTTCCATCAGCAGCCAGATCCAAGTCAATGCCGACGGCGTCGTGATCGACCTGAACGGACATGCGCTCGAAGGCCTCGGTACGGGGACCGGCATCTACGCCGTTGATCGCAAGAACCTCACCGTGCGTAACGGCACGATACGCGGATTTCATACAGGCATCCGGGTCGACGGCAAGGCATCGCACGGCCACTTGTTCGAGCAGTTGCGAGTAAGCGACAACGGCAACGCGGGCATCTCCGTGCACGGAGACGGCAGCGTTGTGCGCGACAACTTATTCCTCAACAACTGCGGCGTTGCGGGTGCCGGCGCGAAATGGGCGATTTTTGTCGCGGGCACCGGTGTGCACGTGCACGACAACGAGGTGGTGGAAACCGGCGTCGGTGTAACGCCCAACGAAGTTGTCGGCATCAGAATAGGCGGCGCCGGCGTAGTGGTGGAGCGAAATGTCGTCAGCAACGCAATCGTGGGTTCGACCGGATCAAGAGGCATCGCCGTTCTGGCCTCCGGCAAGAACACCGTCGTTGGAAATCGGATTGTCAACATGAAAATTGGGATCCTGAACGCGATTGATTTCGGCGGCACAACCCTGTTCCTGGACAACACGGTCGGCGGAACCATTACGCCTTTTGCCGGCGGCACCATGGCAGGTTCCACTAACTACAGTTTTTAAATTGGATCAGCAGCAGCCGGCGCCGTTTTGCACCGGACACGCTGGTCGCATCGGACAAAGTTCAGGCTGCGGATGAGGAGAGACAGTCTCGATTTAGCAACAATAGCGCCACATTCATTAACAGAAAGGAGAATGCAATGCGTCAAGCTTCGATTTCATCAACGCTTCTCAAAAATATCGGTCTTCTGATCGGTTTGGGCTTCGTCGTCTGGGGCTCCAGCTCGGCGATGGCCGCTCGCAAATTGCCCACGATGCAGGAGTACTGTGAGTGTACCTGCGGTAATACGCCCATCGCCGTAACCCCGTCGACACAGCCTCCGAATGCGGCCAACTGCGTTGCGATGTCAGGCAAGACTTGCAAGGACAAAGGCAAGACTGACTTCGTGAATTGCAGGGGAGACACGACCGTCCAGAGACCGCCGCTTGCCGGCGAGAGTTCACCAGTCGCTCCCGTTCAGCCGCGGGTCGTGCAGTAATCGGGGCACTGCTTACAGATAGGGGAGGTTGTTGAATAGCTTCATCGGTACGAGTGACGATCAGGAGCGAGGTCTCGCCGTCAGCGGGGCCTCGCTCCATACCACCCTTGATATACAACCGCGTGGCGATGGCGCAGAACCGGCTGTAGCTCGCGAGCAGGGACCGCAGGCCGCAAATGCCGGCAAAGACAAACGAAAACGAGAGGAATTTTTATGAACATAAATACCGTAAACATCAAAACAGGGTTCCTGGTACTGCTGTCGATGCTTTTTCTTACCGCCTGCGGGGGTGGGGGAGGCGGAGGCGGGGGGAGCGCCCCCACGAGCGCCCCTTCCTCGGCGCCGGCGCTCTTGATCGGCTTCGGCGTGAAACAACTGCAGTTCAGTTGGAACGCGGTAAGCGGCGCCAGCTACTACCGGCTTTTCGAAAATCCCGACGGGGTCTCGGGCTTTACCCAAGTCGGAGGGAATATAACGGCCATTAACGCCACCCGCGATGTGTCCGTGCTTCGCCACGACTGGGCCAATGCCCGTTACCTGGTACAAGCCTGCAATAGCGTCGGCTGTAGCGCCGACTCCAACGAAGTCAACACGGCCGGGGCGGTGCTTCAGGCCATCGGCTACTTCAAGGCCTCGAACACAGGAGCGGCTGACCGTTTCGGCGGGTCTATCGCCTTAAGCAGTGACGGCAACACTCTGGCGGTGGGGGCTCCTAACGAAGCCAGCGACGCCGTAGGCATTGACGGCGATCAGACGAATAACAACTCGCTCGGCACTGCCGGCGCGGTGTATGTGTTCACCCGCAGCGGCTCCACCTGGAGCCAACAGGCCTATGTGAAGGCCTCGAATACCGACGGGGGTGACGAATTCGGCATTGCCCTCGCCTTAAGCGACGACGGCAACACCCTGGCAGTGGGGGCCCGCGCCGAAGCCAGCAACGCAACGGGGATCGACGGTGATCAAACTAACGATACCGTCGTAGCGGCCGGCGCGGTCTATGTGTTCACCCGCAGCGGCTCCACCTGGAGCCAGCAGGCCTATGTGAAGGCCTCGAACACGGGGAATGGTGATTCCTTCGGCTGGTCTCTTGCCTTAAATAATGACGGTAACACTCTAGCGGTGGGGGCTATTGGCGAAGCCAGCAACGCCGTGGGGATCGACGGCGATCAGACTATTAATACAGCCGTGAGCGCCGGCGCGGTCTATGTGTTCACCCGCAGTGGTTCCACCTGGAGCCAGCAGGCCTATGTGAAGGCTTCCAACACGAATGCGAATGACTTATTCGGCAACTCCCTGGCCTTAAGCGATGACGGCAACACCCTGGCGGTGGGGGCGATGTTCGAGGCCAGCACCACCACCGGCATTGACGGCGATCAGACGAATAATGCCGCCTTCCGTGCGGGCGCCGTCTATGTCTTCGTCCGCAGCGGCTCCACCTGGAGCCAACAGGCTTACGTGAAGGCTTCCAACACGGACGCGAATGATAACTTCGGCACCTCCGTCGCCTTAAGCAGTGACGGCAATACCTTGGCGGTGGGGGCTACTCAAGAAGCCAGCAACGCCGTCGGGATCGACGGCGATCAGGCTAATAACGCCGCCTCAAGTGCCGGCGCGGCCTATGTGTTCACCCGCAGCGGCTCTACCTGGAGCCAACAGGCCTATGTGAAGGCTTCCAATACGGGGGCGGATGATAACTTTGGCGCCTCACTTGCCTTAAGCAATGACGGCAACACCCTGGCGGTGGGGGCTATTGGCGAAGCCAGCAACGCCACCGGGATTGACGGCGATCAAACGGTTAACAACTCCGCCTTTGCCGGCGCGGTGTATGTGTTCACCCGCAGCGGTTCCACCTGGAACCAGCAGGCCTATGTGAAGGCCTCGAACACGGGAGCGAACGATTTCTTCGGCTGGTCTCTTGCCTTAAATAACGACGGCAACACCCTGGCAGTGGGGGCTTTTACCGAAGCCAGCAACGCCACCGGCATCAACGGCGATCAGAACGACAACACTGCCGTCCAAGCCGGCGCGGTGTATCTGTATTGAAGGGAACCTTTCCGTAACGGCCCGCATTTCATACGGCGCGGGAATTATGGAGCATTTTTACCGAGAGACAGTGTGGATGGCGACGTTTTTAAATTATCGAAATAGCCCGGGCGTTAGACCATGACCGCGAGCGGCCCTGCCGTTACCCCCGAGATCGCCGCGCTGCTGCAACACGCGACGCGCAAGCGCTTTGCGCCCAAGCGTTTGATCATGCGCGAGGGCGAAAATTCCGATGTGCTGTATTTCATCCTCGCGGGGTCGGTGACGGTATGGGTGCAGGACCCGGACGGCGCGGAACTGATCCTCGCGTATCTCGGGCCCGGGGAGTTTTTCGGCGAACTGGGTTTGTTCGACGCCAATATCAAACGCAGCGCCTCGGTGCGCGCACGCACCGATTGTGAAGTGGCGGTGATCAGCTACGAAAAATTTCGTAACTTGATTCAGGCGGCGCCCGGCCTGCTGCTGCCGATTGTTGGGCAGATCGCGCGATGCCTGCGTGCCGCCAGCCAAAAACTCGGCAACCTCGCGTTCCTGGACGTGGCCGGAAGGATCGCGCGCGCCCTGCTTGACCTCGCCGCCGACTCGCAGGCCATCGCCCATCCCGAGGGCATGCTGGTGCGCATCACGCGTGAGGAACTCGGCCGGCTGGTGAGCTGTTCGCGCGAGACGGCCGGGCAAGTACTGCTCGATCTGGAACAGCAAGGGCTGATCGCGGTGGACGGCAAAAGCATCGTGGTGCACGGGGTGTCGCCGTCGCAAGCGATGACGCCCGCCAGGGATCCGTTAACGCCATGAGGTGTCGAGGCGGCAAGACGCCCACGGCGCCCGGCGGGCCGGATGCGTGAACTGGTTCACAGAATGCGCCGTCGCACGCGGGGATTTTGCAAAACTGTGAACTGGCTCACAGCAGCCGCGCGCACGATGGGCCACAGTAAGGCTGCACACTCACTGAATGAGGCTCAGCCATGAACTTGAAGAGACTGCCAGGCAAGTCATTTATCGGAGGGTTAACGTTGCTGGCGCTCAGCGCCTGTGACGGACAGAGCGGCGGATCATCGGCCGGTGTGGTGAGCACACCGGCCGATGTCCATCGCGTCGCCTATGTCGCCTACGTCAACGAGGGAACCTTGTCCCTGTACGCCGTGGACTCCGCCGCCAGTCGGTTGCACGACAAAAGCGAGACCGAGGCGGGCGGCCCTCTCACCGTCAGCGTCGACCCCACGGGCAAATTCGCCTATGTCGCGAATGAGGCCGCCAACGAGATCTCGGTCTACCGCATCGACCCCGGGACCGGAGCCTTGACTCCGGTCGGTGTGCCGGTGTTTGCCCCGCATCCCCGGTCCGTCAGCGTCGAGCGCTCCGGAAAATTCGTGTACGTAGAGGATAAAAATCCCAATACCGTCTCGGTCTACCGTATCGACGCCGCAACCGGGGCTTTAAAGAGCCTCGGCACCGTGCGTAATCGCGCGCGCGCGTTTCCATCGACCCTAACCAAGGGTGCGAGCGCGGCGGCCGACACACTGAAGTATGCCTACGTGGGGAATTTGAACCCCACTCAGGTTTCGGCCTACCGCATGGATGCGAGCACCACGGACACGGGGACGGCGGGGACGAACCCTGGGTCCGTCACCATGACCCGCAAGATCGAGCGGCACTAAAAACCTTCGGTGGGCTTAAGCCTGTCTGCCGAGGTAATGAACGGGCTGAAAAACATCAACAGGCGGTCGCTTGCGACCACTAGGTAAATTCCGGAAACCGGCTGGGAAGCCGAACAGGGCAAATAAGCGCGAGGATTTTTATTTTAAATATCGATATGAGGGTTTGATCATGAAACATCGTTTATTTTTGTATTCGAGTTTGCTGGTAGCCATGCTGGGTGTAGGGGGCTGCGGCGGAGGGGGTGGCGGTGGTGGTAGCGGGGGTGGGGGCGGCCCCGGCCCCAGCGTGACCGCCACCAATCCGGTCAATACCGCAAACGGCGCCGCTCTTACGCAATCGATCGTGGCGGTCTTCTCGCAGGCGCTGAATGCGACCACCGTCAACGACGGGAGCTTCACGCTTACTGGACCGGGCGGTCCGGTAAACGGTGCCGTCGCGCTGGTCGACAACGCCGTGCATTTTACGCCCTCGGCGGCGCTCGCTTTTAATACCGACTACACCGCGCGCCTCACCACCGCGATCCAGGACACGGCCGGTAACTCGCTGGCCGCCGATTACGTCTGGCGCTTCAACACCGGCAAGAAAATCGCCGCGGGCGAGGTCCACACCTGCGCCCGGCTCGATGACGGTCGGGTCAAGTGCTGGGGACGCAACAATTCAGGTCAACTCGGCCTCGGCGACATGATCAATCGGGGCGATGGTCTCAACGCGATGGGCGAAACCGAGATGGGCAACAACCTGCCGCCGGTGGATTTAGGCAACGGCCGCACGGCGTTACAGCTTGTCGCGGGCAGTTTCCACACCTGTGCCCGGCTCGACAACGGTGCGGTCAAGTGCTGGGGATGGAACAACTTCGCCCAACTCGGCCTCGGCGACACCGATGCCCGGGGTGATGGTCTCAACGCCACGGGCCAAAGCGAGATGGGCAACAACCTGCCGCCGGTGGACTTAGGCAACGGCCGCACGGCGTTACAGCTTGTGGCCGGCAATGTTCACACCTGCGCCCGGCTCGACAACGGTGTGGTCAAGTGCTGGGGATGGAACAATTTCGGCCAACTCGGCCTCGGCATCGCCGGCGCCCTGCGAGGCGATAGCGCCAACGACAACGAGATGGGGGACAACCTGCCGCCGGTGGATATGGGCAACGGCCGCACGGCAGTCGAACTTGTCGCGGGTCTCCTGCACAACTGCGCCCGCCTCGACAACGGCGCGGTCAAGTGCTGGGGACTCAACGAATCTGGTCAGCTTGGTCTCGGCGACATGATCAATCGGGGCGATGGTCCCGACGAGATGGGCGACACTCTGCCGCCGGTGGATTTAGGTTCCAGCCGGACGGCGGTGGAGATTGTAGCCGGTAGCGCTCATACCTGCGCCCGCCTCGACAACGGCCGAGTCAAGTGCTGGGGATTGAATAGTGCTGGTCAACTCGGTCTCGGCGACATGATCAATCGCGGCGATGGTCTCAACGCGATGGGCGAAGCCGAGATGGGCGACAACCTGCTACCGGTGGACTTGGGATCGGCAGGCTTTTTCGGAAGCCTCACGGTGTTGCAGCTCGCGGCCGGAGGAAGACAAACATGCGCCCGCCTCGCGGAGCCGCTTGTCGCTGGCCCCGCTCTGCTCAAGTGCTGGGGTGGTAACAATTTCGGTCAACTCGGTCTCGGCGACATGATCAATCGCGGCGATGGTCTCAACGCGACGGGCGAAACCGAGATGGGCGACAACCTGCTACCGGTGGACTTGGGACAGGATTTCTTCGGCAACGCCCCGGCACTCGATGTATCTGTATCCATGAACGGAACCCACACCTGCGGCCAACTACGTGACGGCGCGGTCAAGTGCTGGGGATTCAACAACTCGGGTCAACTCGGCCTCGGCGACACCGATAACCGGGGCGATGGTCTCAACGCGATAGGCGAAGCGGTGGACTTGGGCAGTTGAGCGAGATCAATCGAGCACATCGCACAGGGCCGCGGCACAACGTTAGCGCGGCGCGCGCCGGTTTTTCGCGACTGGCCGTATGCGGTGGTGAGCGCGGTAATGTGCGCCGAAGGGTCGATGGTGAGCGAAGAATGAAACGACGAACGCATCAATGGGAAGTAGTGCAGTTCATCAGGAAAATTGGAGGAGGATTTTCCCCGAAGCGAATTTCCCTCGCCGAGTCAGGGAAAGTGGGGTGGTGGCGAGAAGCCTGCGATCAGTGAGCCCCGCCCTGGTTTCGACGGCTACACAATAGTCGTATCGCCATCCCCGCCGATCCATATTCAAGTCACGGCATGTAGCAGGATGTTGAACAACAACCTGCTACAGCCGCTTGGCCGCGGGCATTGTAGGCCGGCCTTCAGGCCGACATGTCGGGCTAAGGCCCGACCAACAAGACGCCGCGAAAGCCAGGACAGACCATTCCTTTCCCGCCGGATTAAGGCTAGAATACCGCGCTTTCCGCCGGCCGCTTGATTCCTTGGCGCCGGATTACACCCAAGAGGAACTTCAATGGTTACCATTCGTCTCGCCCGTGGCGGCGCCAAGAAACGCCCTTTCTACGACGTCATCGTCACCGATCGCCGCCGCGCCAACACCGGCAAATGCATCGAGCGCATTGGCTTTTACAACCCCCTCGCCAACGACAAGGAAGAGACGCTGCGCCTGGACATGGAGCGCTACGGCTACTGGCTGAGCAAGGGCGCCAAGGCCTCGGATCGCATCCTGGTGCTGGTGAAGGAAAAAGCGGCTGCCTGAGGGCCGGGCCTTGAGGTCGGCCATTCCGGCCGCGGGGCAGAACGCGACGGACGACTATATTATTCTCGGCCGCTTATCCGGGGTCTACGGGTTGCGCGGCTGGGTGAAGGTGTACGCGGAAACGCGCGAGCGCACCGACATTCTGGGGTTCGACCGCTGGTATCTGAAGCGCCCGGACGGCTGGCAGGCGGTACGATTGATCGAAGGGCGGGCGCAGGCCAAAGGCATTATCGCCCGGCTGGAAGGTATTGAAGATTGCGATGCGGCGCATGCGTTGATCGGGACCGAGATCGCGGTGCGCAAGCAAGACTTGCCGCCGGCCGCACCCGGAACGTATTACTGGTCCGACCTCGAGGGCATGCAGGTCGTGAACCTGGAGGGAAAGGAACTCGGGACCGTGAGCCACCTGTTCGAGACCGGCGCGAATGACGTCGTGGTCGTCAAAGGCGAGCGCGAACGGCTGATTCCCTACACCCAGGACGCGGTGAAGAGTGTGGATCTCAAGGCGCGTGTCATGCGCGTGGACTGGGACGCGGAATTTTAATTAATGCTTCGCTTGCTGAAAAACAGGTTTTCAGCAAGCTGGGGTCGGCGATGAAGATCGATGTAGTCAGTCTCTTCCCGCCGATGTTCGACGCCCTGACCGGGATGGGTATTACCGGGCGGGCGATCGAGAACGGATTGCTGGCGTTGCGCGTGTGGAACCCGCGCGACTACACGACCGACCCGTACCGGCGCGTGGACGAACGGCCTTACGGCGGCGGGCCGGGGATGGTGATGATACCGGGGCCGCTCAAGCTGGCCCTGACGGCGGCAAGGGCCAACAACCCGCAGGCGCAGGTGATTTATCTTTCGCCGCAGGGCCGGCGGCTCGACCATGCCGGTGTGCTGGAGCTGGCGGGGCGGGAAGGGTTGATCCTGCTCGCCGGGCGCTACGAAGGCGTGGATGAGCGCCTGATCGAAAGCGAAGTGGACGAGGAGTGGTCGATCGGCGACTACGTCTTGTCGGGCGGCGAGCTTGCGGCGATGGTGGTTATCGACGCGATTGCGCGCCAGATCCCCGGCGCCCTCGGGCACGAGGATTCGGCCAGCCAGGATTCGTTCGCGGCCGGCCTGCTGGATTGCCCGCACTACACGCGGCCGGAAGAGTATGAAGGCCGGCGGGTGCCGGAAGTGTTGTTGTCCGGCAACCATGCCGAGATCCGGCGCTGGCGCCTGAAGCAGGCGCTGGGCAGGACCTGGGAACGGCGCCCGGATCTGCTCGCGAAGCTGGATCTGGACGCCGAGCAGCAGGCGCTGCTCGATGAGTACCGGCAAGACAAAACGAATTTGTGATTTCTACTGGAGTGATGCCATGAGCAAGATGATTCAGGAACTGGAAGCGGCACAGATGGACAAGAAGATCCCGGTTTTCAACCCGGGTGACACCGTCGTTGTGCACGTGAAGGTGGTGGAAGGCGAGCGCGAGCGCCTGCAGGCGTTCGAAGGCGTGGTGATCGGGCGGCGCAACGCCGGCTCCAACTCTTCTTTCACGGTGCGCAAGATTTCCTACGGCGAAGGCGTGGAACGGGTGTTCCCGCTGTACAGCCCGACGGTCGCCAAGATCGAAGTGAAGCGCAAGGGCGACGTGCGCCGCGCCAAGCTCTACTACCTGCGCAACCTCACCGGCAAGGCCGCGCGCATCACCGAAAAGGTGTAAGCCTCTCCCGGTGGCTGTGACGATGCCCGGCCGGGTGTGCCTGAACAAAGCGGATGCCGTCCTCGCGGGCGGCGTCCGCTTTTTGTTGTTCTCCATATTGTTGTTTCTGTTTCACGCCCCGCTTGTTTCCCGCGCCGCTGACGACGATGCACTCGAACGCGTCCGCGCGCTGACCCGGGGCGGCGCCACGCAGCTTGCCTTGCGCCTCATTGACCTGCAGCAAACCGCCGCCATCCAGACCGAGGCCTGGATGCAATGGGAGAAGGAACGCTACGCCCTGTACCGCGCGCAGCGCGACTGGGCACGGCTCGCCGGGCGCGCCACGAGCCTGCCCGCCGGTCTGTCGCCTGAGTTCGTGCATTGGGCCAAGACCGAGGCGGCGCGAGCGCGTCTCAGCGCCGGCGACGCAGAAGGTGCGCGCCAGGTGCTGCGTGACCTGCTGTGGCGGGAGCAGGGCAGCCGCGACGAGCGCGCCGAGTGGCGCCAGCTCGTCATCCGCAGTTATCTGATCGAGAACAACGTCGGCGACGCGCATACCGCGCTGCAACAATATCGCGAGGATTTTCAGGTCAACGGTCCGGCGTGGCGCCAGCTCGAAGCCACCATCCTGGTTCGTGCCGGCAGGCCCAAGGAAGCGTACGCACTCGTCGGCGACATCAAGACCCACGATGGCCAACTGTTGGCGCTGCTGGCCGGGTTGCGTGGCGGACAGCTTGCCTCCGCCACCGTGCGCACGCGCGCGTCCAAGCTCGCGGAGGAGACACGCAACAAGCCGGCGCTCAATTACCAGGTCTGGCTGCTGGCGGCCGAAGCCGCGGCGCGCGCTAACGACGTTCTGCGCAGGATGTACGCTCTGGAACGCGCGCTGACCGGCGCACGCGAACATGCCGCGCCCGATGCGCTGCTGGTCGCAAACGCCGATGACCTGTGGCGGACCTACGAGCAGTATGCCGAGGCGCTGGGCAACGATGCGCGCCTGCTGGTCGGCGACGACGCCGCCTGGTTGAAAAAGGCCGAGGCGTACAAGCGCGACGACGCCATGCCGGCGCGCGCGTTTTATGCGTTTCTCCTGACGCACGCGAGTCTCGACGAAACGAGAGCAAAAGTCGCGCAGCGTTTCGTCAATTCGCTCATCGAAGACGGACGCGCCGAGGTCTTGCGCGCCCTGTACACCGGGAGCCGCCGTTATCCAGACCTTCAGGCGGTGCCGGAGGTCGCGCGCTACCGGCTCGCCGATCAGGCGCTCGCCGATTACGACATCGCCTTTGCCGCGCGCGTCATGCAGGGCCTCACGCGTCCGCCCGCCGGCGAGGATCCGGACGGCTGGGCGCTGCGTCGCGCGCGCGTGCTGATCTACGCCGGGAACTACCCGGACGCGGAGCAGCACCTGAACGGCATACTCGCCGACAAGCCTGCAATCACCGTCGCCTTTGCCGAACGCTACATACAGGTGTTGTTCGACCTGCAGGCCGCCGAGCGCCACGCGCAGGCGATCGCGCTGCTGGAGTCGGTGTTCCGCCTGGTGAATAATGAACGCTTGGTGGAGAATGTGCGCCTGCAGCGTGAGATTCTCTACTGGATCGCCGATTCCAGGGGCGCGCTCGGCGAGCATCAGCAGGCGGCGGAATTGTATCTGCGTTCCGCCGCTTACCGGCATCCCACCGGCGGCGACATGTGGGGACAGACGGCGCGCTACCATGCCGCCGAACAGTTGGGCAAGGCCGGGCTCACCCAGGATGCGCGTCTCGTCTACCGCGCATTGCTCAAACACACCGGGGACGCCAAACAACGTGCCGTGCTCGAACGCAACATCCAGCAACTATGGCTGATCGAAAAAAAGACTACGACGCGGTAATCGCGACACCGCTCGGCCGCCTCGGCATCAACGCCGCGGCGGCGCTCACCAATATCGATTTCGTTTCCGCGCGCATACCGCTCAAGAAGGCCCGCACCCCGGTGGCGCGCAAGGCGTATACCCAGCTCAAGGCGTACTTCGCCGATTCGCGCACACACTTCGATCTGCCGCTCGCCGCCGCCGGCAGCGACTTCCAGCAGCGGGTATGGCGCGCGTTGAGACAGATTCCGTCCGGCACGGCACGCAACTACGGTGAGCTGGCAAAGCGCCTCAAAAGCGCGCCGCGCGCCGTGGGCGGCGCCTGCCGCGCCAATCCCATTCCGATCGTCGTGCCCTGCCACCGGGTGGTGGCGGCCAACGGTCTCGGCGGCTTCATGGGCGCGACCCGCGGCCGGGCCATGGACATCAAACGCTGGCTGCTCAAGCATGAAGCCGCAGGCTGACGCGCAGCTCGAGCGCTTCCTCGACGCGCTCTGGCTGGAGGCGGGCCTGAGCCGCAATACCTTAAGCGCCTACCGCAGCGATCTCGAAGGTTTTGAAAGCTGGTTGCGCACGCAGCACGCCGTGCCAGGCACGGCGACGCGCGCGCAATTGCAGAATTACCTCGCGACCTGTGTCGGCCGGGGTTCGCGGCCGCGCACCACCGCGCGGCTGCTTTCCAGCCTGCGGCGCTTCTATCAGTATCTGTTGCGCGAACAGTTGATTACCGAAGACCCCACGGCGCTGATCGAATCGCCCAAGCTCGGCCGGCCGCTGCCCAAGTCGCTTACCGAAGAACAGGTGGAGAGGCTGCTGCAGGCGCCGAATGCGAAGACCGCGCTCGGCCTGCGCGACCGCGCCATGCTCGAAACCTTGTACGCCACCGGCCTGCGCGTTTCGGAATTGGTCGGGCTTGCCGTGCAACAGGCCAACCTTCAGGTCGGCGTGGTAAAGGCGGTCGGCAAGGGTGATAAGGAGCGCCTCGTGCCGCTCGGCGAGGAAGCGATCGAATGGCTGCAACGCTATATCGCCGAATCGCGCGGCGAGCTGTTGCGCGGCCAGACCTCGGATGCGCTCTTCGTCACCGCGCGCGGCACGGCCATGACCCGCCAGGCGTTCTGGCACAACCTCAAGCGCTACACACGCCTCGCCGGTATCGAAACACATTTGTCACCGCACACCTTACGGCATGCATTCGCCACGCACCTTCTGAATCACGGCGCCGACCTGCGCGTGGTGCAGATGCTGCTCGGCCACGTCGACCTCTCGACCACCCAGATTTACACACAGGTGGCGCGCGAACGGCTGAAGCAGTTGCACGCGCAGCATCATCCCCGAGGTTGAGTCGAAGGCTGCGCTTAGGGAAGCTCTGATTAAATGTCATTGCGAGGAGCCGAAGGCGACGAAGCAATCTTTAGCTACCTGATCGTACGTATGAAAGATTGCTTCGCTACGCTCGCAATGACAGGTGTCGGGACTCGTTCAGAGTTTCCTTGGAGCGCCTAACAAAATGAGCAAACACCCAACCCTTCACGCCGCACCCCCTCCCATTCCCTCAACGTGTACGGGCTATACAAAGGGAGAGGGTTAGGGTGGGGGTCGAACGCCGAGTTCATTTTATTAGGCGCTCTTAGCGCTCAAGTGGTTGCGGTTTTGGAATCCCCGCCTCTTGCCGGATCGACTCAATATCCAGCGAGTTCAGCCACGGGATCAGGTTCACCCACACCTCATGAAAACCGTAGCCGCCCTCGGTCATTTCCTGGGCGGCATCTTGCATGCTCCAGCCTTGTACGGCGACCCGGTAAATGGCCAGCAT
>CAYJBG010000003.1:0-49065 GCA_964368085.1 uncultured Acidiferrobacterales bacterium | reverse complement strand
GCGTGCCGCTGTCCTCGGGCGGGCCGTACTTCGGTTTCATGGCCTGCAAGCAGGAGTTCGTGCGCCAGATGCCGGGCCGCATCATCGGCCGCACCGTGGACAAGGATGGCAAACCCGGCTTCACGCTCACCCTGCAGGCACGTGAGCAACACATCCGCCGCTCCAAGGCGACTTCCAACATCTGTACCAACCAGGGCCTGTTGGTCACGGCCGCGACCATATATATGTCGCTGCTTGGACCGGAGGGACTGGAGCGCGTGGCCGCGCAGTGTCACGCCAACACCAACGACCTGGTGAAACGCATCACGGCCGTCGATGGCGTGGAACGCCTGTTCGACCGCCCGTTGTTCCACGAGGCGGCGGTGCGCGTCAACCAGCCGGTTGCCGATCTGCTGCGCGCCCTGGAGGCACAGGGCATTCTGGCCGGTTACAATCTCGCGCACGACTACCCGGAACTCGGCGAATGCATGCTGGTGTGCGCCACCGAAACCCGCACCCGCGCCGATTTCGAGAAGTATGTGTTGCAGCTCGAACGCATTCTCAGCAAACGCCGGCTCGATCCGCCGTGCGCCGTGAAGGTTACCCCCAGCGCCTGACGCACAAGGAGACAATGCCATGGCCGATGTCCTGTTCAAAGGAACCCCCGCTCACACCAGTGGCGAGCTACCCAAAGTCGGAAGTAAAGCGCCCGATTTCAAGCTCACCGCAGGCGATCTGTCGGAAGTATCGCTGGCAAATTTCAAGGGCAAGAAGAAACTGCTCAGCATTGTGCACTCGCTCGATACCGGCGTGTGCGCCGCCAGTACCAAGCGCTTCAACGATATCGCCAAGAACCGCGCCGATGTCGTGGTGCTGGTGGTATCGTGTGATCTGCCGTTCGCACAGGCCCGTTTCTGCGGGGCAGAAGGCGTCAAAAACGTCGTGACGCTGTCCATGATGCGCGACCGACACTTCGCCAAGGACTACGGCGTGCTGCTGACCGACAGCCCGCTCGCGGGCCTCACCGCACGCGCGACTCTGGTGCTCGACGAGAACGACAAGGTGCTGTACATGCAGCTCGGGCCCGAGATCACCGTCGAGCCGGACTACGACCGGGCCCTTGCCGCGCTGAAATAGCCAACTCTGCAACGAGGTTTGCCATGACCAATATCACGCATCGCGGAAACCCGGTTCACACTATCGGCGAGCTGCCCGCGGTCGGCAGCCGGGCGCCGGATTTCCGGCTCACCGATGCGAACCTGCACGACGTGTCGCTCGCCGATTTCCGGGGCAAAAAGAAGCTGCTCAATATTTTCCCGAGCATCGACACTCCGACCTGCGCCCTGTCGACCCGCAAGTTCAATGAGTACGCGGCCAAGCACCCGAATGCCGTGATCATCATGGTGTCGGCGGACCTGCCGTTCGCGCAACAGCACTTCTGCAGCGTCGAAAACACGCACAACGTGAAGACGCTATCGATGATGCGCGACCGTAATTTTGCCAAAGACTACGGCGTTCTGCTGCTCGACGGCCTGTATCAGGGCATCACGGCGCGCGCCATCGTGGTCATCGATGAGAACGACAAGGTTGTGTACACCGAGCTGGTGCCGGAGATCCGGCAGGAGCCGAATTACGACAAGGCGTTGGCGGCGTTGAAGTGAGACTTGTATGCGTTTCTGCCGCAAAGACGCAAAGGACGCAAAGAAATAATTGCGGAGTGATTCCGCCGCGTAGTGGCGGAATCGCTCCGGCAGCAAACCAGGTTCAACGACTCGAACAGGTAAGGCAACATGCTGATTTTTGAACACTCTCAACCCGGCCGCCGCAACTATTCGCAAGCGCCGCTCGTCAAGACCGAGGTGCAGGACATCCCGGCCAACCTGCGGCGCAGCAAACGCCCGTTGCTGCCGGAGGTGTCGGAGATGCAGGCGGTGCGTCACTACACGCGTCTGTCGCAGAAGAACTTCTCGATTGACACCCAGTTCTATCCGCTCGGCTCGTGCACCATGAAGTACAACCCGCGCGCCTGCAACTCGCTCGCCATGCTGCCGCAATTCCTCGGCCGGCATCCGGCCGCGCCCGCATCCACAGGCCAGGGCTTTCTCGCCTGCATGTACGAACTGCAGGAGATGCTCAAGGAAGTCACCGGCATGAAGGCCGTGTCGCTCACGCCCATGGCCGGCGCGCAGGGCGAGTTCGCCGGCGTCGCCATGATCCGCGCCTACCACGACGCGCGCGGCGACGCGGCGCGCACCGAGATTCTGGTGCCGGATGCGGCGCACGGCACCAACCCGGCGACCGCGGTGATGTGCGGTTACACGGTGCACGAGATTCCGACCGACGCCAACGGCGATATCGATCTCGAGTTGCTCAAGGCCGCGGTCGGCCCGCACACCGCCGGCCTCATGCTTACCAACCCGTCCACGCTCGGTGTGTTCGAGAAGGACATCCAGCAGGTGCAGAAGGCGGTGCACGATGCCGGCGGATTGCTGTATTACGACGGCGCGAACCTGAATGCAATTCTCGGCAAGGTGAAACCGGGCGATATGGGTTTCGATGTCATCCACATGAACCTGCACAAGACCTTCTCCACGCCGCACGGCGGCGGCGGTCCGGGCGCCGGCCCGGTGGGCGTGAACGAACGACTGCTGCCGTTCCTGCCGGTGCCGATTGTCGAGCGCAACAAGGACGGCAGTTATTACCTGCTCACCGAGAAGGACAAGCCGCAGACCATCGGCCGCCTGTCCGCACATCTCGGCAATGCCGGGGTGCTGTTGCGCGCCTATATTTATGCACGCCTGCTTGGGCGTGAAGGCATGCAACGCGTTGCCGAATTCTCCACGCTCAACGCCAATTACATGCTGGCGGAACTGAAGAAACGCGGTTTCGATCTTGCGTTCCCGAAACGCCGCGCCACGCACGAATTCATCGTCACGCTCAAGAAGCTGAAGGATGAAACCGGCATCAGCGCCATGGACTTCGCCAAGCGCCTGCTCGACAAGGGCTACCACGCCCCGACCACCTACTTCCCGCTGCTCGTTCCGGAATGCTTCCTGATCGAACCGACCGAGACTGAAACCAGGGAAGAACTGGACGGCTTCATCAAGGCCATGGAAGAGATCGCCCACGAGGCGCGCACCATGCCGGACATGGTGAAGGGCGCGCCGCACACCCTGCCGGTCAAGCGTCTCGACGACGTCAAGGCGGCGCGCGAACTGGACCTCACCTGGAAGCGCGCTTCTTCTTAAAGTGTAGGGTGGGGCAGGGCCCCACCCTACTGACTGCCATCCAGAGAGGACGCTGTTCATGAAGGCGATGCAATACCGCGATTACGGTACGCCGGACCAGTTGCAACCGGCCGAAGTGCCGACGCCGCGCCCGGGGCCGACGCAGTTGCTGGTGCGGGTGCTGTCGACATCGGTGAACCCGGTGGACTGGAAGCTGCACAACGGCCAGTACCGCCGCATCATGCCGGTGCGCTTTCCATCGATCCCCGGTTTCGATCTTGCCGGCGAGGTGACCGGGACCGGCGGGCACGTTACGCGCTTCAAGCCAGGCGATCGCATCTTCGCGATGCTCGACCGCCGTCCCGGCGGAACCAGTGCCGAATACGCAGCGGTCGGTGAACAGGCCGCGGCGCGCATGCCCGCGAACCTGACGCCGCAAGAGGCGGCGGCGATGCCGCTCGCCGGTCTCACCGCGTTGCAGTGTCTGCGCGATCTCGGCCGGATCGCGTCCGGCAAGCGGGTGCTGATCATCGGCGCCTCCGGCGGCGTCGGCCACCTCGCCGTGCAAATCGCCAAGAGTTACGGAGCCGAGGTCACGGCGGTGTGCAGCGGCCGTAATGCGGAGCTTGTGCGCCGCCTCGGCGCCGGCCGCACCATCGATTACACCCAAACGTCAGACCTGCGCGGTCCGCAGCCGTATGATCTGGTGCTCGATTTTATTGCACATTCACCGCTGCGACCGCACCTCGCGCTGCTCGCTGCAGATGGTATCTATGTGACCAGCCTGCCCTCCGCCAGTCGTATCGCGGCCGCATTTCTGTTGCCGTTTGTATCGCGGCGGCGGGTGCGCATCGCGGGGGTGAAGCCACGCGGTGCCGATCTTGAGGAGCTGTCCCGGTTGTGCGAAGCCAGCAAGCTGCGTCCGATGATCGATCGTACCTTTGATCTCAATGAGCTGGCGGCGGCCCATGCCTACAGCCAACAGGGCAGGACCGTCGGCAAGATTGTGATCCAGATCGCACGTTGAAATGCCTTCCTGTGCGCTACGCAACAGACGAGGCGAAAACTCCGTCTCATCCTACATCGAATTATTGAAAGGCACCCTAACTCAACCAAAGGATATCCCGTGAAAGTAGCGTATATTTTTACCACCCAGGGCCACACCGTCTCGTACAAATTGGGCAAGATGATCCTGCCGCAATTGGAGGCCGATAAACACGGTGTCGAGGTTGTAGGCATGTTTTTCTTCGAGGATAACAATTACGTGCTCGTGAAGGGCGACCCGATCGGTGAGCGGCTGGCCAAGGTCGCCAGGAAGAAAGGGATGCTGTTGATGGGCTGCGACCAGTGCTGTTACGAGCGCGAGATCGACAAAAAACTGGTTGAGGGCGCGGTCATCGGTTGTTTCCCGAATCTCTATGCGGCACTTTCCGGAAACATGCCTGACCAGATCATTTCACTATGAGATTCTGCTCCTTGTGCCGACCGGAAAATACAAGGAGGCCGGCACGCGTTTCGGCCTGGAAAACCGGTTATGATCGCAGTGCCTGAATGCCCCGGACACACCGCGCCGGTCTGCCCCCACAATAACGGAAAGCGTCCATGACAGTTCTGGTTTGCGGTTCCTTCGCCTACGACACGATTATGGTCTTCAACGACCGGTTCAAGAATCACATCCTGCCCGATCAGGTGCACATTCTGAACGTGTCGTTCATGGTGCCGAAAATGCGCCGCGAGTTCGGCGGTTGTGCCGGTAACATTGCCTACAACCTGCACTGCCTGGGCGGCGACGTGTTGCCGATGGGGACAGTGGGCGAGGATTTCGAGTCGTACGCGAAATGGATGGATCGGTGCGGCATCCAGCGCGACCACGTGACCGTGGTGCCCGGCACCTACACCGCCCAGGCGTTCATCACCACCGACATGGACGACAATCAGATCACCGCGTTTCATCCCGGCGCCATGGGCCATGCGCATTTGAACACGGTCAGTCAGGCGAACGGCGTGAAGCTCGGCATCGTCTCACCGGATGGACGCGACGGCATGATTACCCACGCCCAGCAATTCGCGCAGGCCGGCATACCGTTCATCTTCGACCCCGGCCAGGGCATGCCGATGTTCGGCGGCGAAGAACTGCTCGCGTTTCTCGAACAGGCCACTTACCTGACTGTCAATGACTACGAGTGCAAGTTGCTCATGGACAAGACCGGCAAGTCTCAGAAAGATCTGGCGGCGCGCGTACAGGCGATGATCGTGACGCGCGGCGGCGAGGGCTCGGAGATCCGCGTGAACGGCAAACTGCACAAGATTCCGGCGGCCAAGATCGCCCAGATCGCCGACCCCACCGGCTGTGGCGATGCCTACCGCGCCGGGCTGCTGTACGGTATAGCGCGCAACATGGACTGGGAAACCGCCGGACGCGTTGCCGCGCTGCTCGGCGCGATCAAGATCGAGCGGCACGGCACGCAGAACCACGAGTTCGACCACGCCACCTTCGCCCAGCGTTTCAAGGACAGCTTCGGGTCCAGCTTTCAGTAAAACAGCTATTTTTGTGCAAGCGTGCTTTCCCTAAACGCGCAGCCTAGCGGGATGCCTCGGTCGCGGCGAGCACCGTTTCCAGTTGCATGAATTCCGTTACCGGCGCCTGGCAGGCGTAGCCGGTGCACACATAGGCAGTCACGGCATCTTTACCGGCGCGCTGCACCAAGATCCCCGGTAGTTCCTTCGCATCGTTTGGAATCGCGAGCGTCAGGCGGCGCGGCGCGTAATGCCGCGTGCAACGCGCCAACCACGGCTGCATGGCCTGAATATCGCCGCGCAGCACGATAGTTTGAGTGGGATAAAGATATTCCTCAACTGCCGCCAGCAATGCGTTGTGTCCCGACGGGTAATGTTGAATATCGCGGTACAGCACGGCCAGCGCGTTGTGCGCGGCATCCAGATAATGGGCCGTACCGAGCAGGTGGCCGAGGCGCAGCAGCGTTTGTGCGGCGATGCCGTTACCGGAGGGGATGGCCTCGTCGCCCGCTGGCTTCGGCCGATGGATGAGTTGCTCATGATCGTCAGAGGTGAAGAAGAAGCCGCCGCCGGTCTTGTCCTCGAAGCGGTCGAGCAGGGCTTCGGCCAGCTCGATGAGAAACGCGAGATCGCCGTCGCGCCAGCGCGCCTGCAGAAGTTCCAGTCCGCCGTCGATCAGGAACGCATAGTCATCCAGGTAGGCGTTAAGGTGCGCGCGCCCATCCTTATAGGAAGCGAGCAACCGGTCGTTCTTCCACATTTGTGCACGCAGAAAATCGAAGGCGCGCTCGGCCGAGGCGATAAAGTCGGCACGCCCGAGCAGCCGGCCGGTGCGCGCCATGCCCTTGATCATGAGTCCGTTCCAAGAGGCGAGCACCTTGTCGTCGCGGCCGGGGCGCACGCGTTGTTCGCGCGCGACGAAGAGTTTGCGGCGCGCGCTCGCCAGCAGTGGCGTGACGGTAGCGGCATCCATAACAAGCTTGCGCGCCACGTCTTCGGGAGCCTGAAAAATGTACGGATTCCAGGCATGGTTCTCGAAGTTGGGCGGGCGGTCGAGGCCGTACACCGGTGCGAACAGTTTGTATTCGTCGGCACTGAGCAGCGCCCGCACCGCGTCCGGTGTCCAAACGTAGAATTTTCCTTCTTCGCCTTCTGAATCAGCGTCGAGCGCCGAATAGTAACCACCTTCAGGCGACTGCATTTCGCGCATCACCCACTCGGCGGTTTCGAGCGCCACTCGCTTGAAGGCGGCATCGCCGGTGGCGAGCGCGGCATCGGCATACAGTGCCATCAACTGGCCGTTGTCGTACAACATTTTTTCGAAGTGCGGGATCATCCAGTAATCGTCCACCGAGTAGCGGCAGAAGCCGCCGCCCAGCTGGTCGTAGACGCCGCCCGCGGCCATAGCGTGCAGGCTGAAGCGCGCCATGTGCAGGGCCTCGTTGTCGTCCGGATGCGCCGCCCAGTGGCGCAGCAATCGCTCGATGGTGGTCGGGTGCGGAAACTTGGGCGCCTGACCGAAGCCGCCGTGTTTAGGCTCAAACTGGTCGGCGATCTCTTTGCGTGCCCGTGTCAGCACGCCATCGGTGATCTGCACGCCCGCAGGCGAACCGCCGGCCGCCAAGCGCCGGAAGTTCTCACGCACTGCGGCATTCTGTTGCGTGATTTCAACGCGGCTCTCGCGGTAGTAAGTGGCGATGCGCCGGCACAAATCGGTAAACGCCGGCAGCCCAAAACGCGGCTCCTTCGGAAAATAGGTGCCACCGAAGAACGGCGTGTGATCGTCGGGCATGAGAAACATGGTGAGCGGCCAGCCGCCCGCGCGCTGCGCGAGCATTTGATGCGCGGTCTGGTAAATGCGGTCGAGGTCGGGACGCTCCTCGCGGTCGACTTTAATATTGACGAACAACTCGTTCATCACCTGCGCGGTGGCTTCGTCCTCGAACGATTCGTGCGCCATCACGTGACACCAGTGGCAGGCCGAGTAACCGATCGACAGCAGAATCGGTTTGTCCTCGCGGCGCGCGCGTTGCAGCGCTTCGGCATTCCACGGTTGCCAGTCCACCGGGTTGTGCGCGTGTTGAAGAAGATACGGACTGGTTTCTTGCGCCAGCGCGTTGGTGAATTTTGTGGAGGCGGTCATGGTGTGATGGGAGCGGATTTCCGCACCACTATATTAGAAACGCACCCTTGCCGTCGTCCATGAAAATGGTGGGTCTATGCCGATTGCCTGAACCGCTCCACTGTTGTAAAGAACGACTGCAGTAAATGCACCTCACTCATGCCCCTCCATGGTGTACCTGGGTCGTTGCAACAGACCCGCCCGCCGCGAGTCGATGCTATAGAAGCCGCGGCGCATATACAGTTTTGCACGATTCCAACCTTGCCACGATCGGCGTGCGGATAGCGCCGGGCGATGCAGCCTTCCGTGCTTTTGGCACCGGACCTCGGCCAGTCTGCATTGTTTCGCCGCGATTGACGAACACCGTCATTGCAACGTGAAGCGCGTGTCGATCATCGAGTTGCTTACGGAGCCCGTGGCGTCAGTCGATGTTGCACCGAACAACCGGCGTCCGGCGTAAAGCGCGGTGCTTGCGTCATCGCGTGCGCACGCAAACCTGTCCGAAAAAATCCCGCCACCCGATTCTCCACCGGTACCGCCGATTTCCAGCACCAAGTTGTGTCGACCGTTGTAGGCGAATGGCGTCGTCAAGGGGATCTCGATCCAATCGCCGGCGACCATCGCCGGCAGGTTGAATGTACCGCTGAACACCGTTACCGGGCTCACCAAGTTAGTAGCGAAGCTGGTGTCCAGAGTGGACGCCGTGCTGTGGCTCAGTACCACTGAGTAGTTGAAGCCAGTCGTGCTCGGACCGCCCGTGTTGGTGCGGCACGCGATTTTCGAGATCGTTCCCCGGGTGCCGAGTTCTGCGGCGCGATACAGGAATTGGCGCTTCCCGTTGATGTTGGCAAACGGGAAAGAATCCGAGAGGCCGCCCGACATCGCGTCTGGAGTGATCGCGTCCATGCCGCCGCCGGCGAAGCGCAGTTGGATGTCGTTCACGATTCTGTCCAGCATCCCGGTCGTCGCACCCGAAGAGGCCGAGAGCCGTCGCTGGCTCAGCGTATCTTCATGCGTGGTCGTCCAGGTGAATGCCGGTGCGGCGCTCGCCTCGATCTCGACGATGAGATTGTCCGTACCGTTGTAGTTGAATGTTCCGTCCGGCAGCGGCGCCCAAAGGTATCGTCCGGCCGGCACACCCGCCGGAATCTCGAACGTCACGGCATTGGCCACGGTCACCGGGGCACCGCTGTTGAAATTGTTCGCGAACGTGTCGGTAAGGGCGGTGAGGGTCGAGTGGCCGAGCTTCACGGTGACCGTATGGGTTTGCGCGGTCACTGGGCCGGGTGGGAAACCAGCGCCGCCCGCGATCGGGAAGGCAATGCCCGTAATCGGACCGCTGCCGTCGATTTCATCGCTGGTGAATGCGGAGCTGTAGTAGAGCAGTTGGACTTTGGCTCCCCCGGCTGCCGCAGTGAATGGAAAGGAGCTGAGACCCAAGGCGCCGGGAGACTGCACCCGGTTGTCGCCACCGGCGAAGGTGAACTTCATGTCGGCGAGGCTGTTCCAGGTTGAACCCGTGGGCGCCGTGCGGTCGGTAAAGTGGTAGATCAGCGCGGTGTACACCGGGTTCGCATCGCGGGCGTCGATCACGGTGTTCGCGCTGCAACCGTCGGTCTCGATGTCCACGATCAGGTTATCCACGCCGTTGTAGTTGAACGCGCCGTTCAAGGGGATAGTGAAATACTCGCCAGCAAATTCGGCGGGAATCGTGAGCGTGGCTGGGCCGAACACGGTTGTTACCGCGCCCCGCCCCGGCGTGACGTTGTTGGCGAAGGTGGTGTCGAGTGTGGCGCTAACGGGCCGGTGCACGAGCTTAATGGTGACGTTCGGACAACTGTTGCCAATCGAGTCCGCGCCGCGCCGGAACGCCAACGACCGCAGCGGGCCGGAGCCTCGAATGTCCTGCGCCCGGACCAGGGCCTGGTAGCGCTTGGAGCCTGCGCCCGAGGAGAAAAGATTCCAGTCGCCCGCAGGCGCGACGGGCAAGGACACGTTTTTAGTAAAGCCGGTGACCGGCGGCGTGGCGCCACCACCGCCTCCGCCCCCGCCGCCTCCACAGGCGGCGAGGGCGAGTAGCGTGGCCAGGGACAAGACTTTGATGACCGCCGGTATCTTCAGCATTTGGTTTCTCCTCTTACACCGGTTTCAACACCGTATTGTTCGCAAATATCGACACGGCCGCTCATCGGCCATTGGTCGAGTATTCGAGCAGCTCGATGCTGCTCAACGTGTCGCCGTTCGTGAAGCCGCCGGCCGAGATCAGCGCGCCGTGGCCCTGGTAGGCACCGATGTTGGGCGTGTGCAGGCAGCGCTCGTTCGACTCGCACAGGCCGTTGTCGTTGCCGAACCCGTCACCCAAAATCTCCACGGCATTGCGCAGGAAGGTGTTGCGGCACTCGCCACCCGAGAACACCGAGCCGGGTACGGCCGCGGTACAGTCGGCCTGGTTGGTCGGCGCCGTGACCGACCAGACGTGCATAATGGTGCTCGCGGCGTTGCCGTTCAGGTACTTGGGGAGCACGCCGCGTACCACGGTATCGGCGCTCGCGAGGCTCATGTCCCAGATGCGGCAGTTCGCGCCGGTGGCGCAGCGCCCACGGTGGTCGGCGTTGTGGGGAAGGCGCTGCCGTCGCGCCCCCAGCCGCGCGCCTCGTTGGCGAAGCCGAGCCAGTCGGTGAGCGTGTCGTAGGCGGCGAGCCCGCTGGCGTCGCTGGTGTTCACGGCGTCGTCGCCCGTTACCTTTCCCGGAATGCTCGCCGCCAGGCCGATGCCCGTCGTGAGCACGGCGTCCGAGGCGCCCTGGTTGGCGCAGGTGGTCGTCACGAGCCCGGGGTTGGTGCCAGTAACGGTGCAATCGGTCAGATTGTTGCCGACCTTGAGCAGCCCGGTGAAACGATTGTTCGAGGAATTTTGCAGCGTCACCCCGATCGCCCCCGCGTGGCCGATCGCCAGGTTTTCGAACGTGCCGCCCGCCGGTGCCGGACTGGGAGCGCCGGCGGTATTGACGAGCGTAAGCCCGGCGCCGTCGTTGGCGCTCGCGAGATTGATCACCAGGCTCGCGTCGGAGACCGTGGCGCCGTCATTGGCGAGCCTCAGGCCGCCGCTGGCATTATTGACGGTCGTGGTGTTATTGACCCGGCTGTTCTGGCCGGAAAAGGAGACGATGCCGCTGCCCGCGTTGCCGCCCGCGTAGACCTGCTGGAGGGTTTGCGGGCCGCCGTACAGAATACCGGCGAAACCGCCGTTGCCCTGGGCCTTCACTCCAGAAACCACGTTGTGATTTCCGGTGAGGCGCAGTCCTGTATCGGCGTTGTCCGCGACCGCAATCTCCTCGATGAGGTTACCGCCGGCGTTGGTGAAATAGGCGCCGAAAAGAGCCGACTTGATGATCGTGACACGCAGTAACCGGCTCGCGGACAACGCGTCGGTGTCCAGGGCGGCGGTACCGGAAGTTCCGCCGCTGCCGCGAATCGCGACGTTGCGCAGGCGCGAGAACTTGACCGTGAAGAGCGAGATCCCGCTGTTCGTGCCCTGAATATGGATTGCGCCTTCGAGCCAGAGAAAGTTTTTCGCGCTGCCGTACACGACCCGCGGCATGGCCGCGGGCGCGGTAATCTCGATCCCGGGTTGCACCACGAACGCCACGCGGTCGGCGCCGAAGGTGTAGACGGCATCCGGGTTGGCCGTGGCGAGATAGGTCGTGCCGGCGGCGGCGAGCGTGCCGCCGCCGTTCGCGAGTGTCACGGGGTTGCTCCACCACGCGGATGACGGGGTGGCAAACAGCGCCGTCGCGCCGTCGCTCACCGTCACGCTGTTGGCGCGCCAGGCCGCCGCGGAAAAGTCGATCAGGTCCGAAAGATTCTTGTTGCGCTTCAAACCCGCCGAGACCACGCGTACCGGGTTTACGGAAGCGTCGCAGGTCCAGTCGAAGGCGCCGAGCGCGTCGGCGGCAGAGAGTCCCGCGCAACTGCTGCGTCCGGCCACAACCACGGCGCGCAACTCACCGCCGTGCAGGCAGACGTTGTGGTCGCCGGTTTCGGTACCGGTGCAAGCAGTATTACTCGCCTGGAATAGGCTCGCGCCGTCGTTGCGCAAGTAGTCGTTCCAGTTCGCGGCACTGGTATAAAGCGCCATCACCGAGGACGCTGTGGGTGGCGCCGCAGGCGGTGGAGGCGTCGACGCACCACCGCCACCGCAGGCGGCGAGCGACGCGAGCAACGACGCGATCAATGCGGTGAAGAATCTCCGATACGTTGAGATGAATTCTTGCATGACGTTTCTCCTCATTAAAGTTGCAAGCGTTGTCCTCATTCCGTTCTGGCTACTGCGTCGTTAGAACAGTTGTAACGGCCACCGAAGAAGTGGTAGACGTTGTGTCGGCCGCTGCCGCCGAGGAACCCCCGCCTCCGCCGCAGCCGGCCAGGATCAGCAGCGCTGCTACCGCCAAGGCCATTCCAAAATGGGTGACTGGTTTCATGGCGATTCTCCTCAGAACTGGCAGACACCGCTGAACAGATCATTGGCCCCTTGCACCAGGATGGTTCTGTCCCCGTTCACGGCGTACATGTTGGCGGTTACGGTTGAGCCATAGGTTGTATCGGTAAACGAGAATGTCTTCGAACCGGCAATGGGGCCTGCCGCGATGGTGAATGGCCAGCTTCCGGTTTCAGGGGTACCGACAGTGACTCCGGTCGTGGCGTAAGTCGCTCTCGCACCGACATATTCAACTGTGCCGGCCGTAGCGCTTGTGAAAGTCAGCGTCGCGAGAATGTTATAGCCGGTTGAATGTGGAAGACTCGCCCCATACGGCACGGGCTGGGTCACCAACATCGCGCAGGTTCCGGTGGTGGGAAAGGCAAAGGCACTCGGGGCGGACAACAACAGCAGGGCCCCCATGCCGCCCAAGACGGTACGCAGGAATTTCTGTTTCAGGTTCGTTTTCATCGTGATTCACCTTTTGGTCGCTTTCAAAGTTTAGGGAAACTGCTTTACCGACAAATTTGAAATTCATCCCGGCATGCGTGTTTCAGGGCCGGCGCCTTTTCGGTTTCGTCATATCCTCCGCGTTTCGTGTGCCCTGAAACGAACCCAGAGAATAGGGAAAGGCAAAAATCCGTTCGGTGACGAGAATCACCGAAGCCGGAGAAAATCCCGGTGTTCGGTGATCTGCATCACCAATGCGGTAACTTTTTTCAGGCCTGTGCCGGGCCACGGGGCGTCAGCGTGATGCGCCGTCCCTCAACCCGCACCACCCCGCTCTCTTCGAGACTGCGAAATATCCGAGTCACCATCTCGCGCGAGGCGCCGACCATGGCGGCGATCTCGCGGTGGGTGAGGCGTGCCGGGATCACGAGATCCCCGCCCTCGGGTTCGGCGAGTCCGCGCAGGGCTTGCTCGACCCGCGCCTGCACATCCTTCAGCGCCAGCGATTCGATCTGCTGGTTGGCCTCGCGCAGCCTTTGGGACAAGGCCTTGAGCAGGTTCACCGCCATGCTCGGGGACGAGGCCAACACCTGCTGGAATTCGCCCTTGCCGATCGAGACGAACTCGCTTTCCTCGAGGGTCATGACATTGGCCGAACAGGGTTCGGCATCGAGCAGCGCCATTTCCCCGAGGAAGTCGCCGGGCCCGAGGATCGCGAGGATCACCTCGCGACCCCCGGGATTGCCGAGATAGACCTTGGCCCGGCCTTGGCGCAGGAGATGGAAGCGCTCGCCCGCATCGCCTTCCTGGACGAGCAGCGTGTGGCGCGGATAACGGCGACGCATTGCCACCTTCAGCAACAGACCGTGGTCGGCATCGCTTAAGTCCGCAAAGAGGGGGATGCCCTTGAAGAACATGGCAACCGGAGTCGCAGGTATCGCGTTCATTGCGGTGCGGTCTTGTCCCGGCGCTTACGTGCTGCTACAGCGTGCGCGTTTTGTCCCGCCAAAGTCCTGCAATGCATAGTCGTCTCCTGTTCGTTTTCGTTGTTGGTCCGGTTTCACTGTCGTATTCAAGATTCATGGCGTCCATCGCGTGTCCCTGTCGCAAGACGCATCCCGGGCAACGCGGGTTTACTTGCGGCTTACAGCCAACGCCGCCACCCAGATTCACGGCATGCGCTCAGGCGGATTTCCGGCGCCTGCTCTTTTTGCGCGCCAGCGCGTGGTTGTGCAGGATCGACCACAACTCGCGCGCACTGTGAAAGGCAAGGCGTTCCTGGGTCTCGACCCGTTCCACGAGCCCGGTGAGGCGGCCCTCGCCGTCGCGGCGGTAGATGCGCAGCACGTAACTCTCCATGCGCCAAGCGTAGAGTGGTGGGTTAACAGATGACTCACCGATTCGGGGAGGGCTGCTTGCGCCGGGAAAGACTTTAAAGAGGGTCTGGAAAATGACCGACCACGACCCGAAACCCAGCCCTCGGCAACTGCTCCATGCGTTGTTCCACCTCCTGCATCCATGCAGTCGTCACTCCTTGCCCCTCTCCCACAGGGAGAGGGGTTTTCAAGCAGCAGGATCGGTGGATGAGGGCAAGGCAGTACGGTTTTGGCAGGCGCCCGGGAGTGTTTTACCAGGGTAATACCGGTTCTATCGCGAACAACGGTGCAATGGGTATCGAAGAAGAAAAACCGGATTACTGCGTCTTGAGCAACCGCGCCCTTAGTGTTTCGGTCTGCGCCGAGGGGCTGACGCCGAGCGCCTCTTGCAGGCACTTGCGGCAGCGTTCGTAGGCGCGCTGCCCGTCGGCGCGGCGACCGGTTTCGCCGTAACAGACGAGCAGGCGCTGGTAGAGGGATTCCTGCAAGTCGTCGTGTTCGAGAGCGTTCTGGTAGAGCTCGATGGCGCGCTCGAAGGCGCCTTCCTTCTGCCGGTGCTGACCCAGCTCCAGCACCGCGCGCAGATACTTACTATAAAGCCGCTCGGCATAAGCCAGGCCCCAGGGTTCGGCTGTGGCTTCGCCCAGAAACGCTCCTTTGTAGAGCGCTACTGCGCGCTCGAGCCGCGCGGTGGCGCTGGTGTCGGCGCGCGGCGCGAACGTCTGCTCAAAGGCCCAGGCATCGACCCAGACACGGCGCGGGTTCAGGAGCACGCGGCCATCCTGGGCGAGGATACACTCGTCCGTACCCAGCCGCTTGCGGAGCCGGTGCAGCGCCATGGAGTACGATTGATAAGAGCGTTCCTGGTTCTGCTCCGGCCACAGCGTTTCGATCGCCTGTTCCGTGGACAGGCCGCGCGGTCCGGCGCTCACCAGGAGTTTCGCCAGATCGAGCGGTTTGCGCTGCTGCTTGCCGCGCGCAGGCAGCGGGCGTTCGTCAACGCGCACGTCGAAGCATCCGAGGGCGTAGACCTTGACCGGCCAGGGCCAGGTGTCGATATCGCCGGCATTGTCCGGCGGCACCAGCCCGCGTTCGCGAATCAGGCGGCGGGCGTAGTCGGGTTCGATGCCGCGCGCGAGCGCCTGCGCGCACAGCGCCGCGACGATCTTGCCGTTCCAGCCCGGGTAGGCGCGATAGCCCAGGCGTTGTCCGAGAGCGAAGGTCGCCGCGAGCGTTCGGCCGGCCTCCTCCGTACATCCGGCCCGATGCCACGCCCAGGCGCGCACCAGTCCAGTCATGAATCGAAGCAATTCGCTGCCCATGCGTGCGGCGATTGTCCCGGCCGCGTCGAGGTGCCGGTGGGCGTCCGCGAATTCCGCGAGCTCCACCAACGTCTCGGCCAATCGAATGCGGTTGAGCGCGATCGGAAAGCGGGCGAACAACAACTCGGCGAGCGCGAGTGATTGCTCGGCGAGGTCGCGTGCCCGGCGCGCCTCGCCCCGCGCGAGCGCGAGCCAGGTCGCGTGGTAACGGTAATGTGCGAGATCGAGACGGCGGCGCGGGTCGAGCGCCCGGCGCATGCGTTCGAGTGTGCGGGCCACGGCATCTTCGTCGCCGTTGACTTCGTAGAGATACAGCGCCTGCCCGCACAACAGCGGCTCGAACATGCGGATGCCAAGGCGCTCACCGTAGGCGAAGCCCGCGCGCAGCCAGCGTTCGCCTTGCACGACGTCGCCGGTGATCCAGCCGTGCTCGGCGAGTGCGAAATAGCCGTGAAAATGCGCCACCGGTGCGAGTTCCGCGCCCTTCAACTGCGTGCGCAACTGCGTCGCGATTACGTCGAGCTTTTCGAGGTCGCCGATCCACACGCAGTGCAGGCACAGCGCCGCGGCGAGCAGCACGCGCAGGTTCGGGTCGTGCAAGGTCGTGAGCAGCGTCTCGCCCGCCTGCACCCAAACACTTAGCTCGGGGCGGCCGGTGCCAATAAAGCCAAGCGCGCTCAACGCCGCATAGACCACGCGCGGTTGCACCTGCGCGCAGCGATCCAGCGGATGCGTCTGCCGCAGTCTCTCAAGTTCGTCGAGCCAGCGATCGAGCGGCGCGTAATCGTCCCATTGATAGAAGAACGTCTCCACGACCCCCGCCCAAGCGAGGTATAACCCGGGCGAATCATCGGTCTGCTGGAACCCGGCGTAGGCGCGCTCCAGGTGCGCGCGCGCCTCGATCAAGTCGAACGGCAGCCTACAGATGCCGAACCAGTAGCTGAGCCAGCCGGAGTGTTCGAGTGTTTCGGCCGGCAGTGCCCGCAGCCAGTATTCGAGGGTCTGAAGCCGCCCCTGGGCGGCGAACGTGGTGGCCTGGGCGGCGATGATCTCGGCGAGGCCCGGAGTATCACCCGCCTCGTGCATGAGTCGCGCGGCGTGCTCGAACTGATTGTCGGCGATGAGGAGCGTTGCGGTCCGGCGCTTGAGTGTGACCCAGGCCTCGTGCCCGTGGTGCGCCGCCGCGGCGTGCAGCAGGTATTCTCGAAACAGCGGGTGGTACTCGTACGCCGTCTCCGGCCCGGTGCGGCGCACGGTGAAGAAATTGCGGCGCGTAAGGTCGGCGAGGATGCGCGCGGAGCCGTGGTTGTCGGTCAACGCCTCGGCGGCGGACACCGTGATCTGTGGCAGCAGCGCGGTTGAGAACAGAAATTCACGCAACGCCGGTTCGGCGTGTCGCAGAATCTCGGCGGCGAAGTAGTCGAACAGCGACTCACTGGCGCGCGCTTCCGCGTCACTGCCGCTCTCAAGCACCACGCGCACGCCGGCGGCCCAGCCGTCGGTGCGCTCGTACAGCCGGTTGAGCGCACCGCTCGAGAGCCGGGTACGGTGTGCGCGCACGAAGCCGGCGAGTTCGGCGCGCGTCAGCCGGACCTCGTCCCAGCCGAGCCGCGCGATTTCGCCGTGAGCGCGAAGCCGGGCAAAGGCGGGCGGTGGCTCGGCGCGGCTCAGCACGATCAGGGAGATGCCGCGTGGGAGTGCTGTGACCGCCTCGGCGAGGAGCGCGTGCAGCGGCGCGTTCTCTGGAACGTCCTGATAGTTGTCGAACACGATCGCGGTGGACGACGGTAGGCGCCGCGCGATTTCCTCGAAGAAATTTCGCGTAAACACCGCAAGTCCGGCGTAGTGCTCCGGCGTGAGCAGCGGGAGTATCTCGGTCTTGCGCGGTGAAATCTTTTGGACCGCCAGCCGAAGATAATAGAAGAATGCCGCCGGGTCGGCGTCGCGGGTGTCGATCTGATACCAGAGTGTTCGCAACCGGCGCGCGATGAGGTAACTTGCGGCAAGCGTGGTCTTGCCGGCCCCGGCCGGGGCTTCGATCCACACGATGGGGTGTTTTCGTTCCCGGTCGAGGAGCTTGAAGAGTCGCGGGCGCGGCTGGATCGCCCCAAGCCGGGGCGGGGAGAGTTTCGCGGGCCGGGCCGTGGCCCGTGGTTTGGGTGTTCGACGCGTGGGCATCCATCCTAATGATAGCGGGAAAACAAGGTGGGCCAAGCCGGGGCAAGGGATAACAGGCGATGCCTGTTGCGCTTCCAACGGGGAGGTTCAGCCCCTTCGCTGGGTTTCACCGTGGGAGGTTTGCGCCCGATAAAATCGTCTATGGACGCGAATCAGGAGCGGGGTTCAGCCGGCGCGAACATCAGCGCGTACAGGCCACGCGCGCTGAGATAGACGACGATGCCACAAAAGATCACGTCACTGATGAAATGCCCGCCCTGCATCATGCGCACCAGGCCGATGCCGAGCCCAAGGCCGGCGCCTGCGGCAAACCAGAGAACCCGGCGGCGCGGCCAGACGAAAGAGAATGACAGAAAGAAGAAGCCCACCGAGGCATGGCCGCTCACGAATGAGCAGTTTTTTTCGCACTGGTCGGCGGGGATGGCGGCGCGCGTGAATTGTTTGGTGCCGCCGAATTCCTCGATCTGCGACGGGCGCGCGCGCCCCCACTGATCCTTGAATACCGTGTTCACCAGCAGGCCCGGTCCGATGATCATGACCAGCAACAGATAAAGCGCGGCGCGCCGTTGACGCGAAAAAAACCTGTGCCGCCTCCGGATCGTCCAGGCGGCGAGCAGGAACAGCACGAGACTCACGACCACGGTGCGCGTAATCCACGACACGCCATTGAAGACAAGACGCACGAACGGATTCTCGCGCAAGTAAAAGCCGTCGAAGGGGTCATAGAACAGACCGGCGAAGGCAATATCGATCCGGGGGAAGGCCACCAGCAGCACGCCGATAGCGAAAAGCAGCAACAGATCGAGATGGCGGCGGAGCAGGGCAGACATGAAAGGCGCCGTGATGGTGTTCGTGAACGGCATCATAGCATTCGCCGATGGGATCGAGGCGAGGGCCGCGGGCCAGGGAAGGCCCGTTTGCGGTTTCGCCGATGGGAGATGTTTTAGGCGGGACGTCAGGGGCACGTGTTCGAGGGCCGCGGGCCACGACTGCATGGATGCAGGAGGTACGCCTCCAGGGATGGAGGCGGTAGACCGCGTCGGGAACAAGCGGTCGAGAGCAACGCCGGGAGCAGTTGCCGAGGGACGGCCCGTTTGCGGTTTCGCTGCCGTGCCTGCCACTGAGTGCATCATTCGGAAAGAGTGCCTGTGGTATAGTTTCCGCCCATGCCGCGCCGCGCGAAACCGAAGTTCGCACCGCTCACCCGCCGCCTGCAGTTCGTGACGGCCGCATTTGCCACACTCGCTGTGCTCGGTCTGCTGCTCGCGCTGGTGTACGGCGACAGCGGCAGTGTCGCACTCGTGCACCGCGCGGCCTGGACGCAAGAGCATTACGCGTTCCTGCGCGCGTTTACCAACTACGGCCTGTACCCTTTCTATATCCTGTTCCTCGCGCTGTTCGCCTGGGGCTGGTATCGCCGCGAACCCGGTCTGAAACTTCTCGCGCAGGGTTATCTGCTCGCGCAATTCCTGGGCAGCGTGTTGATTGTGCGCATATTGAAGATGACGTTTGGTCGCGCCCGCCCGGATGCCACGCCGTTGCCGGACTTCGGCAGCGAGTGGGCCGGTTTCAGCTGGGACGCGGCGCATCACTCGTTTCCCTCCGGCCACAGCGCCGACATTGTGATCAGCACGCTGTTCGCCGCGCTCCTGTTTCGCAACCCGTGGGCCGCTGGCCTGTGCCTGCTCTGGGCCGGCGCACTCGCCCTGAGCCGACTGGCGCTTGCCAAACACTACCCAAGCGATGCGTTGGTCGCCGCGCTCATCGCGGTGGCGATCAGTCTGGTGGTGCTGCGTTATTGGTTGCAGCCGCGCCTCGGGCGCGCCCCGCTCGGCGCGAGTGTGCGCTGGTGGTCGGGTGCGCCGCGCCGCTGAGCTTGCCGCGCGCAACGCGAGCGGGTATAACGGCCGCATGCTGCGGCATCGCCTTCTGTCACGTCCGCTGCTTGCGCTGTCACTCGCGGGTGTGCTGCTGTTCGCACAGTGGTTGCTGGTGCAGCATGGCGCGAACCTCGAGCCACATGCGTCCAGCCACGCCTGTGAATGGTGTCTTGCCCATACGCCGCTGACCGGCGCCTTGCCGGTAACCGCTGCTGTCATGGCACCGCTACCGGCGCCGCTGCTTCCGATTTCTCTCCGCCATACCTGTATCGCCGGCGATCCACCGTCGGCCTACTTCTCGCGCGCCCCGCCGCGTTCCTTCCCCGTGTGAAGTCGGTGCGTGCCGTCGTGGCACGCTGGTTTCCGTTAGTGAATGAAGACTCATTCACTCCGCGCGCCGGAGCGAAACACGTGGAGGTGCATGATGCGTTTCTGGTTCTGTCTGTTCTGTTGCGCGGCATCGCTGTCGGTGGCGCAGGCTGAAGAGTCTGCGCTCGCCAAGACGCGCGCCGCGAGTTTCAACCCGGATATTTCTCTGATTCTTTCCGGAAGTCATACCCGCCTCGCCAACGATCCGGACCGCTATGCGCTCCCCGGCTTCATGCTCGGCGCCGAGACCGGGCCAGGCACGCGCGGTCTGTCGCTGGCTGAATCCGAACTGGTGATGAGCGCCAATGTGGATGACCTGTTCTACGGTTATTTCATGGCGTCGATCGCGCCGGACGACAGCGTCTCGGTCGAGGAGGCCGCGGTCGAGACGCGCGGCTTGGCGCCGGGTGTCACGCTGCGCGCTGGGCGTTTCTTCTCCGGTATTGGCTATCTCAATACCCAGCATCCACACGCCTGGGACTTTGCGGACGCGCCGCTCGCCTATCGCGCATTCCTCGCCACCCGCTACGCCGACGATGGCGTGCAGCTGCGCTGGGTGGCGCCGGCCGATCTGTTTGTCGAATTCGGCGCCGAGTGGTTCCGCGGGCAGAACTATCCGGCCGGTGGCGCCGCCAACAACGGGCAGGGCGCGGCCAGCGCCTTCGCGCATGTCGGCGGCGATGTCGGCGACAGCCACGCCTGGCGCGGCGGACTCTCGTTTCTGCGCGCGCAGGCGCTGGGTCGTCGGTCCGGGGCCATTGACACCGCGCCGGACGCCTTCAGCGGTGACAGCCGCGTGGCCATCGCCGACGTCGTGTGGAAGTGGTCGCCGCGCGGCAACGCGACGTACACCAACCTCAAGATTCAGGCCGAGCATCTGTGGCGCAATGAAGACGGTCGATTCACCGCCGACGTGAACGCGATACTCGGTCCGGCGGTGAGTGACACGTACCGGGCCACGCAGTCCGGCTGGTATGTGCAGACGGTTTATCAGTTCATCCCGCAGTGGCGAGTGGGCCTGCGCTACGACCAGTTGCGCACGCACGACAGCGCGGCGGGCGTGAACGCCGCGTTGTTCGATACCCTCGGCCACACACCACGACGCGCAAGCCTCATGTTCGACTGGTCGCACAGTGAGTTCAGTCGTGTGCGTCTTCAGCTAAGCCGCGACCGTTCGCAGCCGGACGCCGACAGTCAGGTGTTTGTGCAGTACATCATGAGCCTCGGCGCGCACGGTGCGCATTCATTTTAGGGAAACAAATATGCACAGAATTATTTTTCTGGTTTTACTCGCCGCGTTATCCACAACGCCGGCGCAGGCGGCACTCAAGGTGTTTACCTGCGAACCGGAGTGGGCGGCGCTGGTGCAGGAGTTGGGCGGCGCACAGGTCAGTGTCGCGAGCGCCACCACCGCGCTTCAGGACCCGCATCACATCGAGGCGCGTCCCAGCCTGATTGCCAAAACCCGTCAGGCAGACCTATTAGTCTGCACCGGTGCCGGACTTGAAGCCGGCTGGCTGCCGCCGCTGCTACGTACCGCCGGTAACTCCAAGGCTCAGCCGGGCCAGCCCGGTTACTTCGAGGCGGCAAGCGCCGTTGTGCGTCTCGAAACCCGCGAGCGTGCCGATCGCGCCGAAGGCGATGTGCACCCGGAGGGCAATCCACACCTGCATCTGGATGCGCGCAATATCCTGCCGGTCGCCGAGCAACTCAGCATGCGACTTAAGCAACTCGATCCGGCCAATGCCGCGCACTATGCCGCGCGCCACGCCGATTTCGCACGCCGCTGGCGGGCGGCGTTGGCGCGCTGGGAGCGCGAGGCGGCAGGGCTGCGGGGAATGCCGGTGGTTTATCACCACCGCAACTGGGTGTACCTCGCGCAGTGGTTGAGGTTGAAAGAGGTCGGTGTGCTCGAACCCAAGCCGGGGTTGCCGCCGACGGCGGCACATCTGACGCAATTGCTCGCGCAACTCAAGGTACAACCAGCGCGCGCGATCCTGCGTTCAGCCTACGAAGACGGACGCGCCGACGCGTGGCTTTCCGAACGCGCGCAGATTCCGGCGCTAGTGCTGCCGTATACCGTGGGCACCGAGGGTGCGGACGATCTGTTCAAGCTGTTCGATATCACTATTGCACGGCTCAAGGAGGCGGAGCGATGAATCTGGCTCTGGAACTGAATGTGCTGCTGCCGGCGCTGCTTGCCGGGTTGCTGGTACTCGCGACGCACGTGCCACTCGGCCAGGAAGTGCTGAAGCGCGGCATTGTGTTCATCGATCTCGCCATCGCGCAGGTCGCGGTGCTGGGTGTGATCGCCGCCGAGGTGCTCGGCTTCGAGGCGCATGGCTGGGCGGTGCAGGCGATTGCCGCCACGGCCGCGCTTGCCGGTGCCGCGCTGCTGTCGTATGCCGAACGGCGGTTCGCCGCCCAGCAGGAGGCGCTGATCGGTGCGCTGTTCGTTCTGGCCGCGAGTGCGGCGTTGCTCCTGTTGCACGGTCATGCGCACGGCGCCGAGCACCTCAAGGACGTGCTCGAAGGCCAGATTCTCTGGACCGAGATCAGAACCCTGTTGCCGGTCGCGCTGCTGTATGCCGCCGTGCTCGCGCTCTGGTTCGGCGCGCGCCGGCGCCTCGGACGCGCCGGCTTCTATTTTCTGTTTGCGCTCACGGTCACCGCCTCGGTGCAGCTGGTCGGCGTGTATCTGGTGTTCGCCAGCCTCATCATCCCGGTGCTGGCCGCGCCGCGCCTGCCGTTCGCCTATGCACTGGGGGCGCTGGCTTATGCTGCGGGCCTGACGTTGTCGCTCATTGCCGACCTGCCGGCCGCGCCGGTGATTGTTTGCCTGCTGGCCCTGCTCGGTGCCGCGGTCTGGCGGTTTGCACCATCGGTCCGGCGTTGAGCCGATGACGGTGTCTGTGTTGGCGTTCGCATCGTGTGGAATGCTATTTTCTAAATGATAATAGTAGAAGGTATGAAGTGTTTTCACGGATAGCCGGCTTTCCGGATTTCCCCATGTTCAATCGCCACAACGACGACAAGAAAAAGCACAGGTCCGTACGGCCGGCGTCTAACACCGCGGCCGGCAAGACCGACCCGATGCTGCGCAACCTCAAGAACTTCGTGGTGGAGGAAATCGAGTTGTCCGACACCTCGGTGTCGTCTTCGCAGCGGCGTTACGAAACACCGTCGCGCTGGTGGCCTGCGTTCCGGGTCGCGGCCGGTTCCATCGGTTTGCTGCTGATCGTTGTCGCGGCAGCACTGGCCACGCGCAGCGCCTGGCCGACCGACGAAACCCGCTGGCTGGCGATGGCCTGGGAGATGTGGACGCGCGGTGAGCTGCTTGTGCCGCGCCTGAACGGCGCGCCCGCCGGCGCGCCGCCGCTGTTCTTCTGGATCGTGCATCTCGGCTGGCGAATTTTCGGCGTAGTCGAATGGTGGGCGCGGCTGGTGCCGGCGCTGTTCATGCTCGGTAGCCTGTTCCTCGCCGCGCGCATGGCGCGTTTTCTCTGGCCCGGGGCGGGCCAGCACGCGCGCTACGCGCCGCTCGCGTTGCTCGGCGGATTCTACTGGGTGTCTGCGGCGACCTTGCTCAGCGCCGATTTGCTCACGGTGTTCTTCACGCTGTTCGCGCTCAGCGCGGTGTTGTGGATGTGGCGCGCGCGCGATATGCGCGTGTGGCTGCTGCTCGGGCCGGTGCTCGGAATGGGAACGCTCGCTTCCGGCAGCCTGATCTTCCTGTACGTCCTGCCGGTGGCGTTGCTTGCGCCGCTCTGGGCGCGCGGCACGCCGACCATGCCGTGGCAGTATTGGTATGTCGATATCTTCAAGGCCGCGTTCGTAGGACTTGCCATTTACGCTGCCTGGGCAGTACCGGCGGCGTCCGGCGCCGGTTGGGTCGGCGTGCTGGACCCGCTGCTCTCGCCTTTGCAGGCAAATTCACTTGATCTGTTTGCCGGCGCGCGCCCGTGGTGGTGGTATCTGTTCTTGCTGCCGTGGCTCACGTTTCCGTGGGCGCTGTGGCCGTTGCCGTGGTTGCGCTTCTGGCACATCCGGCGCGAGCCGATCAGCAACGGCCTGGCGTTTTGCATGGTCTGGGCGGTGTCGGGGATCGCGTTGTTTTCGCTGTTCGAGGTGAAGCAACCGCAGTTTCTGCTGCCGGTGGTGCCGGCGTTTATCCTGGTCGCGGCCTGGCTGTTGTTGGATGAGGAGCATACGACGCACGACCACAGCCGCCTGATCTCGACCATGATCTTTCCGCTCATTCTGCTGGGCGGCCTGCTTGCCGTGCTGCCGGGTCTGCCACGCGTTCCTTACCTGCCGGAGTTTCTGTGGCAGTTGTCGCCGTTCGTGGGCGTGGGCATCATCGGTGTCGGTGTCGCGGTCGGCTGGTTGCCGCTGCCCAGCATCGAGGCGCGCATCGCCAACATGGCGGTCACGGTGGTGGTGCTTACCGCGCTCGCGCTGCTGGTCAGCGGCTGGCAGTTCAGTGTCCACTACGAGTTGAGCGGCGCGGCACGTGTGTTGGCCACGGCTCAGCAACAGGGCGTCGCCGTCGCGCACGTCGGCGCCTACCGCGGGCAGTATCATTTCGCCGGGCGCTTGACTAAGCCGCTCGCGATTGTCTCCCCCGAGCAACTGGAACTGTGGGTTGCCGGGCACCCGGAGGGTCTGGTCGTCACCTACACGAATGCCTGGCAGCCGCGCGCGGCGCCCGGCATGGCGCCGTTCTACGAGCAGCCGTACGGCGACACGCAGTTGCGTATCTGGCCGGCGGCGGCCTTGAAGGGCGGTTAGTGCTTACTGATTCCTATATAATGCGCAGACGTTATTTCGTCTGGTCTCGCACATGTTCCCCAAACCACTGCGACTCAAGAAGCACGAGGATCGTCGCCTGCACAGCGGCCACGCCTGGGTGTTCAGCAACGAGGTGGACACCAAGATTACGCCCCTCGATGCCTTCGAGCCGGGCGAGGCCTGCGTCATCGAAGAGGCCTCGGGTCGCGCGATCGGCAGCGGCTATGTGAATCCGGCCACGCTCATCAGCGCGCGCCTGGTGAGCCGCGATCCGGCGATGCTGCTCGATCAGTCGCTGATCACCCATCGTCTCAATATCGCGCTGAGTCTGCGCGAACGCCTGTTCGACAAACCGTATTACCGTCTGGTGTTCGGCGACAGCGACGGCCTGCCGGGCCTGGTGGTGGATCGCTTCGCCGACGTGCTGGTGGTGCAGATCACCACCGCCGGCATGGAGCGCCTGAAAGCGGAAGTGCTGGCGGCGCTCGACAAGGTGGTGAAACCGGGCGCCATTCTGCTGCGCAACGATTCCTCCATGCGCGCCATGGAAAATCTGCCGAGCTACATCGAGACCGTGCACGGTGAACTGCCGGAGTGGCTGGCGCTGGAAGAGAATGGCCTGCACTTCGAGGCGCCGCTCGCGCGCGGCCAGAAGACCGGCTGGTTCTACGATCACCGCATGAATCGCGCGCGCCTCGCGCGCTACGTGAAGGGCAAGCGCGTGCTGGACGTGTTCAGTTATCTCGGCGCCTGGGGCGTGCAGGCCGCGGCCGCCGGCGCCGAATCGGTGCTGTGTGTGGACAGTTCGGTGCTCGCGCTCGAAGGCGTGGTCCGCAACGCGCGTCTCAACAATGTCGAGGCAACGGTGCAGACCCGCCAGGCCGACGCCTTCGAACTGCTCAAGGAACTGCGCGCCGCGCGCGAGAAGTTTGACGTCGTGATCCTCGACCCTCCGGCGCTCATCAAGCGCCGCAAGGACATCAAGGAAGGCACCCTGGCATACCAGCGCCTCAACCAGATGGCCATGCAGGTATTAGCGAAGGATGGCATTCTTGTATCCTGCTCGTGCTCCTATCATCTGGAGCGCGACACCCTGCGCGAGCTGCTGCTCAAGAACAGCCGCCACCTCGACCGCTTTATGCAGATCGTCGAGGAAGGCCACCAGGGCCCGGACCATCCGGTGCATCCGGCGATTCCCGAGACTGCTTATCTCAAGGCGTTCTTCCTGCGGGTGCTGCCGAACTAGTCGTTTTTATGAAAATCCGCCGCAAAGACGCAAAGACCGCAAAGGGACGATAAGGTTGTAATTGCAGTGCAGAATTATTCTTTGCGTCCTTCGCGTCTTTGCGGCAGGTTTTGCTGTTATCGCCATTAAGAGGAGTTCACCGATGCTTGCCCCCGATATCGACCCCGTTGCGATTTCCCTCGGTCCCGTCAAGATTCACTGGTACGGGCTGATGTATGTCATCGGTTTCCTGGCGCTCTGGTTCTTCGCGTCGCGTCGCGCGAAGCAGACGAATTCAGGGTGGACGGCGGAACAGGTCAGCGATTTTGTGTTCTACGGCGCGCTCGGCGTGATACTCGGCGGGCGGCTCGGCTACATGCTGTTCTACAACCTGCCGCACTACTTCACGCACCCGCTCGATGCGTTCAAGGTTTGGCAGGGCGGCATGTCGTTCCACGGTGGCTTGCTCGGCGTGCTCCTCGCGATGCTGTTCTTCGCGCGCAAGACCGGCAAAACCTTCTTCACGGTGGCGGATTTCATTGCGCCGTGGGTGCCGATCGGCCTGGGCTTGGGCCGTCTCGGCAATTTCATCAACCACGAACTCTGGGGCCGCACCACCGATGGTCCGTGGGGCATGGTGTTCCGCGAGGCCGGCCCGTTGCCACGCCACCCGTCACAACTCTATCAAGCGGCGCTCGAGGGCGTGGCGCTGTTCGTCATCCTGTGGCTGTTTGCGCGCAAGCCGCGCCCGACCGCGAGTGTCTCCGGTCTGTTCCTCACCTGTTATGGCCTGTTCCGCATACTGGTGGAGTTTGTGCGCGAACCGGATCCGCAGCTCGGCTATCTCGCGTTCGGCTGGCTGACCATGGGGCAGGTGTTGAGTGTGCCGATGATCCTGTTTGGCGTCGGGTTGATGCTCTGGGGCTACAGAAAGGAGTACACGTAGGAGCGGCTGCATGGCCGTGACCCCCGGCAATACTCTTGACGTCGGCGTTACTGTAGATGTTGCTGGCCGGGAACCGGAAGTGGCTAACTGCGGAGTTTCACCGCCACCTGTTCCTTGAAGTGCTGGCGCTTGCCCGGGTCGCTGATCTCGTTCGCCGCCGTCTGCAGCAGTCGGGTGATGGCGTCGGGGGTCAGCGGTTTGCCGGCCTTTGCCAGGAGCTCGTCCCAGATCAGGCTCGCCATCGGGCCGAGAACATCGACGAGCTCCTGTTCGATGATTTCGAGCGATGCTTCGATCGCGGTCGTTCCGACTCCGCCCGGGGCATTGGCACCGCCGCCAAGCATGCGCAGGATGGTGCCGGTGGCCGGCAGGTTTGCGCTTTTGTGCGATCCCACCACGCTGTCGGAGAACTTCACCCTGCAGCTCGTGATTTCCCGGACCATGGCGATGGCGTCGCTGTCCCGCTTCTGACCGAAGACGACGGAAACAATCTTGCCGTCATCCAGCAGGATGCGCGCCAGGTTGTTGTCGTGCGTGGCGACCAGCATGGTGCCGGATTTCTTCTCCTGACAAAAATTACGGAGGGTGTCGACCAGCTGGCCATAGTTCAGTGGTGAGTGGTCTGCGCTCATTCCGGAATCGTCCTCCTGAAACTGCATCGATAAAATGGCTGATTTTGCGCTGGCATGCTTCCATTAAATAATCGATAGCACAGTAGCTTCGGCACCAAAGGCCGGCGCGCTGCGGTTCATGCAGAAGCGCCGGCCGCTGTCTGTTTCAATCAGGTTTTGGCCTTCAACCGATCCATGGCGAGGCGGATGCTGACACCCATGCGGTCGATCGCGGCGGCCAGCGCACCGATCTCGTCGTTGCGGTTGACCTCGTTAATCTTCATGACCACGCCACCGCGGCTCAAGTCTTCGGCGATACGCGTCAGGTTGCGGATCGGGCCGGTCAGACCCCGCGACATCAGGTAGGCAAACATGGTGACCACCACCAGGGTCGCACCGAGGAGCAGCAGCGCACGCGATTTCGATTCCTCGATGGGTGCATACGCCTCGTCATAATCCTGTTGGGTGATCAGCGCCCAGCCGGGCTGCGTGATCTGGACAATGGCGATAATCTTCTTGCCCGCCTCGTCGTAGACGAACTGTTGCTTACCCTCGGCCGGGCGACCGGCGAACGCCGGGTGCTTGCTGAAGTCGGCGCTGGTATCGGCGTATTGCTGCTTCTGGTGCGCCACGACCTTGCCGCTTTCATCCAGCAGGAAGGCGTAACCGCTGGTGCCGATGCGCAGATTGGTAATGCGTTCGGAGATGTCGGTGATCGACATGCCCATCGCCAGTACTCCGTTCACCTTTTTTACGCCGCTCGCGGCGTCGGTCGAGCTGATGGGTGCGGACAGAATCAGGGCCGGTTTGTTGTTGGTCTTGCTGATGACGACCTGCTGGCCCATGGGTTTGCCGTCCATGACCTGCTTGTAATAAATGCGATCGCTGTAGTCGACCAGCGGCTTGTCGTCGCTGCGGCCGATGTTCATGCCGTCGGGGCCAGTGCTGAACGCCAGATAGCTCCACGGGTACTCGCCGGTCATGGTGCGCAGGATGGGGTTCTGGCGCTTGGCGTCCATCGACTTCATGTCCGCCAAGGCGGCATTCTGGTTCAGCGCCCTCAAATGCATGCTCACCCAGTCGTTCACCTGGGCGGTAAGCTTGTCGGAGACGCTGGCCAGCTGCTGGTCGACGGCGGCGGCGGTCTGGGTAATCGTGCTGCGATAGTCGATGTACCAGATAATGCTCAGGGGCACGAGAGCCACCAGCAACATGGCGACCAGCATCTTCTGGAAGATGCCGAATTTAAACAGCGAAGCAAGATTGACGGTCATGGCAGGTTTCCTAGTTGTCGTCGGTATGGAACTCACATTTATACGTACTGGCAATAGAGCAAGAATTGCACCAGATTTATTCTTATGAGAGAAACTGTATTAGCAAACTGCTGTAACTTACTAATCCAGCTGAGGATATATATTTTCTCAACGGTGCCACGAAGATTTCCGATCCGCCGGCACCTCTACAGTCATGATCTCAAGCCGGGGGAGGGTTGGCTCGACAAGTGACGCTGTGCACCGTTTACGGCATTACCGGCATGCCCGTGCGTTCCTTTTTCGTGTGCCGAGTGTAGCCTGTACGACCGACTGAGAAGTAACTCTAAGGCTGCAGACTAATTCAGTTTACAGGAATTGAAAAAGATTCAAACTCAATAGGGTCGTCGGCGCGGGTCAGGCACCTGGGCCGATGACGATATCGCCGCCGGCCGCGAACTGGTCAATCTCGGCATCGCTGTAGCCGTATTCGCGCAGCAACTCGCGCGTGTGCTGGCCCAGCACCGGCGCGGCGCGCGTCACGGCGGTCGGTGTGGCGGAGAACTTGATCGGCGTGCCGAGTGCGCGCATCTTGCCGAGCCTGGCGTGCTCGACCTCGACGACCATATTGCGGGCGCGGACGTGCGGGTCATTCAGCATCTCGCCGATGCTGAACACGGGTCCGGCCGGCACGCCGGTCGCCTCGAACCGCGCAAGCCACTCGGCGGTACTGTGCTGGCGCAGGTGGGTCGTCAGGATTTCGATGAGTGCCGGCAGGTGCTTCATGCGGCCGGCATTGTCGGCAAAGCGCGGGTCGCTGTTCAGTTCGGCGACGCCGATGACCTCGATCAGGCGCAGCCAGTTCGCCTGGTTGGCGGCGCCGACGTTGATCCAGCCGTCCGCGGTCTGGATCGCCTGGTAAGGGGCGGCCAGGGGGTGCGCCGTGCCGAGCGGTCCGGGCGATGCGCCGGTGGCGAAGAAGATCGCGCTTTGCCAGGCGGTATGCATAATGCCGGCCTCGAGCAGCGACGCCTCGACCTTCTGTCCCTGACCTGTCTTGAGACGATGCACGTGTGCCGCCAGGATTGCGACCGCGCCCAGGATGCCTGCGGTCATGTCGGTGATCGGCACGCCGACCTTCACCGGCGGGCGGTCCGGCCCTTCGCCGGTGAGGCTCATGAGTCCGCTCATGCCCTGGCCGATGAGATCGAAACCGGCGCGATCGGCATACGGACCGGTGGACCCGAAGCCGGTGATCTGACAGTAAATAAGCCCCGGATTGGCCGCGCGCAGCGTGTCGTAGCCGAGACCGAGTTTCTCCATGGTGCCGGGACGAAAGTTCTCGAGCACCACGTCGGCCGTGGCCAGCATGCGCCGCAGTATCGCGCAGCCGGCCTCGCTCTTCAGGTTGATGGCGGTGCCGCGCTTGTTGCGATTGAGGATCATGTAGGCCGCCGATTCGCCATCGACCGTCGGCGGCACCATGCGCCGGGAATCGTCACCGTCCGGATACTTCTCGACCTTGATGACATCGGCGCCGAGGTCGGCCAGCAGCATCCCGCAGGCCGGGCCGGCCATGATGTGCGAGAGATCAATGATCTTGAGTCCGGCGAGTGGACCGTGTTGCGGCTGGGTCATGCCTCAGTTCCCGGTGAACTTCGGTTTCTGCTTGGCAAGGAACGCCCGATAGCCAGCGCGAAAGTCGGAAGTATCATAGCTGGCATAGGTCTCGTCGGTTTCCGGTCCGGTGAGCGGTGCCGGGTTCTCCAGACGGCGCAGGAATTTCTTGTGCCAGCGCGCCGCCAGCGGCGCGCCGTCGGCGATGCGCCGCGCGGTCGCGTAAGCCTCGGTTTCAACCTGGTCGTCAGCGACAATGCGGTTGACGATCCCCTTGCGCAGCGCGTCGTCAGCAACGACCACCTGGCCCTCGAGCAGCAACTCGCGTGTGACTGCCGGTCCGACGAGTGCCAGCAACCCTTTAATCTCCTCGTGGCCGGCGGCCAGTCCGAGACGGTTGATGGGGATGCCGTAGCGGCTCGACGTGCCACCGATGCGCAGGTCGCAGAGCGCCGCGATCTCAAGCCCGCCGCCGACGCAGATACCGTGGATCATCGCGACCAACGGATGCCGGCAGTCATGCAACGCGGCGAGCGCCGGCAGGTGCGTGGTCGCATAGTCCCTGGCCTGGGCCGAGGTCGAGCGTTCGTTCTCGAATTCGGAAATGTCGTTGCCGGGCGAGAAGGCCTTTTCACCGGCGCCGCGAATTACGATACAGCGAACGCTGTCATCGGCCGACAGTGCGCGCACGGTTTCTCCCAACTGCCGCCACATCGGCCGGGTGAGGGCGTTGAGCTTTTGCGGGCGGTTCAATACGACCGTGACAATATCGCCATCGCCTTCACGCCGGGTCAGGATCAGGTCGTTGCTCATGGGCACTTCGTCAGCGGTAGAAGTACTCAACGAGACCCATTCCTGTGATCGGGACGTAGGTCACCATCAGCAGCACCGCGAGCAGTACGCCGATGAAGTAGATGTTGGTCTTGGTGACTTCCCAGATGTCGGCCTTGGCGATGGTGCAGGCGACCATCAACACGCTCGCCACCGGCGGGGTCTGCTGGCCGATGCCGAGGTTGATGGTGACGATCAGGCCGAAGTGCACCGGGTCGATGCCGACCGACAGCGCCAGGGGCAGCACCACCGGCACCACCAGGATGATGGCGGCGGCTGAATGCAGAAACATGCCGAGCATCAGAAACAAGATATTGAGCAACAGCAACACCACGTATTTATTGCTGGTGTAGTCGCTCACCGAAGCGGCCAGTTGTTGCGGTAATTGAACCTCGGTGAGATAGACGCCCAGGAGCGAGGAAGTCGCGACCAGCAGCATCACCACGGCGGTCTGCACGCCACCCTCGATCATGGCTTCTTTCAGGTGTTTCCAGTCAAGTTCGCGGTACACCACGAGGCCGATGAACAGCGCCGCGACCACCGCCAGCGCGGCGCCTTCGGTGGCGGTGACGATGCCGGTGAAGATGCTGCCGAGAATGATGAGCGGCAGCATGAACGCCCAGGACGCATCCTTGAACGTGGCCCACACGCGCGCCAGCCGGAAGACTTCCTCGATCGGATAGTGATGGCGCCGCGCGAACCAGTAGGCCATGCCCATCAGCCCGAGGCCGCCGAGGATGCCGGGAACGATGCCGGCCACGAACATCTGCACCACCGAAACATCCGCCATCACCGCATACAGAATCATCGGGATCGACGGCGGGATGATGACCGCGAGCGTCGCCGCCGACGACATGACCGCGGCGGCGAAGGCTTTCGGGTAGCCCTTTTTCTTCATGGCCGGGATCAGAATCGAACCCAGGGCCGCCACGTCGGCCACGGCCGAGCCGGAGATCTCGGCGAAGAACATCGAGGAACCGATGCTGACCATGGCCAGGCCGCCGCGGATGAAACCCAGGACCGCCGAGGCGAAGGCGATCAGGCGGCGCGAAATGCCGGAGGCGTTCATGATGGCGCCGGCCAGGATGAACAGCGGGATGGCGAGCAGTGGAAAATTGGTGGCGCCGTTGAACATGGTCAGCGCCACGTTCGGCAGCGAATCGACGCCATGGCTCACGACGATCGCCACCACGGCGACGACGCCGAGCGCGACCGCGATGGGTACGTTGATCAGCACCAGGGCGAGGACGCAGCCGAACAGCAACAGGATGGTCACTGGCTGACCTCCACGGCTTCGGCCTGATGTTTAATATGCCCGGCCTTGGCGGCGCGCAGCGTCTCCGGCAGATTGAGCGCCTGGGCGATAATAAACAGCACGGCGCCGATCGGAATCACCGACTGGGTGTACTTGCTGGACACATCCGGCAGGCTGATGAGGAAATCGGTGGCGAGCATGTCCATCACCTCAAGGCCCACCCACGCCAGCAACAGGAAGAAGCCGAACACCAGGCCTTCGGCCACCAGCACCAGCGGCAGGCGCAAGCGCCGCGGCAGCGCCTGCACCAGGCCCGGCACGCCGATGTGGGCGCGTTTCAGCGCGGCCAGCGCCGCGCCGTAGTAGGTCAGCCAGGCCAGCAGGATTGAGGCGATCTCGTCATACCAGGCGAGCGAGATACCCATTGTGCGGTAGATCACACCAATCGTGACCTCCGCGGCCAGGGCGATCATCAAGACCATCACGATGACCTCCAGCAGGCGCTCGAACCACGTGCGCAGGCGCATCAACATAAGCTGGATTGTCCCCCCATCCGGATGAGAATCCCGCCCCGCTGTTCGAGCGGGGCGGTTGCAACGACGCATTATTTGCCGAGCGCCAGCGCCTTGTCGATCAGTTCCTTGGCGCCCTTGACCTCGGCGCCATACTCTTCGTATACGGGTTTGCTGGCCTTGACGAAGGCATCCTTGTCCACCTCGTTGACCTTCACGCCGGCGGCCTTCATTTTCCCCAGTAGGTCGTCATCGAGTTTCTGGGCCGTGGCATACACGAAGGACTGTGTTCCCCTGGCGGTGTCCTCGAGAATCTTGCGCACGTCCGCCGGCAGCGTGTCCCATTTCTTTTTGCTGGCCGTCAGATAGGCCGGCGTGTAGACATGGCCGGTGAGCGACAGGTATTTCTGGACCTCCTGGAATTTGGAGCTGTGAATCTGGGTCAACGGATTCTCCTGGCCGTCCATCACGCCGGTTTGCAGCGCGGTGAACACCTCGGACAGTTTCATCGGGCTCGGATTGGCGCCGTAGGCCTGGAACATCTTCAACCGCCACTTGCCCTCCGGTACGCGCAGCTTGATGCCTTGCAGGTTGGCCGGCGCCTTGATCGGGTGCTTGTTGTTGGTGATGTGGCGGTAGCCGTTTTCCCACACCGCCAGGACCTTCAGTCCCTTGGACTCGGCGGCGGGCGCCAGCGTTGACCAGAAAAAGTCTTTCTCGATCCGGCCCATGTGGGCGCGATCTTTGACCAGGTACGGCATCTCGAATACACCGTACAGATCGCTCTCGGAGGACATGACCGTGGACGGGAGCGCCATTTCGATCGTGCCGAGCTTCATTTTTTGCACCATCTCCTTGTCGCCGCCGAGCTGGCTCGATCCGAACACCACGACCTTGGCCTTGTTGCCGAGCTTGGCATTGGCGCGTTTGGCGAACTCTTCCGAGGAGAGTTCAAACAGGGATCCCGGGCTGCCGACATGACCGAGCTTGATTTCAATGGTATCGGCCGCGGACGGCAGCGGGATGAGGGCCGCGAGGGCCAGTAGCGCTAACGGGTACAGTCGTTTCATGGTCGCTCCTCCGGTGGGTGGTTCGAAATGTCTGGGGTTCGTAAATTTGAATCGGGATGAATTTTTTTCTCGGCTCAGGCCCGGGCAGCGGCCCGGGACGCGGGCTGCGCGCCGGCGAGGTATTCGAGCGCCGCGAGCACGCCGCCGGCGCGGTGCGGCACGCCGGCGGCGGCGAGACCCATTTCGACACCGCACAGCGTTCCGGCCAGCATCAGTTCATTGAAGTCGCCGAGGTGACCGATACGGAACACCCGGCCCTGGACCTTGCCCAGGCCGGTGCCGAGCGACATATCGAAGCGTTCGAGTATGGTGGCGCGCAGATTGTCGGCATCGTGGCCTTTGGGTACGAGCACCGCCGTGAGCGTGTTGCTGTACTCCGCTTCATTGAGACAGAGAATCTCAAGTCCCCAGGCGCGCACCGCGCGGCGCGTGGCCTCGGCCAGGCGCGCGTGGCGCGCGAATACCTGGTCGAGACCTTCTTCCTTCAGCAGCATGTTCAGCGCCTCGCGCAACCCGTAAAGCAGGTTGGTGGCCGGCGTGTAGGGAAAGTAGCCGGACTGGTTGGCGCGGATCATGTCCTCCCAGCGCCAGTACGCGCGCGGCAGCCTTGCCTGCTTGGCCGCCGCGCGCGCCTTGGCGCTGACGGCGTTGAAGCTCAGGCCCGGTGGCAGCATGAGCCCCTTTTGCGAGCCGCCGACGGTCACGTCGACACCCCATTCATCGTGCCGGTAGTCGATCGAGGCCAGCGAGGAGATGGTATCGACCATGAGCAGCGCCGGGTGCCGGGCGCGGTCCATGGCGGCGCGAATCTCGCCGATACGGCTGGTGACGCCGGTGGAGGTTTCATTGTGTACGACGCACACCGCCTTGATCTCGTGCTGGCGGTCGGCGCGCAGTTTTGACTCGACCAGGTCCGGGTCGGCGCCATGCCGCCAGTCGCCGGGCACGAACTCGGTGTTGAGCCCGAGTTCGCCGGCCATGCGTTGCCAGAGAGCGGCGAACTGGCCGGTCTCGAACATCAACACGCGCTCGCCGGGGGAGAGTGTGTTCACCAGCGCCGCTTCCCAGGCACCGGTTCCGGAAGCCGGGTATATGACGACGTCGCTTTTGGTCTTGAAGACCTGCTTCAGGCCGGCGAGGACTTCGGTCCCGAGCTGGGCGAAGCCGGGACCGCGATGATCGATGGTGGACTGGTGGATGGCCCGCAGGATTCGGTCCGGGACATTGGTTGGACCGGGAATCTGCAAAAAGTGGCGCCCGCTTCGGAATGCCATATTTCCCTCTCTAATTCGTCGTGCCAGAGACCCAAACTGGGCTGCATCCGGATGCCAGTGCCGCACTGCGGACCTGTCCATTTCAGCGTGTAGAAGTATCGCGAACTGAATACATAACGCAAGTATTTTGTATACAAGGGAGCTCCGATCTTTAATAATCCCCGGGCGTAGCGGACTCCTTTTCTCCTGATCTTAAAGAGGTCGCAGCCGTGTTTCACCATCCGGTATTTTTGGGATTGCAGGCGGCCGGTCTGCCCGCCCGCAGGGGCCGGTCGGCGTGAGGCCGGCGGCCGCGCATGGCCACCACCGCCTGGCCGCGCGCCTGCGGCGCGCGCTTGAAGGCGAAGTCCTATTCGACGCCTATGCGCGCGGGCGTTACAGCACGGACGCGTCGATCTATCAGATCGAACCGATCGGCGTGGTCGTGCCGCGCCACAGCGCCGACATTGTTGCGGCCTTGCAACTCGCTGCCGAAGAGGGCGTGACGGTCCTGCCGCGTGGCGGCGGCACGTCGCAGATCGGCCAGACCACCGGCGCGTCGCTGGTGGTGGACGTCAGCAAGCACCTCAATCGTGTGCTCGCGTTCGATGCGCCGGCGCGCACAGTCACGGTCGACCCGGGGCTGGTGCTCGAACCGCTCAACAAATTCCTCAAGCCGCACGGACTGTTCTACCCGGTGGAGGTGTCCACCGGGGACCGCGCCACGCTCGGCGGCATGGCCGGCAACAATTCCTGCGGTTCGCACTCCATCCGTTACGGCAACATGGTGCACAACGTGCGTACGATCGATGCCCTTCTGGCCGATGGCAGCGAACACCGGTTTGCCGAGGTCGCCGCCGATTTATCCGGGCTCGATGCCGATCCGCGTTACGCGCAGATCGTGCGGCGCCTGCGCGCGCTCGGTGAGCGCGAGGCCGGCGAGATCGCGCGGCGTTTCCCGAAGCTGTTGCGGCGCGTCGGCGGCTATAACATCGACACGCTCAAGGGCGCTGGCCACAACATGGCGCAATTGCTGGTCGGTTCCGAGGGTACGCTCGCGCTCTTCACGCGTTTGGAACTTAACCTGCAGCCGATACCGCCGCACAGGGTGCTCGGCATCTGCCATTTCCCGGGCTTCTACCAGGCGATGGACGCCACGCAGCACATCGTCAAACTCGACCCAAGCGCGGTCGAGCTCGTCGACCGCACCATGATCGATCTGTCGCGCGACATCGCTATGTATCGTTCCACCATCGAGCGCTGCGTGCGCGGCCAGCCGGACGCGCTGCTGCTGGTCGAGTTCGCCGGCGAGGATCACGACGCGCAGTTACAACAGTTGCGCCGGCTCGATGAGCTCATGGGCGAGCTCGGATTTCCGGATGCGGTGGTGGAGGCGATCGATCCAAAATTCCAGAGCGCGGTGTGGGAAGTACGCAAGGCCGGGCTCAACATCATGATGTCGATGAAAGGCGACGGGAAACCGGTATCGTTTATCGAGGATTGCGCGGTGCCGCTTGAGGATCTGGCCGAGTACACCGACCGGCTCACCCAGGTCTTTCACAAGCACGGCACCACCGGCACCTGGTACGCACATGCCTCGGTCGGCTGCCTGCACGTGCGTCCGATACTGAACATGAAGGACGAGCAGGGCGCGAAAAAGATGCGTGCCATCGCCGAGGAGGCGTTCGCCATGGTGCGCGAGTACAAGGGCTCGCACTCGGGCGAACATGGCGACGGGATCGCGCGCTCGGAGTTTCACGAAAGCATGTTCGGCGCGCAGATTGTGCGCGCCTTCGAGGAAGTGAAGGACGTCTTCGACCCGACCGGGCTGTTCAATCCCGGCAAGATCGTGCGTCCGGAGCGCATGGACGACCGGCGGCTGTTCCGTTACAAGCCCGAATACCAGTCGCAATCTTTCGAGACCGTGCTCGACTGGTCGGCGTGGGGTGGCTTTGCCGGCGCCGTCGAGATGTGCAACAACAATGGCGCCTGCCGCAAGGCCGAGCCGGGCGTCATGTGCCCGTCCTACCGCGTGACGCGCGACGAGCAGCATGTCACGCGCGGACGCGCCAACACCCTGCGGCTGGCGATCAGCGGGCAGCTCGGGCGCGACGCGCTGGTGTCCGCGGAGATGCACGAGACCATGGCGCTGTGCATCAGCTGCAAAGGCTGCAAGCGCGAGTGTCCGACCGGTGTCGACATGGCGCGCATGAAGATCGAGTTCATGCACCAATACCGCAAGCGGCATGCGCCGCGCCTGCGCGAGCGCCTGATCGCCTGGCTGCCGCGCTATGCGCCGGTGGCGGCGCGGCTGGCGTGGTTGTTCAACTTGCGCGATCGCATTCCGGGTGTCGCCTGGCTGAGCGAACGGCTATTGGGCTTGAGCGCAAAGCGCGGGCTGCCGCTATGGCGGCGGGATTTCTTTGGGGCGCAGGCGCACGACGTGCCGCGCGCCGACGGCGCTGCGGGAGAAGTGGTGTTGTGGATCGACACATTCAACACCTGGTTCGAACCGGAGAACGCGCGTGCGGCGCTTGCCGTGTTGCAGGCCGCGGGCTACCGCGTGCACCTGGCGCAGCCGCGGGATGGCGGGCGCCCGTTGTGCTGCGGGCGTACGTTCCTGACTGCGGGCTTCGCGGGACAAGCCCGGGAAGAGGCGCAACGGCTGATCGATGTGCTCGCGCCGTTCGCGGCGCGCGGCGTGCCGATTGTCGGCCTCGAACCGTCCTGCCTGCTGTCGCTGCGCGACGAAATACCGGCCCTGATTGCCGGCGAGGCGACGCGCGCGATCGCCAGCCAGGCCTTGCTGTTCGAGGAATTCCTGGCCCGCGAGCACACAGCCGGTCGTTTAAAGCTGACATTGCGGGGACTTGCCGGGCAGCGGGTACTGCTGCACGGGCATTGCCACCAGAAGGCGTTCGGAGTGATGTCGGCGGTACAACAGACGCTCCAGCTCGTGCCCGGGCTGGAAGTGCAGACGATCGAATCGGGCTGTTGCGGAATGGCCGGGGCCTTCGGCTACGAGGCCGAGCACCGCGATATTTCCATGCGCATGGGCGAGTTGGACCTGCTGCCGGCGGTACGCGCTGCCCCGGCGCAGACCTGGGTAGTGGCGGATGGCGCCAGCTGCCGCAGCCAGATTCGCGACGGCGCGAACCGCGACGCGTTGCATGTTGCGCGGGTATTGGCGGCGGCGCTGGTGACCTGACGTGTTCCCGGTACTCACCTTCGAGCTGCCGGAAGGTCAACGCATCACGCTGGAGGTCAGGCGCGCGCTGGCCCTGGGTGCGACCGGGCGGGACGCCGAGAAGGTGCAGCGCCATATCGCACGCATGGCGGAGATGGGCGTCAAGCCCCCACCGCATGTGCCGATGCTCTATCCATTGATGCCAACACTCGTGACCAATGCCACCGACATCGGCGTGATCGGAACAGACTCGACGCCTGAAGTGGAGGCGGTCCTGTTCACGTGCCAGGGCGTGGATTACGTGACCGTGGGCAGCGACCACACCGACCGGCGCATCGAGGCGGCGTCTTCGCTGCAAGGCAAGAACTCCTGCCCCAAGGTGGTCGGCGCGACGGCGTGGCCGCTGGCCGAGGTGCGGGAGCACTGGGACGCGCTGCAACTGCGCGCGAGCTGTGGCGAGACAGTCTTGCAGGAGGGTGGCGTGGCCAATCTCCTGCCGATCGCGACGCTTGCCGAGTTCGTCGCGCGCCACGACGGCGTGCGATCGGACGGACGCCTGTTTTTTGGCGGCACGGCGCCGACGCTGGGCGCGCCGCCGAAAGGTGGAGCGACGATCACGCTCGAGCTGCGCGACCCGGTGCTGCGGCGTGCGCTCACGCACGCCTACACGGTGCACGTGTTCGACGACTACTTCCGGAACCCCGCCTAGGATTTGGCAAACAGTTTGGCGTACTGCTCGCGCAGCTGGTTCTTCTGCACCTTGCCCATGGCGTTGCGCGGCAGGATGTCGGTGAAGAGCGCCCGCTTCGGTACCTTGAAGCCGGCAATCTGCGACTTGAGCGTGGCGATCACGCCCGCTTCGGTCAGTGTCGCGCCTTCGGGTTTGCGCACGATCACCGCAATCACTGTCTCGCCGAAGTCCGGGTGTGGCGCGCCGATCACAGCGGATTCGAGCACGCCGTCGAGATTGTCGAGATAGCCCTCGATCTCCTTCGGGTAGATGTTGAAGCCGCCGGAGATGATCAGATCCTTGGCGCGGCCGACGATCGCGACATAACCGTCGGTACCCATGCGCGCCAGGTCGCCGCTGCGGAAAAAGCCGTCGGCGGTGAATTCCTCGGTGGATTTTTCCGGCAGGCGCCAGTAGCCCTTGAAGACGTTCGCGCCCTTCACCAGCAGCTGGCCGGTTTCGCCGGCCGGCAGGTCGTTATCCCGGCTGTCCGCGATGCGCACCTGCACGCCCGGCAGCGGCGGTCCGACCGTGCCGGGCCGGCGTGCGCCGTCGAGCGGATTGGAGGTGTTCATGCCGGTCTCGGTCATGCCGTAGCGTTCGAGAATGGTGTGGCCGGTGCGCTGCTCGAATTCGTGGAAGGTCTGCGGCAGCAGCGGTGCCGAGCCGCAGGTGAACAGCCGCATGTTCCGGCACGCCTCCCGGCCGAACGCGGGTTCCGCGAGCAGGCGCGTGTAATAGGTGGGCACGCCCATGAACACGCTGGCGCGCGGCAGTTGCGCGATCACGCTGCCCGCGTCGAATTTCGGCGGGAACAGCATGGTGCTGGCATTGAGCAGCGCCGTGTGACAGGCAACGAACAAGCCGTGAATGTGAAAAATCGGCAGGGCGTGCAATAGCACGTCACCGTCGCGGAACCCCCAGGCCTGGTGCAGCGTCGTCGCATTCGACGCCAGATTGCCATGCGTGATCATTGCGCCCTTGGGACGGCCGGTGGTGCCGGAGGTGTAGAGAATCACTGCGATGTCTTCGGCGCCAACCGCTTCCACCTGCGCGCGCGGATCGCAGCCGCGCGCCGCCTCGTAGAGGCTGCCGCGACCCGCGGCATCGAGACTGTGCACAGCGGTAATATCGCGCGCGGCGGTCAGCACTCGCAGGGCGGCGAGGCGTTCCGGCGCGCACACCACCAGCGCCGGCTCGGCGTCGTCGAGAAAGTGCTCCAGTTCGAGGTCGCGGTAAGCGGTGTTGAGCGGGACGTAGATCAGCCCGGCGCGCAGGCAGCCGAGGTAAAAGAACAGCGCCGCCGGCGACTTCTCGATTTGTACGACCACGCGCTCGCCGCGCTTGAGGCCGAGCGCGCCAAGCAGCCGCGCGTAGCGCGCGGTTTCCCGGTCGAGATCGGCATAGGTGAAGTGCTCCCCGCCCGGGGTTTCGAGCGCCACGGTGGCGGACTGCGTCCGGAAGCGGGTGGCCAGCAGGGCGTAGAAGTTATCAGTCATCTGTTTCTTGACAGGCGCCAGCTCGGCGGCGAATACTCCGAGGAGTCCGGCGCTTGCACCATCGTAACGAAAATTCGTGCCGCGACCCACCGGCGTATGAAACAACGATTGTGAGCCCCGGAACAAGTATCACTGTCCACTCCGCCGTACAGCAGCGGCGAGGCGCGTGCGTTCAGCGCCTCGCTCATGCCGGGGCTGACGCGCAGACACGAGCGCGCGGCGCGGCTCAACAGCCTCATTGCGCCGCCGTCCGGCTTCAAGGGCCTGGCCGCGGTCAGAGTTTGAGGGGCAAGCAATGAGCAAGACAAGTTACCGTATCGGCCAAATCGTGCCGAGTTCCAACACTACTATGGAAACGGAGATCCCCGCCATGTTGCGGGCGCGCGAAGGCGTCGAGCCGGAGCGCTTCACTTTCCATTCGAGCCGGATGCGCATGCGGGAAGTCACCAAGGAAGAGTTGGCGGCCATGGATGGCGATTCCAACCGCTGCGCCGTCGAACTCTCGGACGCGCGCGTGGACGTGATGGGCTACGCCTGCCTGGTGGCGATCATGAGCATGGGGCATGGTTATCATCGGGTTTCCGAATCCCGCCTGCACAAAGTGACGGCCGACAACGGCGCACCAACCCCCGTGGTCACCAGCGCGGGCGCCTTGATCGACGGCTTGCACGTCCTCCGAGCGAAGAAGATTGCCCTTATCGCCCCGTACATGAAACCGCTGACCCATCTGGTAATCGATTACATCGAAAACGAAGGTATCGAAGTGCAGGATAGCATCTCGCTGGAAATCGCCAATAACCTGAAAGTCGGTGCGCTCGACCCCATGGCTCCGGCCGAGATCGTCAAGAAACTCAATACCAAGGATGTCGACGCGATCATTTTATCCGCCTGCGTACAGATGCCATCGCTTGCGGCAATTCAGGCAGTAGAGGACCGCTACGGATTGCCGGTGGTCTCAGCCTCCGTTTGCACGACTTATCAGATGCTTAAAAAACTGGGCCTGAAGACTATGGTGCCGAAGGCCGGCTCGTTGCTTTCCGGAAAGTATTGACAGCGTGTTCACTACGTTTTTCGGCATAGGCGATGGGTCAAAAAACCGCTTGGCGGCACCAAAGGCGTGGTACGCGCGGTTAACGGCGTCTCCTTCGACATTTATCCGGGCGAGACCCTGGGTCTGGCAGGCGAGTCCGGCTGCGGTAAAACCACCGTCGGACGCACCCTGATCTGCCGGGAAAATGCCACTTCCGGGTGAGTTTTGTGCGGTGGAGGGTATAGGGGTTTCCGGGCACGGTGCATTTGTCTTGACAGGACAGAGGCTGGCCACGAATAATCAAGCATCGTTAAAGATCGGGTACCGTGTTGGGCCTGCGGTAAGGGATACCGCGGTCGTGGGGAGTTGTCTGTTCCCGGGCCCGACAAGGCGATAATAACAACGCTCGAACGATCCGTCGTCAAACGCACACCCTATATTTAGGTAGGAGGAATTCATGTCTCTATTTGCCAAGTTCACCGCGTTGGCCCTGCTGGCCGGCGCGGGTTTCGTTTCCGTTTCCGTTCCCGTGACTGCCGCGGACCTCGTACTCAAAGCCTCGCACCAGTTCCCGGGCGGCAAGGGCGACGTACGCGACGAGATGGTGCAGATTATCGCGCGCGAAGCCAAAGCGGCGAATGTCGGTCTGGAAATCCAGGTCTATCCCGGCGCGTCGCTGTTCAAGGCGCAAGAACAATGGAACGCGCTCGTCGGCGGCCAGCTCGACATCACCGCCCTGCCGCTCGACTACGCGAGTGGCAAGGTGCGCGCGTTCAGCGCCACGCTCATGCCGGGGCTGGTGCGCAACCACGAGCGCGCGGCGCGCATGAACGATTCGTCGTTCATGAAGGAGATCAAGGCGGAGATCGACAAGGCCGGCGCGATGGTGCTGGCCGACGCCTGGCTCGCGGGCGCCGTGGCGTCCAAGGGCGGCTGCATCCGCGTCCCGGCCGACATGAAAGGGCTCAAGATACGTTCCGCCGGCCCGACCTTCGCCGCGATGTGGCAGGAGGCCGGCGCTTCGATCGTCTCAGTGCCGTCGAACGAGGTCTATAACGCCCTTCAGACCGGCGTCGCCGACGCGACCGACACCAGCTCGGGCAGCTTCGTCTCGTTCCGGGTTTACGAACAGGTGAAATGCATCACCGCGCCGGGCGAAAACGCGCTGTGGTTCATGTACGAGCCCGTGCTCATGTCGAAGAAGAGCTTCAACCGCCTGAACAAGCAGCAGCAGGAAGTACTGCTCGCGGCCGGTAAAAAGTCCGAGGCCTACTTCGCCAAGGAGGCCAAGGGCCTCGACGACAAAATGGTCAAGGTGTTCAAGGACAACAACGTCGAAGTCGTGACACTGACTGCAGCCGAATATGATCAATGGATTGCAGTTGCGCGCAAGAGTTCCTACGCCGTGTTCGCCAATGAAGTGCCGGCCGGCCAGAAGCTGATTGACAAAGCGCTGAGCGTGAAATAACAGCGCCGTTGCACGGAACCAGGGGCGGCGTGAGCCGCCCCTGATTTTTGTCCGGCGTGCACGGCCCGGGGTAGCGATGCAAACTTACGTCCGCGTCATCCGATTTATTTCCCAGCTCGGCGGCTACGCCGCCGCCGGCATGATCGCGGCGGCCGTGCTCGTCGTCTGCCACATGGTGTTCGTACGCTATGTGCTTAACGGGCACACCATCTGGCAGACCGATTTCACGACCTATTGCCTCGTCGGCGCGACCTTCATCGGCAGTTCGTACGTACTGATGACGCGCGGGCACGTCAACGTCGACGTGCTCCCCCACTACGCCGGACCGCGCGCGCGCTGGTGGCTCGCCGTCTCCGCCGGCGTCCTGACGCTCGTGTTCGCGCTCGTGGTCACGGTGCTCACCTTCCAACTATGGAAGGAAGCCTTCGACAACAAGTGGGTCTCGGACACGATGTGGCGCACGCGCCTGTGGATTCCCTACGCCTCGATGCCGATCGGCTTTGGGATGCTCACGCTTCAGTGCGTCGTTGAGCTGATCGGTCTGATTTCCGGGCGCGAAGCGCCATTCGGCATCACCAAGGAGCGCAAGCCATGAGCCCGACGGTGCAAGGCACGCTCGTGCTCATCCTCACGCTCATGATGCTGCTCTCGGGCGTGCCGGTGGCATTCGGGCTGGGTATCATGTCAATTGTGTTCCTTGTCATTTTCCAGGGCTTCGACTCGCTGCACGTCGTGGCCGAGATGTTGTACGCCGGGCTGCATGATTTCACGCTCGTGTCGATCCCGATGTTTGTGATGATGGGCGCCGCGATCGGCGCTTCGCCCGCCGGCAAGGACTTGTACGAGGCGCTCGACCGTTGGCTCTACCGGGTGCCCGGCGGGCTGGTTATTTCGAACATCGGCGCTTGCAGCATATTCGCCGCGCTCACGGGCTCGTCGCCCGCGTGCTGCGCCGCGATCGGAAAAATGGGCATTCCCGAGATGCGCCGGCGCGGCGTACCCGACGACGTCGCCACCGGCTCCATCTGCGCCGGCGGCACGCTCGGCATTCTCATCCCGCCGTCGCTCACCTTCATCCTGTATGGCATCGCCACCGAGAGCTCGATCGGGAGGCTGTTTCTCGCCGGCGTGCTGCCCGGCATCATGCTTACCGGCCTGTTCATGCTGTGGACGCTGTTCATCATGTGGAAGCGCGGTATTCACGCGCACGCCCCGGATTTCCGCTACAGCTGGAAAGAGAAATTCCAGTCGATCCCGAAGATCACCCCGTTCGTCGCCATCATCGTCGGCGTGATGTACGCGCTCTACGGGGGTGTGGCGACCCCGTCCGAGGCCGCGGGCGTCGGCGCGGCGCTGTGCGTGGTCTTTGCCGTCGTGATCTATCGCATGTGGAGCCCGCAGAAATGGTGGGCGATCCTGCGCGATACCACGCGCGAATCGGTGATGATCCTGACGATCATCGCGGCGGCCGTGCTGTTCGGTTACATGCTGACCTCGCTTTATTTGACCCAGACGCTGGCGCAGGCGATCGCGGACATGCAGGTAAACAAATGGGTGCTGATGGGGCTCATCAACCTGTTCCTGCTGGTTTGCGGCTTTTTCATCCCGCCGGCGGCGATTATCCTCATGACCAGCCCCATTCTTCTTCCCATCATCACCGCGGCGGGTTTCGATCCGATCTGGTTCGGCGTTATCATGACCATCAACATGGAAATCGGCCTTATCCATCCGCCCGTGGGGCTGAACATCTATATCGTGAACGCGATCGCCCCCGACGTTCCGTTGACCACGGTCATGTGGGGCACGATTCCCTACGTGCTCTGCATGTTCCTCGCGATTCTGATCCTGTGCTTCTTCCCGGAGATCGCCACCTGGCTGCCCGATAGGCTGATGGGGATCGCAAAATGACGACACGGCCGGTGAAACGGTGAGAAGTATCCGGTAGTCGATCTCGACCGCGATTGTCCGCCATGCAAGGATCCCGATGGAAATCCCGGGCCTGGTTCCGATGGGAGGCGCGAACCGGCCGGTAAGCCGCCGGGTGTATTCACGGTCGACGCCCTTTCTGGCTGTACACTGGATGGAAGCGCGGGTTAGGCAGTTCGATGAAACGCTATTGGCTGGAAAAATTCCTGGAACGAATCGCCGACCGCGGCCGCGAGTTTTTGCACTTGCGCACCGAGGAGGCCGCCGACCCGCGCCTCGGCTCGCTGTGCCGTGCGCTGCTGTCCGGGGTGGGTGAGGCCACCGGCACGGCGCTTTCGCGCGAGGTGTTGCGCGCTTACGAACACATGGACCGCGAGGGACGCAGGGCGTTTTTCGAGATGCTCGCCGTCGATTTCGGTCCAGACGCCTCCGCCATCCGCGCGGCCGCCGAAGAATACCAGCGCTCGAACGACACCAACGCCTTGCTCCGGCTCATTGCCGCGGTGGAGCCGCCGCGTCAGGAACTTTTCCGGCGCATCAACATGGCGCCGAATGGTACGGCGGCGCTCGTAGCCATGCGCGCCGAGCTTCTCGGGTTGCTGGCGCGGCACCCGCCGCTCAAGGTCGTGGACGCGGACATGAAGCATCTGCTCGCCTCCTGGTTTAATCGCGGCTTCTTGCGGCTTGAACGCATCGACTGGCACAGCCCCGCGAACCTGCTGGAAAAACTGATTCGTTACGACATGGTGCAGACCATCAAAAGCTGGGACGACCTGCGCCGCCGCTTGGCGGCCGACCGCCGCTGCTTCGCCTTCTTTCATCCGGCGCTGCCGGAGGAGCCGCTTATTTTTCTGGAGGTGGCGCTGGTGCACGGCATGGCCGACAAGGTAACGCCGCTGCTCGATGACCAGGCGCCGCTGCTGCAAGCGAGGGACGCGAACACCGCCATGTTCATTTCGATCAACAGCACCCAACCCGGTTTGCGTGGTCTGTCGTTCGGCAACCTGCTGATCAAACAGGTGGCCGAAGACCTGCAGCAAGAGTTGCCTCATCTCAAGCTCTTTGCGACGCTCTCGCCGCTGCCCGGGTTCGCGGCGACGCTGCGGGCGGCGGTGCGCAATGAGCACCGCGATTTCAGCCGGGCGCGGCTGGAGGCCTTGCTGCAGGAACACGCCGAACCGCTCCGCCAGGCAAGCGGCGGCGAACCTCCGGTGGAGGCGTTAATGACGCTGCTGGCGCGTGCCGAGGCGCCACGCGCCGTGCTGGCGGCGCCGCTGGAGCGGCTGGCGCTTGCCTATCTTTCGCTGCTGCCGCGCGAACCCGATGTCTTCGATCCGGTCGCGCGTTTCCATCTTGCGAACGGCGCGCGCCTGGAGCGCATCAACGTCTTTGCGGACGAATCCGCCGCGCGTCTGGAGGAATCCTTCAGCGTCATGGTGAACTACCTTTACGATCCCGACGATGTCATCGCCAACCACGAGGGTTTTGTCGGCAACGGCCATGTCGCCATGTCGCGTTCCCTGCAACGCGAGCAAAAGAAGCTCGCGACGATCTGGAATGCCGTCGCGACGCCCGCGTAGCCTCAAGGCGGCGCATCCCGGGTCTTGTTTTTTGTTGCCCGCACCCGCCACCCAACGGAGCTAGCCCGGATATGGAGATCGTTACTTTACTGCTCATGGGCGGGCTGGCCGGCGTGATGGCCGGCCTGCTCGGCATCGGCGGCGGCGCGCTCATCGTGCCGGTGCTGGTGATCGTGTTCGAGGACCATGGCGTCAATCCGCAGATCATCATGCAGTTGGCGCTTGGCACGTCGCTCGCGACCATCGTCTTCACTTCCATTTCTTCGGCCGGCGCCTATCACCGCCGCGGCGCGCTCGACTGGGCGATCTTCCGCCGCATTGCGCCGGCGATAGTCGTCGGCGCCCTGATCGGCGCGGCGATTGCCGATCATCTCGGGAGCCGCACCCTGCAATGGATGTTCGTGGTGTTCATGTTCGCGGTCGCGGCGCAGTTCGCGCGCGGCACCACCGTCACCCGCGCGCACGCGCGCCTGCCGGGCGTCTTGGGCATGAATCTCGCCGGCACCATCATCGGCATCGCCTCGGCGCTGTTCGGCATCGGCGGCGGTTCGCTCTCGGTGCCGTTCATGACTTGGTGCAGCGTGTCGGTGAAACGCGCCATCGGCACCTCGGCGGCCATCGGCCTGCCCATCGCCGTGGGCGGCGCCATCGGCTACATCGTCGCCGGCTGGAACGAGCCCAGCCTGCCGCCGTGGAGTTTCGGCTACGTGGCGCTGCCGGCGTTCGCCGGCATCGTCGTCGCCAGCACCGCCGCCGCGCCGCTCGGTGCGCGCCTCGCCCACCGCCTGTCGGAAGCGACGTTGCGGCGCATCTTTGCGCTGTTTGTGGCGCTGCTTGGGTTGCGGATGTTGTGGGGGTTGGTGCGGTAGTCGGGTGTGGAATTGGAAATGATTGTTTTCGGCCCTAATTAGGAGACAAACCACCTCCCCAGCGTTTTTTTAGGCGTACCCCCTTAATATATGCCCATACGTTAGAACTCAAAAAAGGAGTAGCAAATGGGGTACATCCAAGAATCGTTGTCAAAAGATGAAGAGGTGCGGAACCTTTTTAAGCTTCACTGGTTCTCTAAAGCCCCAATAGTCATCTGGATCATTTTGGCAATACCTACTTTCGGAATTACTCTGCTCCTCGCCTTATGGGAATGGCTGAGACTGCGAAACATTGAACAGGGAGTCACAAACAAGCGCGTAATTCTAAAGACGGGGATTATCAGCAGAAAATCAGAAGAAATGAAAATTTCGTCTATCGAGACAGTCGAGATCATTCAGGGCATCACTGGACGTATGTTCGGTTTTGGTACCGTAAAAGTCACCGGGCGCGGACTTAGCGATGTTCTGTTCAAGAACATCGCCGATCCTATGGATGTAAAAAGAAAGATCGAAAGTGTTGAGACAGCTTGAGTTCAACATCCGCGTCGAGCCAACCTCGGAGACGCTAGCTTCCCTCGGCTGTTCGCACGGAGCGGTGGATAGCGAGGAGAAACGGGAAGGCAGCATTTTATTTATACCCCCCTCCCTCCATCAACCACAAGATTAATCGCTCCGTCGCCGTCCGCCCCGGCGAGAAGAACAGTTCCAACACCCTCACCCCCAATAGTCGTGCGATCTTTTCCAGATCGTCGAGGACGACTACCCCCACCCCAGTTTCGGCCGCCAACACCCGGGCCGGCGCCAACCCGGCCGCGACCGCAAGGGAATGCGTGGAATGGAGGTTAAGAACCATCAGTACCTTAAGTTTGCGGGCCAGTCTGCGCCGCGACTCCCCGGACAGGGAATTTACCACCGCCTGGGACCTTAACTCCTCGCGCGCAATACAAAGCCCAAAAGGCGCCGCCACCCCCAGGCGTACCTGCGGCCCCTGCACCCTAAGTACCTGCACCTGGATCGGCCCACCGCCAAAAAGCACTTCGACCGGGGTCCCGGGATCGAGGGTGGGGTGTGGGTGGATGGAAAGCGACTGACTGGGGTGGCGGGTAAAGATGAGCATCGTCCGTGACTCCGTTCATGTTATTCCGGCACGATCCTAGCATGCCGTTATTCACATGTGAATATTCCTCTGTGCTCACATATGAAACATGGACTTGGTGGATATCCTCGCAAGAAACATCCGGGCGCTACGCGGCGACAAGACGCAGGACGTTTTTGCCCGCAAACTCGGCATCAGCCAGGCCACCCTCGCGCGTCTCGAAAGCGGCGCTCAAAACACTACCGTCAAAACCTTACAGCAGATCTGTAAGGCGCTGCGCTGCACCATCGGGGAGCTGTTTAAGGGCTAACGGGCTGACTAGCCCGCACGCAAAACCCGGGACAGATTTTTCCCCACTAAATAACATCTGAGCTAACCCGCCTTCCTCGGACACTTTTGAAGGTAGACAATACCCGAGGAGGT
>CAYJBG010000002.1:31129-67138 GCA_964368085.1 uncultured Acidiferrobacterales bacterium | reverse complement strand
TTGTGCGCCTGGCGCAGGATTTCTCGCTGCGCTACATGCTGATCGACGGCCAGGGCAACTTCGGCTCGGTGGACGGCGACGCGCCGGCGGCCATGCGCTACACCGAAATCCGCATGGCGCGCATCGCCCACGAGATGCTCGCCGATCTCGACAAGGGCACGGTCGACTTCGGACCGAACTACGACGGCAGCGAACACGAACCGCTGGTGATGCCGGCCAAACTGCCGAACCTGCTGATCAACGGTTCTTCCGGCATCGCGGTCGGGATGGCGACCAACATCCCGCCGCACAACCTTACCGAAATCGTCAACGCCTGCCTTGCCTGCATCGACGACGAGTCGATTACCATTGATGCGCTCATGGAGCACGTGCCGGGCCCGGATTTTCCGACCGCGGCCATTATTTTTGGATCCAGCGGCATCCGCGAGGCCTATCGCACCGGCCGCGGCCGGGTCATGGTGCGCGCGCGCCTTGAGATCGAGGTCGACGAGAAACGCGGCGGGCGGCAATCGATCGTCGTCAGCGAACTGCCGTACCAGGTGAACAAGGCGCGCCTGCTCGAGAAGATCGCCGAGCTGGTGAAGGACGGCAAGATCGAGGGCATCAGCGAACTGCGCGACGAGTCGGACAAGTCCGGCATGCGCATGGTGATCGAACTCAAGCGCGCCGAAGTAGCGGACGTCATTCTCAACAACCTCTACCAGCACACCGCGCTGCAAAGTGTGTTCAGCATCAACATGGTGGCGCTGGAAAACGGCCAGCCGCGCACCCTCAACCTCAAGCAGATCATCGAGGCCTTCATCCGCCACCGTCGCGAGGTAGTGACGCGGCGCACGCTCCACGATCTGCGCAAGTCGCGCGAGCGCGCCCACATCCTCGAGGGGCTCGCGATCGCGCTCGAGAACATCGATCCGATGATTACGCTCATCAAGGCGTCGAAAGACGCCGATGAGGCCAGGCTTGGCCTCATGGGACGCAACTGGCCGGCGAAGATCGTGACCGAGATGCTGGCGCGTGTTGAAAACGATGCCACTCGCCCGGAAGGGCTTAAGGCAATCTACGGACTCAGCCCGGCCGGTTACCGGCTTTCCGAGGCGCAGGCGCAGGCGATTCTCGACATGCGCCTGCAGAAGCTCACCGGCCTGGAACAGGAAAAGATCCGCGCCGAGTACCAGGAAATTCTGGCGCGTATCGCCGATCTGCTCGACATCCTGCGCTCGCACGAGCGTCTGATGCGCGTGATCCGCGAGGAGCTAATGCATGTCCGCGAGCAGTACGGCGACGCACGTCGCACCGAAATCCGTGCGCATGCCGTGGACCTGAGCATCGAGGACCTGATCGCGGATGAAGACGTGGTGGTGACGCTGTCGCACGCCGGCTACATCAAGTCGCAGCCGCTCACCAGCTATCGCGCCCAGCGCCGCGGCGGGCGCGGCAAGACCGCGACCACGGTGAAAGAAGAAGATTTTGTCGAAAAACTGCTGATCGCCAGCACCCACGACACGGTCATGTGCTTCTCGAGCCGCGGCCGGGTGTACTGGCTCAAGGTGTACGAGATCCCGCAGGCCGGGCGCGGCGCACGCGGCAAGCACATCGCCAATCTGTTGCCGCTTGCCGAGGGCGAGAAGATCACCGCCATTCTGCCGGTGCGCGACTACGAGGCCGGCAAGACCGTGTTCATGGCGACCTCGGAGGGCACGGTGAAGAAGACCGCGCTCACCGAGTTCGCGCGTCCGCGCCCGAGCGGCATCATTGCCATTGAGCTGACCGAGGGCAATCGCCTGGTCGGCATCGACATCACCGATGGCACCAGCGATATTCTTTTGTTCAGCTCGGCCGGCAAGGTGGTGCGTTTCCCGGAGGACGAGGTGCGGCCGATGGGGCGCGCGGCGCGCGGCGTGCGCGGTATCAGCCTGGCGAAAGGCCAGTCGATTGTGTCGCTGATTATCGCCGGCAGCGCGGACGAGAGCACCGCGGTACTCACCGCCACGGTCAACGGCTACGGCAAGCGCACGCCGCTCGCCGATTATCCGAAGCATCACCGCGGCGGGCAGGGTGTGATCTCGATCCAGGTCAACGAGCGCAACGGCGCGGTGGTCGGCGCCGGCCTGGTGAAGGATGGAGACGAGATCATGCTTATCACCGACGCCGGCGTGCTCATTCGCACGCACGTGAAGGAGGTCTCGGTGGTCGGGCGCAATACCCAGGGCGTGACGCTCATCGACCTCGGTGAAGGCGAACAGCTCGCCGGCGTGGAGAAGGTGGCGGAGTCGGAAGAGGGTTGATAATAATTTCTGCCGCAAAGACGCAAAGGGCGCAAAGAACTTCTTGAATATTTTTTCTTTGCGTTCTTTGCGTTCTTTGCGCCTCTGCGGCAAATAATCATACTACAGGGTTTATCCTCATTATGGCGAGAGTATTCAATTTCAGTCCGGGCCCGGCGGTGTTGCCGGAAGTGGTATTGCAGCAGGCGAAGGACGAGCTGGTCGACTGGCACGGCAGTGGCATGTCGGTGATGGAGATGAGCCATCGCGGCAAGGAGTTCTTGGCGATTGCCGCGAAGGCCGAGGCCGATCTGCGCGAGTTGTTGGCGATTCCGGCCAACTACAAGGTGCTGTTCCTGCAAGGAGGCGCCACGGCGCAGTTCGCCATGGTGCCGATGAATCTGTTGCGCGGAAAGAAGAACGCGGACTACATCCACACCGGCGAGTGGTCGAAGAAGGCCATAGCCGAAGCCAGGAAATACGCCACGGTCAATATCGCCGCCACCGGCGAGGCCGCCAAGTTCTGCACCGTGCCGGCGCAGAAGGATTGGAAACTCGATCCGAACGCGGCTTATGTGCATTACGTGTCAAACGAGACCATCGGTGGCGTTGAGTTCTCCTTCGTGCCCGCAACCGGCAGCGTGCCGCTGGTGGCCGACATGTCCTCGACCGTCCTGTCGCGCCCGATCGATGTAAGCAAATACGGCCTCATCTATGCCGGCGCACAGAAGAACCTCGGCCCGGCCGGGCTGACGATCGTGATCGTGCGCGAGGATCTGATTGGACAGGCGTCGCCGGGCACGCCATCGGTGTTCGACTACAAGATCCACGCCGACAATGGTTCGATGTACAACACGCCGCCGACCTACGCGTGGTACATCGCCGGGCTGGTGTTCGAGTGGGTCAAGAAACAGGGCGGTCTTGCGGCCATGGCGAAGCGCAACGAGCGCAAGGCGCAGAAACTTTACGGCTATATCGATTCGAGCGGCGGCTATTACAAGAACCCGGTGGAGAAGCACAGCCGCTCGTGGATGAATGTGCCGTTCACGCTCAAGGACGACAAACTCGACGAGCCGTTTCTCAAGGGCGCCAAGGCCGCCGGCCTGATGCAGCTCAAGGGCCACCGCTCGGTGGGCGGGATGCGCGCCTCGATATACAACGCCATGCCCGAGGCCGGCATCGATGCGCTCATCGCCCACATGCAGGACTTCATGAGGAAAAACGGCTGACCGACATGCACAAGATACTTACGCTTAATAACATTTCGCCGCTTGGGCTGGCGCGCCTGCCGCCGGAAAAATTCCAGGTGTCCGCGGACATGAAGGAGCCGGATGGCATCCTGCTGCGCTCCTTCAAGATGCATGACATGCAGATCCCGAAGAGCCTCAAGGCGGTCGGTCGCGCCGGCGCCGGCGTCAACAATATCCCGGTGGACAAACTCAGCAAGCTCGGTATCCCGGTATTCAACGCCCCGGGGGCGAATTCCAACGCCGTGAAGGAGCTGGTGGTCGCCGGCATGCTGCTGGCCGCACGCCATATCGGTCCGGCCTGGCAGTTCACCCAGGGTCTCAACGGCACCGACACCGAGATCGGCAAGGCGGTGGAAGCGGGCAAGAAGAACTACGCTGGTTTCGAGTTGCCCGGGCGCACCCTCGGCGTCATCGGTCTGGGGGCGATCGGACGCCTGGTGGCGAACGCCGCCATTTCGCTTGGCATGAAGGTCATCGGCTTCGATCCGGGCCTGACCGTGGAAGGCGCCTGGCAATTGTCGGCGGACGTGAAGAAAGCGGACACGGTGGAGGAATTGCTGCGTCAGGTGGACTTCGTGACCTTTCATGTGCCGCTCATGGACGCGACCCGGGATCTGATCAATGCCGAGCGTCTCAAGCTCATGAAAGACGGCGTTGTCATCATCAACTTCGCGCGCGAAGGCATCGTGGACGATGCCGCCGTGAGCGCAGCGATCAAGGCCGGCAAGGTGTACGGCTATGTGTGCGACTTCCCGTCCAATCTTCTGAAGAATCACGAGCATGTACTGACGCTGCCGCACCTCGGCGCTTCGACGGCCGAGGCCGAGGACAATTGCGCAATCATGGTGGCCGAGCAGGTGCGCGATTTCCTGGAGAACGGCAATATCAAGAATGCCGTGAACTTCCCGGACGTGGTGGTGCCGCGCGAATCCGCGCACCGCCTGATCGTGGCCAACGCCAACGTCCCGAACATGCTCGGCCAGATCTCCGAGACCCTGGGCGAGGCCAAGCTCAACATCCACGACATGGTGAATCGCTCGCGCGGCGACCTCGCCTACACGGTCGCCGATCTGGATGTCCCGATACCCGATACGGTGCGCCAGAAGATTGCCGCAATCCCGGGTGTGCTCATGACACGCATCGTCTGAGAATCATGGCCGGCCGCCGCCCACCCGCCAAGCCTCCCGTACGTTTGCGGGTGCTGCGTACGAAAATCGACAAGCTGGATGAGAATATCCAGGCGCTGATCGGCGCACGCGCGGCGTGTGCGCAGGAGATCGCGGCCCTTAAAGCAAGGGCCGGCGACGCCAACTTCTACCGGCCGGAACGTGAAGTGGACGTGCTGCGGCGCGTGATCGCGCGCAACAGCGGCCCGCTCGGCAGCGAAGACATGGCGCGCCTGTTCCGCGAAATCATGTCCGCCTGTCTGGCCCTGGAAATGCCGATGCAGATCGCGTTCCTCGGCCCGGAAGGCACCTTCACCCAGGCGGCGGCGCTCAAGCATTTCGGACGCTCCGTGCGCAGCGTCCCGCTCAACGGTATCGACGATGTGTTCCGCGAGGTGGAATCCGGCGCGGCGCACTTCGGCGTGGTTCCGATTGAGAACTCGACCGAAGGCGTCATCAACCACACGCTCGACATGTTCGTGACCTCACCGCTGCGCATCTGCGGCGAAGTGGAACTGCGCATCCATCATCACCTGCTCGGCAGGGCAAAGACCCTGAAGAAACCGAAGCGCGTACTCTCGCACCCGCAGTCGCTCGCTCAGTGTCGCGAATGGCTGGAGGCCAAGCTGCCGGACGTGGAGCGCGTGCCGGTGGCGAGCAACGCCGAGGCGGCGCGCCTCGCCGCCAAGGACAGTTCGGTGGTGGCGATCGCCGGCGGTTCGGCGGCTGAAATCTACAAGCTCAATGTACTGGCCTCCAATATCGAGGACGAGCCGGACAACACCACGCGTTTCCTGGTCATCGGCCGGCTCGATCCGCTGCCAAGCGGTGACGACAAGACCAGCCTGCTGGTCTCCGGGAGAAACCGCGCCGGCAGTTTGATGAGCCTGCTCGCGCCGCTCGCCCGGCATCGCATCAACATGACACGCATCGAGTCGCGCCCGGCGCGCCGCGGGCTGTGGGAGTACGTATTCTTCGTCGACATCGACGGACACATGCACGACCCGAAGCTGCGCAAGGCGATCGCCGAGCTGGAGAAGGAAGCGTCCTTTCTGAAGTGGCTCGGTTCCTACCCCAGAGCGGTGCTCTGAACATGGACTTTGATGCATCGAAGCTCGCCGTGCCCGGCGTGCGCGGTCTGCAACCCTATGTCCCCGGCAAACCGATTGAGGATCTGGAACGCGAGTATGGCGTGACCGGCGCCATCAAGCTCGCCTCGAACGAGAGCCCGCTTGGGGCCAGCCCGAAGGCGCTGGCCGCGGCACGGGCGGCGCTTACGGGAATGGCGCGCTATCCGGACGGCGGCGGCTACGCGCTCAAGCAAGCGCTCGCCGCGAAGCTCGGTGTGGGCGCGGACCAGATTACGCTCGGCAACGGTTCGAACGAAATTCTTGAGTTCGCCGTGCGCGCTTTTGTGAGCGCGCAGGACGAGGTGATCTTTTCGCAGCATGCGTTCGCGCTGTACCCGATTGTTACCCAGGCGGTCGGCGCGCGCGGCGTGGAAGTTACGGCCCGCCATTGGGGGCACGATCTTGCCGCCATGCGCGCCGCGATCACGCCGCGCACGCGCCTGGTGTTCATTGCCAATCCCAATAATCCGACCGGCACCTGGCTGCGCAGTGCGGAGCTGCGCGGTTTCCTGGATTCGGTACCCGCAAGCGTGGTCGTGGTGGTGGACGAGGCGTATTTTGAATACGTGGAGGAGCGCGATTACCCGAATACCATCGACTGGCTTGCGCGTTATCCGAATCTGATCAGCGCGCGTACCTTCTCCAAGATTTACGGTTTGGCCGGTCTGCGCGTCGGTTACGGCGTATCGAGCCTGGGTGTCGCCGATCTACTCAACCGCGTGCGCCAGCCGTTCAACGTGAACAGTATTGCCCAGGCGGCGGCGGTTGCCGCGCTTGCCGATGACGATCATCTGAAAAAGGTGCGCCGTGTGAATGCCGACGGTATGGGTCAACTCGTGAAAGGCTTCGAGAAATTGGGTTTGTCCCACATTCCATCGGCCGGCAATTTCGTGTGCGTCGAGGTGGGAGATGCCGGACAGGTTTACGAACAGTTGCTGCGCGCCGGCGTGATTGTGCGGCCGGTGGCCAACTACGGCATGCCGAAGCATCTCCGGGTCACGGTCGGATTGCCGGAAGAAAACGAACGGTTTCTGGCGGCGCTGGAGCCACTGGTGGCGGAATCATGATGCTGACCCAACCGTCAAGTTGTGCGCGCAGGGCACACGGCCACTCCTCCCCCTTCAAGGGGGAGGCGGGGAGGGGGATGGGTCGTGGTGGCCGGTTAGCCCATCCCCACCCCGTCCCTCCCCTTGAAGGGGAGGGGGCTATGGGCATTGGCGTTATGCACGGATTCCAGTTAGCCGGAAAAGTTCGAAACCTGGAGTCTGACGTCACGATATGATTAACCGGCTCGCCATCATCGGTGTCGGCCTTATCGGCGGTTCGCTGGCGCGCGCCCTGCGCGATGCCGGCCATGTGCGCGAGATCGTCGGTCACGGCCGGGGGTTCGCGAATCTGCAACGCGCCGTCGATCTCGGCGTCATCGATCGCGTCGAAACCACGCTCCCGGCCGCCGTGCGCGCGGCGGACATGGTGGTGCTCGCCACGCCGGTCGGCGGCATGAAAAAGATTCTTCGGGCGATCGCACCGTATCTGGCGCCCGATGCGGTGGTGACGGATGTCGGCAGCGTGAAGGGCGTGATCGTCGACGCCGCGCGCAAATTGCTGGGCAAGCGGTTCGCCAATTTTGTTCCCGGGCACCCGATTGCGGGGACCGAGCGATCCGGTGTCGAGGCGTCGTTCGCCAGCCTGTACGTCGGACGGCGCGTGGTGCTGACACCGTTGCCTGAAACCAGAGCCGAAGCCGTGCAGCGGGTGCGCGCCATGTGGCAGGCGGCCGGCGCCGAGGTGGTGACCATGACCGTCGAACACCACGACACGGTGCTCGCCGCCACCAGCCACCTGCCGCATCTGCTTGCCTACGCGCTCGTGGACATGCTCGCGCGCCTGGAAGACAGCCATGAGATTTTTGCGTACGCGGCCGGCGGGTTCCGCGATTTCACGCGTATCGCCTCAAGCGATCCGGTGATGTGGCGTGACATCAGCCTCGCCAACCGCGATGCCATCGTGAGCCTGCTCAAACAGTATCGCAGAGAAGTGGAAAGTCTCATCAAGGCGGTCGCCGCCGGCGATGGTGAAAAACTGCATACGGTGTTCGCGCGTGCCAAGGCGGTGCGTGACGCCCTCGTGACGAACGATCAAAAGAAACAGGAACCGTGAGTTCATCGGCGAAACGCATGGACTATAAGGTCGCACCGGGTGGCAGACTGAAAGGGCGGCTGCGTGTGGCCGGCGACAAGTCGATTTCGCATCGTTCCGTGATGCTGGGCGCGCTCGCTGAAGGCGTGACCCATGTCACCGGGCTGCTCGAAGGCGAAGACGTGTTGTGCACGCTCGGCGCGTTTCGCGCCATGGGCGTGCAGGCCAAGGGTCCGGCGCAGGGCCGGCTTACCATTCAGGGCGCTGGTCTCAACGGCCTGCGTCCGCCGGCGCAGCCGCTCGACATGGGTAATTCCGGTACCGCCATGCGCCTTATGGCCGGTATTCTCGCCGGGCAATCATTCGATTCGGTGCTGGTGGGTGATGAATCCTTGAGCAAGCGGCCGATGCAGCGTATCTCCGAACCGCTTAGGGCTATGGGTGCACGCATCGAGACCGGCGCAGGCGGGCGTCCGCCGCTACGCATCCATGGCGGGCAGAAGTTGCGCGGCATCGACTATCCGATGCCGGTGGCGAGCGCGCAGGTAAAATCCTCGTTGTTGTTTGCCGGCCTGTACGCAGACGGCGAGACCGTGGTCACCGAACCGGCGCCGACGCGCGATCACACCGAGCGCATGCTGCGCGGTTTCGGCTACACGGTGAGAACCGATGGCACACGTATCAGCGTGCGCGGCGGCGGACGGCTCAAGGCCTGTGACATCGACGTGCCGGCGGATATATCCTCGGCCGCATTCTTTCTGGTCGGTGCGGCCATCAGCGCAGGCTCCGAGCTGGTGCTGGAACACGTCGGTATCAACCCGACTCGTATCGGCGTTATTAATATTCTCAAACTCATGGGCGCGGATCTTAGCCTGGAGAATGCGCGCGAAGTCGGCGGCGAGCCGGTTGCCGATCTGCGCATTCGCGGCGGCCGGCTCAAAGGCATCCGTATTCCCGAGGATCAAGTACCGCCGGCCATCGATGAGTTCCCGGCCATTTTCATCGCCGCTGCCTGCGCTGAAGGAGAAACCGTGCTCACCGGCGCGCATGAACTGCGCGTCAAGGAATCCGACCGCATCGCGGTCATGGCGGCTGGCCTCAAGCGCCTCGGTATTGTGGCGCAGGAAACCCCGGATGGCATCACCATCCAGGGCGGAATGCTCGGCGGTGGGGAAGTCGACAGCCACGGCGATCACCGCATCGCCATGGCCTTCGCGATGAGCGCCCTCGCGGCCTCCGGTCCGGTCACGATCCGCGACTGCAAGAATGTGGCGACGTCATTCCCGAATTTCGTCGAGCTGGCGAGGCAGGCAGGATTGTCGATTGAAGAAGTGAATAATTAATTAACATCTGCCGCAAAGGCGCAAAGGACGCAAAGAAAGGCTTCGGTCTTTATCAAGAAAACCTTTGCGCCCTTTGCGCCTTTGCGGCAGGTTTAATACTTTATGGCAAACACTCAAGTTCAAGTCGTAACCATCGACGGCCCGAGCGGTTCGGGGAAGGGTACGGTCGCCCAGATTCTGGCCGCTCGCCTCGGCTGGCATTACCTCGACAGCGGAGCGCTGTACCGGGTGCTTGGGCTCATGGCCGCGCGCCGCAAGGTGAGTCTGGATGACGAGCCGGCCTTAGGCCGGCTGGCCGCAACCCTTGGGATCGGATTCGTTCCACAGCCTGACGGCAGCCCGGCACGGGTCACGGTCGATGGCCGGGACGTGAGCACGGAACTGCGCACCGAGACGACCGGCGAACTCGCCTCCCGGGTGGCGGCCCTGTCGGCGGTGCGCGCCGCTTTGCTCCAGATACAGCGCGATTTCCGACAGAATCCGGGCTTGATCGCGGATGGCCGGGACATGGGCACGGCCATTTTCCCCGATGCCTTCCTTAAGGTATTCCTGACGGCGAGTGCGCAGGTGCGTGCCGAAAGACGGTATAAACAGTTGAAGGAAAAGGGATTCGATGCTAGCCTAGCGGCGATTTTGGGTGAGATTCGCCATCGCGATGCGCGCGACACCGACCGTTCCGTGTCGCCGCTGAAACCCGCCGACGACGCATGGATTCTGGATTCGTCCACCTTGAGCACGAGTGAGGTGGTGGAGGCCGTTTCCCGACGTTTGCAGGAGCGACTCGCCGCGCTGCAGACAGCGTCTCGTTAAAGCTGCCTCGCCGGCCGGTGAATCTCGTGTTTTCAACCTCAACCCCGTGTGGCCAGCAACAGCCGGCGATACGGGCCAGCGGATGCAGTCCTCTGCCTCCGTTTCATATCAGGTCTAATGAACCATCATGAGTGAATCTTTTGCCGAACTGTTTGAACAGAGTTTAAAGAGCACCAAGATCGCGCCGGGCGGCCTCATCGTCGGCGAGGTCATGCGCGTCGAGAATGATTTCGTGGTCGTGGACGTGGGTCTCAAGTCCGAAGGCATCATCCCGCTCGAACAATTCAAGGACAGTCAGGGCGAACTGACCATCAAGGTCGGCGACCGCATCGACGTGGTTCTTGAGTACATGGAAAACGGTCACGGCGAAACCCAGTTGTCGCGCGAGAAGGCGCAGCGCGCCAGGGCGTGGGACGAACTGGACAAGGCCTTCGAGGCGCAGTCGATCGTGAAGGGTGTCATCACCGAGAAGGTGAAGGGCGGCTTCACCGTGCTGGTCGATGGCGTGCGCGCGTTCCTGCCCGGCTCGCTGGTGGACGTGCGCCCGGTGCGCGACTCTACCTATCTCGAAGGCAAGGAACTCGAGTTCAAGGTCATCAAGCTCGACCGCAAGCGCAACAACGTGGTGGTGTCGCGACGCGCGGTGGTGGAAACCGAAATGTCGGCGGAGCGCGATTCGCTGCTCTCCAACCTGCAGGAAGGCCAGATCATCAAGGGTGTGGTCAAGAATCTCACTGACTACGGCGCGTTCGTGGATCTGGGCGGCGTGGACGGGCTGCTGCACATCACCGATATCGCCTGGAAGCGCGTCAAGCATCCCTCCGAAGTACTCAAGATCGGCGACGAAATCGAGGCCAAGGTGCTGCGTTTCGACCGCGAGCGCAACCGCGTGTCGCTCGGCCTCAAGCAACTGGGTGACGATCCGTGGGTCGATCTCGCGCGCCGTTATCCGGAAGGCACGCGCCTGTTCGGAAAGGTCACCAACCTCACCGATTACGGCGCGTTCGTCGAAATCGAACCGGGTGTCGAGGGCCTGGTGCACGTCTCGGAGATGGACTGGACCAACAAGAATATTCATCCGACCAAGGTCATGCAGCTGGGCGACGAGGTCGAGGTCATGGTGCTCGACATCGACACCGAACGCCGTCGCATCTCGCTCGGCGTCAAGCAGTGCCAGCCGAATCCGTGGGAGGAGTTCGCCGCCAACCACAACAAGGGTGACAAGGTCAGCGGCCAAATCAAGTCGATCACCGACTTCGGCGTGTTCGTCGGTCTTGAGAACGGTATCGACGGGCTTATTCACCTGTCCGATCTTTCCTGGAACCAGCCGGGCGAAGAGGCGGTACGCAACTTCAAGAAGGGTGACCAGCTCGAGGCGACCATTCTCGCCATCGATCCGGAACGCGAGCGCATTTCGCTCGGCATCAAACAGATGGAAGGTGACCCATTCAGCAATTTCGTCGCCGGACACGGTAAAGGCAGCATCGTGAAGGGCAAGATCACAAGCGTGGATGCGAAGGGCGCGGTGGTGAACCTCGGTGGTCCGGAGATTGAAGGCTATCTGCGCGCCTCGGAGCTGTCGCGCGAACGTGTCGAGGACGCGCGCAGTCTGCTCAAGGAAGGCGACGAAGTAGAGGCGAAGATCACCACTATCGACCGCAAGAACCGCAAGATCTCCCTGTCGATCAAGGCCAAGGATATGGAAGAAGAGACCGAGGCCGTGCAGGAGTATTCGCGCAAGCCCGGATCGGTCGGGTCGCTTCTGGGCGACAAGCTCAAAGAGAAACTGGTCAACAAGGATAGCTGAAGGGTGCAGGCCAGCGAAAAATAAGCATAATCATTGCGCGTGCAGGCCTGCACAAAAATAACCCTTGGCTCAGGAAAGCAGGCCTGCGACCGCCATGGATGGCGGAAGTGCGGAAAACGCAGGAGCAGTTTTTCCGCCACAAAAATAGTCATTATCTGAGAGGCGCCCCGGTCCGTGTCGGGGCGGCGGACTGGCGGAGGCTGAGATGACCAAGTCGGAACTGATCGCGCAACTGGCGGGCAAGCAACCGCAGCTCGATTACCGGGATGTGGAACTCGCTGTGAAGGAGCTCATCGATCAACTGTCGACGGCGCTGGCCGCCGGGCAGCGCATCGAGGTGCGTGGCTTTGGCAGTTTCTCGCTGCACTACCGCCCGCCGCGCGTGGGGCGAAACCCCAAGACCGGTGACTCGGTACAGGTGCCCGACAAGCACGTCCCGCACTTCAAGCCCGGTAAGGAACTGCGTGAGCGGGTGGACAGCTGAAGGGACAGATGATTTTTTCAAAACATAAAACGGCATTCGGGTTTCCCGGTGCCGTTTTTTGTTTTTCCTCTTTTGAGATGCGAAAGTATCAGGCGCCCCGATACACCGCTCTGCCCCTGATTTCTGGTAACCCGCCGGAACGGGGCTGCTCCTTCCCTCTCAGGGGGAAGGCGGGGATGGGGGCGGGGTGCAAAGCCGCTTCGTGGTCCACTATCCCCGCCCCGACCCTCCCCTTGAAGGGGAGGGAGTCATGCGCGTGGTGGTATGCGCATCCTGGAGTTGTCATGGCGCGGACCCATTCAAAATTCAAAAAGATCCAATATTTGGGCGGTGAATACGCAATCTCACCGGGAAGCGGTTATCATCTCCGCGGTAACGAGTTCGGTCCCGGCGCCGGTTTTCTGGAGGCGAAATGAAACGGTTACTGTATGGTTTTCTGATTCTTGCCGTACTGCTGATTGGGGTTAGTTTCACCACCAAGAACGCCCAAGTGGTGGAGCTGAACTACTATTTCGGCATTCACTGGACGACCCCGCTGTCGTTCATGTTGTTGACGACACTCACGGTCGGTATCGCGCTCGGGCTGCTTGCGTGCCTCGCCATGCTGGCGCGCATGCAACGGCAACTTCTGCACGTGCGACGCGAAAACCGGCAGCTCGAACAGGAGGTCAACAACCTGCGCGCGCTCCCGATCCGGGATGTGCGCTGACCGAGGCGGCTTCATGGTCATCGAAGTTCAGGATCTGCTGTGGTTGCTGCTGCCGCTGGCTGCGGCATCCGGCTGGTATGCCGCGTACCGAGAGCAGCGCCGGCATCCGTCACCGAAAGGCGGCGGTCTTTCTCAGGATTACTTTCGCGGCATTAATTATCTGCTCAATGAGCAGCCGGACAAGGCCATTGAGCTGTTCACCCAGATGTTGGAGGTGAACACCGAAACCGTCGAGACCCATCTCGCCCTCGGCAGCCTGTTCCGCCGGCGCGGCGAAGTTGAGCGCGCCACCCGCATTCACCAAAACCTCATCGCCCGGCCGACGCTCGACCAGGCGCAACGTGCGCAGGCGCTGTGCGAGCTGGCGGTGGACTACCACAAGGCCGGGCTCCTGGATCGCGCCGAAAGCCTGTTCCTGGAATTGGCCGAGATCCCGGCGCATGCCGAACAGGCGTTGCGTTCGCTCATGCACATCTACGAGCAGGAAAAAGACTGGGACAAGGCGATCGCCGCCGGTCGGCGTCTTGCGCAGACGGCGGGACGAAGCCTGGAATCGGTGATTGCACAGTATCACTGTGAGCTGGGTGAACGCGCGCTTGACGCCGGTAATCACGCGCTGGCCCGAACTTGCGTCGCTGACGCCCTGGCGATCGACCCGCTCTGCGTGCGCGCCAATATCCTCGGCGGGCGGGTGGCCGAAGCGCGCGGCCAGGACCGCGAAGCGATTGCCGCTTGGCAGAAGATTGAGCAGCAGGATGCCACGTTCCTCGATGAAGTGATTGGTGACATTGCTGCGTCCTTCCGGCGCCTGCACGAGGAGCCGCAACTCCGTGCCTATCTGGACGACGTGGCGCGCCGGCAACCCGGGATGCGTACACTGCTGACCCTGGCGGAGTTGATTGGCGCGCGCGACGGCGAATCCGCCGCGCAGGTTTTCATTGCCGAGCGGCTTCGCCAGCAGCCATCCGTACCGGGCCTCAAGCGGCTGATCGATTTGCAGGTAGCGCAGGACGCTCCCGAAACACGCACGACCCTCGACCTCGTCAAGAACATTATCGACCTGCTCGCTGCCCAGCAAGAGGGCTACCAGTGTCGCCAGTGCGGATTTCGCGGCCGGGTGTTGCACTGGCAGTGCCCGGCCTGCCACGAATGGGTCACCATGCTGCCCGCATCTTGTTCCAGCATGTCGTTTACGCTGGATGAAAGTAAAATATCCAGTCGCGCTGCGGCCTCCTTTGCCAAGGGAAATCGGACATGAAGACCGTACCGGATTTCTCTGGGCCCCGTGTAATTGTGGCGCTGGACTTTCCGACCGCGTCCGAGGCGCTCGTATTTGCCGCAAGCGTCACGCCGCAAGCGTGCCGGCTCAAGATCGGTTCCGAGCTCTTTACCAGCGCCGGGCCGGTGGTGGTTGAAACGCTGGTAAAGAAGGGCTTCGATGTCTTTCTCGATCTCAAGTATCACGATATTCCAAACACGGTGGCCAGCGCCTGCGCCGCCGCGGCACGCCTCGGTGTATGGATGGTCAACGTGCATGCACTGGGCGGCAGACGCATGCTCGTTGCCGCGCGCGAGTCGTTGGACAAATTGGCGCATCGGCCATTGCTGATCGGTGTGACGGTGCTCACCAGTCATTCGGGTCGTGATCTTGGCGAGCTCGGTTTGAGCGAAGATCCCGATGCACAGGCCGCGCGCCTTGCGCGCCTCGTCAAGGACGCTGGCCTCGATGGAGTCGTGTGTTCGGCACAGGCGGCGGCGCCCCTGCGCGCTGAGCACGGAGCGGGCTTCTGTCTCGTTACCCCCGGAATCCGCCCGGCTGGAAGTGATTGCGGCGATCAGAAACGTGTCGTTACACCCCTCGATGCGGTTCGCGCGGGCGCCCATTATCTTGTGATCGGCCGTCCGATTACGCTGGCGGCGGATCCCGTGCGTGTTTTGGCCGGGATCAATCGTGAGTTGGCGGCGGTCTAGCGTTCGCCATGGCACCCGTCAACGATCCCACAGCCAAATCCTGGTACCTGGTCTATACCAAGCCACGTCAGGAAGAAATTGCGCTCACCAACCTTGCCCGTCAGGGCTATGGGGTGTATCTCCCGCACGTGCGTCAGGCGCGCAAGCGTCAGGGGCGGCGCGTCATGGTGGTGGAGCCGCTGTTTCCGCGTTATCTCTTCATTTACCTCGACACCCACACTGATAACTGGGGGCCGATCCGCTCCACCCTCGGGGTTGCCTCACTTGTGCGCTTTGGCCAGGAACCGGCGCGCGCGCCGGACGAACTGGTCGATTTCCTCAAGGCACGCGAGAACGGCGAAGGCCTGCATCTGTGGGCGGAGCAGACATTTGAGGTCGGTCACCGGGTGCGGGTGGCGGAGGGCGCCTTTCAGGGGTATGAGGGTATCCTGCTTGCCCGTACCAGCCGCGAAAGGGTGGTGGTGTTGCTCGATATCCTGGGGCGGCAGGTACGTACGAAGATCACGGTGGCACAGCTGGAGCGGGGATGAACCGCGTCCAGTTTTTCTATCTGTAGCGACCGCCTCCACAGAATTACCCTGAGAAAACGGGCTGTGACCCTTGATCCATACGGATATTTAGCTATAGTGTTCACGATATGAACACAGAACACGACCGGAACGACGCGCTCACCCTCGAGATCCTCGACGTCATCGACCGGCAGAACGACATGAGCCAGCGCCATCTCGCCCGCCATCTCGGCGTCGCGCTGGGTCTGGCCAATTCCTATCTCAAACGTTGCGTGCGTAAGGGCCTTATAAAGGTCAGTCAGGCCCCGGCCAACCGTTACCTCTATTACCTCACACCCACGGGGTTTGCCGAGAAAAGCCGGCTCACCGCCCAGTATCTCAGCCACTCGCTGTCGTTCTACCGCAAGGCGGGGGAATCCTGCCTGCGGGTCTTCGACCAATGCGAGCACAACGGCTGGCAGAGGCTGTTGCTGTGCGGGATTTCGGATCTGGCCGAGATCGCCACGCTGCGCGCCATGGAGCGCAGCATTACGATCGTCGGCATCTACGATCCCATGAGCGAACGGGCCACCTTCCTTAGCCGTCCCGTATGGTCGGAATTCAGCAAGGCCGGGAAGCACGATGCCTGCATGTTGACGGAATTACAGACGCCGGAGAAATCGCACGCTGACCTGTTGAGCCACCTGGATCGCAGCCGTGTGCTGGTGCCGGATGTGCTGCGCCTGGAAAACCGCGAAGACTGACGCAGGGTAGCGAAAAAAATTTTGTAGTTGGGTGCGGAGCAAGTGTTCTGCATGGCGGTAGCGTGCCTGAACCGGATCGGTTAAGTCTGTAAAACAGATAAAGCCATAATGACATCCATGAAAATATATCCCGTCATACTCTCCGGCGGCTCCGGCACGCGCCTTTGGCCATTGTCACGCGAGCATTACCCAAAGCAGCTTCTCGCGATGTTCGGCGAGCAGACCATGTTGCAGCAGACCATCAGTCGCCTGGACAACATGCCGGACATACAGGCGCCGCTCGTGGTCAGCAACGACGAACACCGTTTTCTCGTGGCCGAACAGCTGCGTCAACTGAACAAAACGCCTCAGGCCATCATCCTTGAACCGGTCGGCCGCAATACGGCGCCGGCTTTGACGTTGGCGGCGCTGGCCCTGATGAAAAGCGATCCGGACGCCGTCATGTTGGTGATGCCTGCGGACCACGTCATCCAGAACAACAATGCCTTCCAGTCGGCGGTGGCGTACGGAGCCAGGTTCGCCGAACAGAACCAGTTGGTCACGTTCGGCGTTGTGCCCACCGGGCCCGAGACAGGTTACGGATACATACAAAAGGGCGCACCCATTGATGCGCAGGCAGTTGCCAACAGTGATGCAACCGCTTTCCGTGTTTCCGCGTTTGTCGAAAAGCCGGATCAGCTAAAGGCCAGGCAGTACATCGACGCCGGTGAGTACCTCTGGAACAGCGGCATCTTCATGATGCGCGTCTCGGTCTGGCTGCAAGAACTGGCCCGCCACCGGCCGGATATTGCCAAAGCCTGCGCGAATGCCTACGAGCAGGGCAAGGCCGATGCTGATTTTTATCGGGTAGACAAAACCTTGTTCACGCAAGGCCCCAGCGATTCCATCGATTACGCGGTGATGGAAAAGACCGACCGTGCCGCAGTCGTGCCGCTGGATGCCGGCTGGTCGGATGTCGGTACCTGGCCGGCGCTGTGGGAAGTCAGTGCGCGCGATACCAACGGTAACGTGCTGCAGGGCGATGTTATGGCCCATCAGACACGCAATACATTACTCATCGCCCAGCACCGCTTCGTGGCTGCGGTCGGCCTGCAGGACGTGATTGTCGTGGAAACGGCCGACGCCGTGCTCGTGGCGCACAAGGACAAAGCACAGGACGTAAAGGCGATTGTCGGCCGTCTCAAAGAGGCCAAACGCTCTGAACATATTAGCCACCGCAAGGTATACCGTCCGTGGGGTTGTTACGAAGGCGTCGATGCTGGTGAACGCTTCCAGGTGAAGCGCATCACCGTGAATCCCGGCGCCGCGCTCTCATTGCAAATGCATCACCATCGCGCTGAACACTGGATCGTGGTCACGGGCACGGCCCGCGTTACCCGTGGCGACGAAGTTTTTCTTCTGACCGAGAACCAATCCACTTATATCCCTCTTGGCATGAAACACCGCCTGGAAAATCCTGGTGCAATGCCGCTGGAAATGATCGAGGTACAGTCTGGCGGCTATCTAGGGGAAGACGACATTATTCGCTTTGAAGATAAATACAATCGAGACAGCAATCAATGATTACGTGCATCTCCTGGTCACGTCCGCGTTGGTCGGGACGCTGTCTGAGCACAAACAAACCATTGGCCGTCATACATCAATAAGGTCTATCGGCATGAATTGCATATTTGTGTGTCTGGAAAGGGAGTGACGGGGGTTAATCAGTGAAAACCACCATTCATACTGGTGACTTATCAGATTTGCTATCTCGCCTCTGGAATCACCTCAGCAGGCGCAGACAGCGCCAATTCGGACTGCTATTGGCCTTGATGCTGGTTAGTGCGTTTGCGGAAGTCGTGAGCTTGGGCGCCGTGTTGCCATTCCTCGGCATACTCACTGCGCCCGATCTGGTGTTCAAGCAGCCTGTCGTGGCAAATATGGCACAGGCTTGGGGTATCACCTCGGCCGATCAATTGGTGTTACCTCTTACTGTCGCGTTTGCTGTTGCAGCCATGATTGCAGGAGCAATCCGTATCCTTTTATTGTGGGTCAGTACCCGGCTTGCGTATGCCAGCGGTGCAGATATCAGCATTGAGGTGTATCGCCGTACCCTCAATCAACCCTACTGGGTGCATGTGGCTCGCAACAGCAGCACGGTGCTTAGCGGTATCAACAAAGTGGGTGGCGCTATCAATGTTTTGTACCAGTTGCTGACACTTGTTAGTTCGACGGTGTTGCTTGTAACCGTAATGCTTGCGTTGATAGCGATCGATCCGAAAGTTGCCTTGGTAGCAACCATAGGTTTTGGCTCAAGCTATTTATTGATTACATGGATGGCACGCCGGCGGTTGCGTCACAACAGCCAGCGCATCGCTCGTGAGCAAACACAAGCGATTAAAGCACTGCAGGAAGGATTGGGTGGAATTCGCGATGTGTTGCTGGATGGAACACAGCCGGTTTACTGCGACATCTACCGTCGTGCCGATGCATCGCTACGGCGCGCGCAAGGCAACAACGTTTTTATTGCCGGAAGTCCACGCTTCGCTATGGAGGCGTTGGGGATGGTGCTGATCGCAGCCTTAGCCTATGCCCTGAGCCGTCAGCCCGGGGGTATAACTACAGCATTGCCGGTGCTGGGTGCGCTTGCGCTTGGCGCACAACGCCTGTTACCTGCCCTGCAGCAAGGTTATAGCGCGTGGGCGAGCATTGCCGGAAGCCATGCCTCACTGGCGGATGTTATCAAACTGCTCGATCAGCCCCTATCGGAGGAGATGCTGCTACCCGCACCTGCTCCGTTGACCTTTCAGGATGGTATTATCTTCAACGACGTTCGCTTCCGTTACAGCAGCGAAGGTCCATGGGTGTTGGATGGCCTCAATCTAACAATCCCCAAGGGCGCCAGGGTCGGATTTGTCGGAACTACCGGCAGTGGTAAGAGCACAGCGCTGGATCTGTTGATGGGTCTGTTAACGCCCACCGAGGGTGAGGTTCTGGTGGATGGGAGGCCAATCCGTAGCAACTGTATCAGGGCCTGGCAGCGAACCATCGCCCATGTGCCGCAAAGCATCTATTTGGCCGATGCCACTGTGGCCGAAAACATCGCATTCGGTGTGCCGCGCGGTGCTATCGACCTGAGAAGAGTGCAGCAAGTAGCCCGACAGGCACAGATTGCCGATTTCATCGAAAGTCGGCCCGAGGGCTACAACGCCTTCGTGGGTGAGCGCGGCATCCGTCTCTCCGGAGGCCAGCGCCAACGAATTGGCATCGCCCGTGCGCTCTATAAACAGGCCAATGTCATCGTTTTCGATGAGGCCACTAGCGCGCTGGACAACGACACCGAACGCGCCGTGATGCAGGCCATCGAAAGTCTGAGTGATGAACTCACCATCCTCATAGTTGCGCACCGGCTCACTACCATGAAAAATTGCACTCAGGTGATCGAGCTGGCGGATGGGAAAATTAAACGTAGTGGCACTTATGTAGAAATTATTGGCTCGGTTGTGAAATCAGCATAACCACACTGACGTAACAAAAAATTGTAAAGGATTGAATGAATGTTTAATCAAATAGCTTACGATGGTACCCCTTTTGTGATTGCCGAGGTCGGCCAAAATCACCAAGGAGATTTGGATATTGCGAGAGAATATATACGCATCTTTGCATTCGAGGGTGCGGATGCTGTCAAATTCCAGACGCGAAACAATAGGTATCTCTTTTCCAAGGACGCCTACGAGGCGGGTTATGCAAGTGAGAATGCATTCGCCGATACTTATGGCGCACATCGTGAGAAATTAGAACTCAAGCCTGAGTGGCTCCCTATCCTGAAAGAGGATTGCATCAAAAACGGCGTCAAATTCATGTCGACCCCGTTTGATGAACCCAGCCTCAAGCTTCTAGAGAAAATCGATGTTGATATTCTGAAGGTCGCCTCATTTGATCTGGGTAATTTACCTTTTATCCATCGCATTGCGAGCCTGGGAAAGCCCGTGGTTATGAGTGTCGGCGGCGGAAAAATTGACCAGATCCGGTCCAGCGTTGAGGTACTGCTCAATCATCATGACGAAGTGGCAATCCTGCATTGCGTGTCTGAGTATCCTTGTGAGTACAACCGGCTTGGTCTGGATAACATTGAGCTATTGATCAAGGAGTTTCCGGGGTGCGTAATCGGTTCCTCAGACCATTTTAATGGCACGTTGTCAGGCCCCGTAGCTTATCTGAAAGGCGCTCGTGTGTTTGAAAAACACGTGACACTCAATCGCGCCTGGAAAGGCACTGACCATAGTTTTGCGCTTGAGCCAGACGGATTTCGAAAGTTTGTGCGTGACATCAAGCGTGTGCGCCACATGATGGCACCCAAGCCAGCAGACGATCTTGGAAATGAGCGCGTATTCAATAAGCTTGGGAAATCACTGATTGCCTATGTCGACATCAAAGTTGGCGAGAAGGTCACCTTGGACAGCCTGTCAGGACGAATCTTCAACACACAATACATTCCGGTGCGTGAGTCGAACCAGGTGATAGGTCGGGTTGCAAAGAGGAATATCGCCCAAGGCGAGGCGATTCAGTACGTTGATATCGATAGTTGATTTGCGAATGATCAGCAAGGAACTGTTGTCCACAGTTAAATTGATTGCCTTCGATTTCGACGGTGTCTTTACCGACAACACCGTTTATATCACGCAGGATGGTGTCGAATCGGTACGCTGCTGGCGTAGTGACGGACTGGGACTATCCAGACTACGGAGCATTGGAGTGCAGGCTTTTATCATTTCCACCGAAGTAAACCCCGTGGTCACGGCGCGCGCCAATAAATTGAAAATGCTCTGCAAGCAGGGTATAGAGGATAAAGCCGCAGCAATACTCCAAACATGCACTGAGCTAGGAATCGCGCTCGAGCACACCATGTTCGTAGGCAACGATATCAACGACATCCCCGCATTCAAGTCCGTCGGGCTGCCTGTTGCAGTGGCAGATGCCTACCCCGAGGTGTACCCGCATGTGCTTTTTCGCACCGAAAAGCCGGGCGGTTTCGGCGCAGTGCGCGAAGTGTGCGATCTTATTATTCAATCAAGAAATGACAGCCTGAATGGATTCTGAGCAATGACCGTAGATGCACTTTTCGACGTCAGCCGGGAAATCGTTTTGATTACTGGCGTTGCTGGCCAATTAGGGGGCGAATACGCCAAAGCCTTCCTTGAGCGTGGTGCTCGTGTGGTCGGACTGGACATTCGGCCACCGGCTGGAAGCAATGTGTTAGCAGAAAAATACTCCACCAACTATCTGTTTTGCGCGGCCGACGTCACTGTGAAGGCCTCGTTGCAGAAGGCTTTGGATGAAGTCGCAAGCAAGTTCGGATGCCCGACGGTACTGATCAACAACGCCGCCATCGATTCCCCACCTTCCGCGCCACCTGAAGAAAACGGCCCCTTCGAAGACTACCCGGAAGCGTCCTGGGACAAGGTTATCGACGTCAATCTCAAGGGCGCTTATCTGTGCTGCCAGGTCTTTGGTGCGGCGATGGCCAAAGCGGGCAACGGTTCGATCATCAACATTGCATCGATCTACGGCGTTGTGTCTCCCGACCAGAATCTTTATGAATACCGCCGCAAACGAGGTGAGGTGTTTTACAAACCAGTGGCCTATTCCGCCTCCAAGTCCGGGATCCTGAATCTGACCCGCTATCTCGCCGTGTATTGGGCTAAACAGAATGTGCGAGTCAACTCGCTGACCATTGCCGGCGTCTTCAACAATCAGGAACAGGCCTTCCTGGACGTGTATTGTGAGCGAATTCCAGTAGGACGCATGGCCAGTGTCGATGAATACAACGGTTCTGTGCTTTTCCTGGCAAGCAAAGCCTCGCGCTATATGACAGGCACGAACCTCGTCATCGATGGCGGCTGGACGGCAATTTGATCATGACGAACATTCCCCGCATTCCGAACTGGATCAACGGTCAAGACGCTCAGCCGGAAAACAACGCCTGGCTGGATAAATACGACCCGCATTCAGGTGAATTGCACTGCTACGTCGCTGATTCAACTGCGGGAGACATCCAGCGCGCAATCTCTGCAGCAGGTGATGCTTTTCCAGAGTGGTCTGGCCTGACACCGGTCAGGCGTGGTCAGATCCTCGGCGATATCGTTGCTGCGATGAAGCGACGGTCAGCCGATCTGGCCGAATGTATTGCTATCGAGACTGGCAAACCACCGCAAGATGCCAATGGCGAAGTCGGTGGCGCAATACTTCAGGCCGAATACTTCGCCGGTGAGGGTATGCGCCTTTATGGACGGTCGCTGACATCCGGTACCCCGGGTAAATACAGCCACACCGTCAGACAACCGCGCGGCATTGCCGGCCTGATCGTTCCAGCCAACACCCCTATAGCCAATATCGCCTGGAAAACATTCCCGGCACTCATCTGTGGCAACACGGTGGTCATGAAGGCGGCCGAAGATTCCCCGTGCATCGCAAATCTGTTTGCGCAACTAGCCAAGGACGCAGGCTTGCCGGATGGCGTATTCAATGTTGTACAGGGGAGTGGACAGACCGCAGGCGCAGCACTGGTTGAAGATACACGAGTCGCTGTCATCAGTTTTACAGGTTCAACGGGGGTGGGACGCTGGATCGCCGAAGTTGGCGGCCGCCGTTTGGCACGCATTTCCCTGGAGTTGGGCGGCAAGAATCCCTTTGTTGTCTGCGATGATGCCGATATCGACCAAGCGGTGCACTGGGCGTCGCTCTCCGCCTTCAGCAATGCCGGCCAGCGTTGTGCCGCGGGCAGCCGGATTCTGGTATTCAAAAAGAATTACGACGAATTCCGAGACAAGCTAATCGCAAAGGCCAATGGGCTACGTTTGGGTGTCAGCGCTGGTTGCGATCTTGGTCCGGTAATCAACAAGCGTCAGCAGCTGAATATCCTCACCGCTATAGAAACGGCCAAGGCCGAAGGTGGGCGGGTACTCTGCGGTGGCGCAGCACCCACAACCCCGGAGCTGGTCAACGGCTACTATGTCCAGCCCACAGTTATTGAAGGGTTGCAGCGGACTGCTGAACTCAGTTGTAAGGAGATCTTCGGCCCTGTGGCTACTCTGCATCCTGTGGATGACCTGGCCGATGCACTCCAATTGGCTAATTCCACCGACTACGGCCTGACGGCAGCAATTCACACCCGCAGTGTTGATCGTGCCGTGTGGTTTGCTCAGCGTGTGCGCGCCGGTGTCGTCAACATCAACATCGGGACCTTTGGCAGCGAACCGCATATGCCTTTTGGAGGGTTTGGCGCTTCCGGCAATGGCACCCGTGAGCCAGGGGTCGAGGCGCTGGATGTCTACAGTGAAATTAAGAACATCTCATTCTTGGTGCGTGAGACGCAAGTTTGATCACGCCAAACTTATAATGAAAGTACGGGCAGACAAAACATGACTAGAACACAGATAGATAAAGTAGAGGTGACACCCTTATCGATCATTAGACTTGAAAGTGGTCTGGTGATGACCGGTGATACAGAATTAGAAGTATGGCGCGCTGAAACTCTCTTTTCCAAAGAGCCAGAAACAATAGCATGGATTGATCATTACGCGAAGAGCGGTGGTTTTTTTTATGACGTAGGGGCTAATGTTGGCGGGTATTCATTATATGCAGCTTATACGAACAGAGATCTCAGCGTGTATTCTTTTGAGCCCGTTACAAATAACTACTTAACCCTTCTGCGAAATAAAGGGCTAAATAAACTCAACAACCTAACACCATTTCAGTTAGCACTATCGTCTGCAAATGGACTGGGTACAATTTACATATCCGATGACAGGATCGGGAACTCCGGTGCCCAAATATCAGCACCAATCAATGAGCATGGACAAAGGTTTGAACCGTTGGCTAAAGAGATACTTCTCTGTCTTGGGCTGGATAGTATGATTGACGAGTATAATTTTCCTATACCAAGTTTCATGAAGATAGATGTAGATGGCCATGAATTAGATATCTTGGGTGGCGCTACGAAGACGCTGGCTAGGCCAGAGTTATCAAGCATACTTATTGAGTGCAATGGAGATGAGAGTAAGAACAAGATTGACCTGATCCTTTCAGGTAAAGGATTTTTCCCTGATGACGCATTCAATAAGCTCCCGAATCATTCATCTAATAGGCGCAGAAGTAAGATCGATAATGTTGCAACAAATGTTGTTTACTCAAGGGCTGGTCAATCCTTATAAAGGATCAATGACTATTGATAGTTATCATCGTACGCATTGTATGAAGTCGATGCCGAGCAAACGCGCCTCAATTAGACCCCGGTGCTCACTCGTTGAGCACCTTACTTTTATGCATCCCTGAGATGACTACAGCTGTTGCTCTAATACCTGCACGATCTGGTTCTAAACGGTTGCCACACAAGAACATCCGACCGCTTTCAGGACATCCGCTGCTGGCTTATTCCATTCGCGCGGCAATCGACAGTGGTGTTTTTGATGCTGTAATCTGTGCCACAGATGATGAGCGCTATGCTGATATAGCGCGCCACTACGGCGCCGAGGTACCCATGTTGCGTCCTACCGATATCTCCGGAGACAAGTCACCGGACATCGAGTGGGTGGAATGGATACTGAAAGCATTAGGTATACAGGGACGTTTTTTCGATGTCTTCAGTATTCTCAGACCAACAAGTCCATTCCGCAAGGCAGATACAATAAAACGTGCGTGGTCGCAGTTTGTGTCCTCGCAAGGCATTGATTCTTTGCGTGCGGTAGAGAAATGCAAGCAGCACCCGGGCAAGATGTGGGTGGTGCGCGGGGTACGCATGGCGCCGCTGATGCCGCTTACTCCCGAGGAGCAGCCATGGCACAGCAGCCAGTACGCCGCATTGCCAGCAGTCTACGTGCAGAATGCTAGCTTAGAGATTGCCTGGGCGCGCGTGGTTTCCGAAGGCCGATCCATCGCTGGCCAAGTGTTGTCTCCCTTTCTGACAACAGAGGAGGAAGGTTTGGATGTCAACGAGGAATTTGATTGGTGGAAGGCCGAGCGTCTTCTGCATCTGCGAAGGGCAACTCTGCCGGAAGTGAATATTAAGGCTTGGAACGTGGGAGGTTGATTTCATGGGCGAGCAAGTTACTTACAGTACACCGGAGGCGGACGAAGCATCAACAGCTGGAAACAGGCTTGTCCATTTTGACAAGCCGGCGTTTGATCTCGTTTACCAGTCTCATTCTCCAGCGAAGCAGAAAGCCAGTCTATTCGCGCAAATGGCACGCTTCAATGCACTATATATGGTGGCGCGTGCCGGTTCCGGGCATTTAGGCAGCAGTTTTTCCAGCCTTGATATTGTCGCCTGGCTCTACCTGAACGTCCTAAAACCAGCGGATCGTTATTATTCTTCAAAAGGTCACGACAGTCCTGGTCTATATGCCGTACAGACTGCCTTGGGCGTCATGCCTTTTGAAAAGATTCATGAGTTGAGGCGACTCGATGGATTGCCTGGCCATCCGGATGTAAATACCCCTGGCGCCCACACGAATACAGGCTCACTCGGAATGGGTGTATCCAAGGCAAAAGGATTTCTCTTTGCTGATGAACTCCTGGGAAACTCCGGAGGGAGGATATTTGTATTAACCGGTGACGGGGAACTGCAGGAAGGACAGTTCTGGGAGTCACTGATTACCGCATCACGTCGGCGGGATGGTCGGCTGACAGTGGTTGTTGATCATAACAAGATTCAGTCAGATACACATGTTTCCAGCGTAAGTGATCTGGGCGACCTGGAAGCAAAGTTCAAGGCCTTTGGGTGGGATGTTGTTCGTTGCAATGGACATGACTACGGTGCTTTGGAGAAAATATTCGATTTTCAATCAAAAGACGGCAGACCAATAGCTATTATTGCCGACACCGTGAAGGGTCGCGGCGTTTCATTCATGGAGCATACGTCCATGAAAGAGGGTCAGGAATATTATCAATACCATTCAGGTGCGCCTAGCCTCGATAAGTATAAAATAGCCAGCGCAGAATTAGTTGAAGACATTCAAGCGAAGGCTTTAGCCCTTGGCCTGAAGTTTCCAAAGTGTGTTGAAGTAAGCATAGAGCCATTGCGAGCACCACAGAATTCCGAGCGGATGGTCCCGGCGTATACGGAAGCACTTTTGGCGGAAGCACGGATAAATTCCAGGATTGTTGCATTGGACGCTGACTTGATCCTGGACACAGGCTTGATTCCTTTTAAAGAAGAGTTCGGCGATCGATTCGTCGAATGTGGCATCGCCGAACAAGACATGGTCTCGCAAGCCGGAACAATGGCACTCGCAGGCCTTATCCCGATTGTTCATTCGTTTGCATGTTTCTTGACAAGCAGGGCTTCAGAACAGATTTATAACAACTGCACCCAAGGCGGGAAAGTGATCTATGTGGGATCGCTTGCAGGGGTGTTGCCCGGCGGCCCAGGGCATTCCCATCAGGCGGTAAGAGACATCACGGCGATGTCGGCCATGCCGGGTATGACAATCATTGAGCCGGCCAACGCCAGACAAGTGAAATCAGCACTGAATTGGGCTGTGAATGAGAACCAAGGAAGCACATACCTGCGTTTGACCTCCATCCCCTACGAGCAGAGCTCCGAACTTTTACAAAGCGGAGAGTTTCAAGTAGGTAAAGGCATGACCGTGAGAGAGGGTGGCGACGTGTTAATCCTCGCCTTCGGCCCCATCATGGTATCCCAGGCTCTTGAGGCAGCCACCCTCCTGGATAAGAAAGGAATTAGTGCTGCGGTAGTGGTTACACCATGGGTTAACAAAATAGAACCAGCCTGGATCCAGGCCGCCATTGGAAGGAGCAAGTGTGTAGTTACCCTGGAAAACCACTATACCGAATGTGGTGCTGGAAGCTTTTATATTACAGCCATGGCAAGTCTCGGGCTGCTAACTAACCGTAAAGTATTCACCCTTGGTGTAGACGAAGTTCCCGCATGTGGCAAAAATGACGAAGTGCTCACGCACCACCAATTAAATGGCGACCAGATTGCCAATGCAATATTTGAAAAGCTTTCGTCTTGACCTAACATGAGACCAGCAAGACATATATGAATGTATATTTTCACATAGACGAATTAAACCGTGATGCGATAGTGGCAAGCGTGTTGAAGAAGAAGCTTGCCCAACACGGACATAATTTAGTTTATGGGAATCGAGTAACAAACCGGCTCCTGAAATATCTGCATCGTGCCTTTGATGTAATTGTTGTGCCAAGACCTCATGTGCTTTATGACAACTGGGGCGATGAATGGATGTTGTGGGATGCGCGATTTGTGATGTTGTCCTCAGAAAGTCTCGGAATAATCTGCAAAGACCATCAAGTAATGGCGAGGACCTTGCTGGAAAAAGAGTATTTTGAAGGTAAACGAAAATACGTTGATCGAATTGATGCGTTCTGTCTGTGGGGGCCAAAACAGCTTCAGGCGGTAAAAGAGTTTGCGAGCGAAGTCTCACAGAAGTGTCATGTAGTGGGTCATCCTCGGCATGACGTGGGCTGTTTGAGTGGACAGAGTGACCGCACTGCCGGAACCCTACCAACCAACAAAGCTGTCGGAGTAATTACTCGCGCCGTAGCGCTAAATGATTACTTCGGAAGAAGTTCTCTGGATGGGTTTACGACTCTTTTTGATGATCATTTCCAATACGAATTCTTTAACAGAACAACCGGCGAACGACTTTCATCAAAACGACCCGGCGCAAAACCAGCTGAAACATTGATTGTTCAAGTAATCGACGCCGAGAATACACTCAGAGTTATCCGTAGCCTTGTGAAGGCTGGCCATAAGGTTAGCGTAAGAGTGCATCCGAAGGAAAACATTGATGTTTGGAAAAATCTACTGGAACGCTGCAATCTCAACGCTGAGATTTCGGATCCTAGACTGCCGATCGCGAATTGGCTGAAGAGTGTTGATTATATTGTCGGACCACCGTCTACGAGTTTTTATGATGCTGTCATGCTCGGTGTAACCCCAATCAGTATTTGCAGCCTCGATCCACGTAGAAAAGAAAATATTGGAGAGCTGTGGGAGGACAACAATCGGCTAATGGAGCATATTTTCAAGCCAAGGACGATTGAAGAATTATTGAATTACATCAATAAAGGAATCCGCAACTTCAACAGTGGCGAAATCCTTAATGTCCTGAAGGACGAAGCAGATTACCCTGCGTGCAGTCGTTCGTTGGATAAGGTTGTTTCCATATGTACGGCTGACGTTCAGACCACCAAGAACAGAAAATTGGCCCTGGTATGGTTTGGGGTCACAAGGTATCTGTTTTTCAAGATGTGGAGGATTAAGAACAGGATCCGTGGGCGAAGGGAGAACAGCGCGATGTTTGCAATGGGTAAGAACGAGGCGTGCTTCATTGACAATTTATCATCGGTAACGTGAGTAATGGAATCACGGTCGAAGAGATTACTCGTCACTGGCGCTAATGGTTTTATTGGCTCGCATCTCACCGAAGCCCTCGTGCGGCAAGGTTATGATGTACGCGCCTTTGTCCTCTATAACTCCTTCAATTCCTGGGGTTGGCTGGATCACTGTGCGGAAGATGTTAAGGGTCAGTTTGAAGTGTTTGCGGGCGACATCCGCGACTCCAATGGTGTACGCACAGCCATGAAGGACTGCGATGCGGTGCTGCACCTGGCTGCGCTGATCGCCATTCCATATTCCTATCATTCGCCCGACACCTATGTCGATACCAACATCAAAGGTACGCTGAATGTTGTCCAGGCAGCCCGGGATTTAGGCGTAGGCAAGGTGGTGCAAACCTCCACCAGCGAGGTATACGGCACGGCCCGGTTTGTGCCAATCACCGAGGACCACCCGCTTCAGGGCCAATCACCGTACTCGGCCAGCAAGATCGGCGCGGATCAGATTGCTATGTCGTTCTACACATCATTTGGAACGCCGGTTTCTATTCTGCGGCCCTTTAATACCTACGGACCGCGCCAATCCGCTCGCGCGGTGATACCCACCATCATCACCCAGATCGCTAACGGGAAGAGGCAGATCAAGCTCGGTGCGGTGCATCCCACGCGCGACTTCAGCTATGTGGCGGATACAGTGGCTGGTTTCATGGCGGCATTGGAGTCGGATCGGAGTATCGGGGAGGTTATTAACATTGGCAGCAACTTCGAGATTTCGATAGGCGACACCGCCCGTACCATTGCCGAAGTAATGGGTGTCGAGATTGAGATCCTCACGGATGAACAGCGCCTGCGTCCGGTAAAGAGTGAAGTGGAGCGGTTGTGGGCATCCAACAGCAAAGCTCGTGAGTTGCTCGGCTGGATGCCACAGTATGGTGGGCTGGATGGCTTCCGCCGTGGTCTGGCCGAAACCGTGTCCTGGTTCAGCAAGCCGGCGAACCTTGCATCATATAAGTCGGATATCTACAACCTGTGAACACCGTGACCGCCGAACCCGCTCTTGCCCATCGGATCGTCGATGCTGTCCAGTCGGTGGTCGGCCCCGGCCCAGTGGTGCTCCATGAGCCGCGTTTCGCGGGGAATGAGTGGGACTACATAAGGGAATGCCTCGACTCCACATTTGTCTCTTCAGTAGGCAAGTTTGTCGACCGGCTTGAGGCAGACCTCAGCGTTTACACCGGCGCCAGACACGCGGTGGCAGTGATCAACGGCACCGCCGCGCTGCATGTGGCCTTGCGCCTGGCGGGTGTGCAACCAGGCGACGAAGTGCTCATTCCCACGCTGACCTTTGTTGCCACGGCCAATGCCGTTACCTACTGCAGCGCGGTGCCGCACTTTGTGGATAGCGAAGAGCGCACCCTCGGGCTGGATCCCCAGGCGCTGCGCGAGTATCTGCACGACATCACTGAAGTTCGTAGCGGGCGGTGCGTGAATCGCGCGACCGGTCGCGTGATCCGGGCACTGGTTCCCATGCACACCTTCGGTCACCCTGTTGATATTGAAGGGGCGCTGGCGGTTGCCCGGAATTTTCATCTGGCGCTGGTCGAGGATGCGGCCGAGTCTTTGGGCAGCACCGTCCACGGACGCCACACCGGTACGTTCGGCCTGATGGGCACGCTCAGCTTCAACGGTAACAAGACCATCACTACCGGCGGCGGTGGGGCCGTCCTTATCAACGACCCGGAGCTCGCCCGTCGTGCCAAACACCTCACCACCACGGCCAAGGTACCGCACCGTTGGGATTATGCGCACGACGAGATCGGCTACAATTACCGTTTGCCGAATATCAATGCCGCCCTCGGTTGTGCCCAACTCGAGCAACTTCCCGGTTTTCTGGAAGCTAAGCGTCGTCTGTTCGAGCGTTATCAGGCCGCGTTTGCCGGAATGCCGCAGGCGCGCATCGTGACCGAACCCGATGGCTGTCGCAGCAATTACTGGCTGCAGACACTGCTGTTGGATAAATCGGCTGCCGGGCAACGCGACGCCATTCTGGCTGCCACCAACGATGCTGGATTGATGACCCGCCCAAACTGGATATTGATGCACCGGCTGGCGCCTTACCGCGAATGTCCAAAGATGGAACTGCCAGTGGCCGAGTCGCTGGATGGGCGCTTGATAAATCTGCCGAGCAGTGCGCATCTGGGCATGGAAGGCGCACGGTGACTCAAGAGTCGATCTTGCTTGTGGGGGCTGGTGGCCATGCCAGGGCATGCATCGATGTTATTGAGCAGGAAGGACGTTTTACCGTGGCCGGGTTGGTGGGCCTGCCCAATGAGGTCGGCTCACGAATACTTGGTTACCCCGTGCTGGGCACGGATGCAGATTTGCCGGCTTTGCTCGGCGACTACGCGCATGCCTTGGTCACTGTCGGACAAATCAAAACCCCGCAGCCGCGGATACGTCTTTTCGATCTGCTGGAACAAAACGGCAGTTCTTTGCCCGCCATTGTATCGCCACGTGCTTATGTCTCGCCCCACGCCTCGCTGGGCTCTGGCACTATTGTCATGCATGGCGCAGTCGTCAATGCCGGGGCGGTGGTGGGACGTAATTGCATCATCAACAGCCAGTCGCTGGTAGAGCATGACGTCGTGATCGCGGACCACTGCCACATCGCCACGGCGGCCGCGATCAACAGCGGCGTGCGCATCGGCGCCGGAACCTTTATAGGCAGCAATTCCAGCGTGCGACAGTGCATCCAAATTGGCGAGCAGTGTCTGATTGGCATGGGGCAGCGAGTGCTTGCCGACTGCGATGCGGGAGCCCGTTTGCCATCATCCAAGGAGTCATCTTGAAAACGCTGATCATCGCCGAAGCCGGCGTGAACCATAATGGCGACCTGGTCCTGGCGCGCCAATTGATCGATGTGGCCGCAGATGCCGGTGCAGACCTGGTCAAGTTCCAGACTTTCAGCGCGGACCGGTTGGTCGCCACCCACGCCAAAAAAGCCGACTACCAGACCCAGACCACGGATGCCGGTGAGTCCCAGCACGCCATGATTCGCAAGCTGGAATTGACGCGCGAGATGCATGCAGTGCTGATTGCCCACTGCAAATCACGCGGCATCCTGTTTTTCTCCAGCGGTTTTGACCCTGATAGTGTCGATCTGTTGGTGGAATTGGGGCTGGACTGCTTCAAGATTCCATCCGGCGAGATCACTAATCTGCCCTATCTGCGGCACGTGGGACGCTACGGCAAATCGGTGATTCTCTCGACCGGTATGGCTACCTTGGACGAGGTCGAAGCGGCACTGGATGTTCTGGAACAGGCGGGTACGCCGCGCGAGCGTATCACCGTACTCCACTGCAATACCGAGTATCCCACGCCCATGACCGATGTGAACTTGCGGGCCATGCTTACCATACGTGATGTTTTTGGCGTAGCGGTGGGCTACTCCGACCACACCCCGGGGATCGAGGTGCCGATCGCTGCCGTGGCTCTGGGCGCCACGGTGATCGAAAAGCACTTCACCCTTGATCGTAATCTGCCCGGGCCTGACCACAAAGCCAGTCTCGAACCCAATGAGCTCAAGGCGATGGTCGTTGCCATACGTAATATCGAGCAGGCCATGGGTGATGGCATCAAGCGCCCAAGCCCAAGCGAAGCCAAGAACATGCCGATCGCACGCAAGTCGTTGGTAGCAGCGTGCGCCATACACGCTGGTGAGGTGTTCAGCGAAACCAATCTCGCGGTCAAGCGGCCCGGGACCGGCCTGTCGCCCATGCGCTGGGATGAAGTGCTGGGCCGCAAAGCGCCCCGCGATTTCGCGGCGGATGAGTTAATTGAACTATGAGTCGCAAGATCTGCGTCGTCACTGGTACACGCGCCGAGTACGGTCTGTTGCGGTGGGTGATGGAGGGCATTCGTCAGACATCAGGACTCGAACTGCAAGTCATTGCTACCGGCATGCATCTCTCGCCGGAATTCGGGCTGACGTACCGCGAAATCGAAAACGATGGCTTTCATATCGATCGCAAGGTGGAGATGTTGCTTAGTTCCGACACCCCGTCGGGGCTGGCCAAGTCCATGGGGCTGGGGTTAATTGGTTTTGGCGACGTGTTGCAGCAACTTCAGCCGGATTTGGTGCTGGTGTTGGGCGATCGGTTCGAGATTCTTTCTGTCGTCGCTGCCGCAATGGTTGCACGCATTCCGGTAGCTCACCTGTATGGAGGCGAAGCCACCGAGGGCGCGTTTGACGAGTCGATCCGTCACTCGATTACCAAAATGTCCCATCTGCATTTTGTGGCCGCAGAAGAGTATCGAAAACGGGTTATCCAATTGGGTGAACAGCCGGATCGGGTATTCACCGTGGGCGCATTGGGCATCGACAATATCAAGAAACTGACTTTGCTTGATCGATCCTCCTTGGAAGCCTCACTTGGCTTTGATCTCGCGTCCAGAAATCTTCTGATCACCTTTCATCCAGTTACTTTGGAAAAGGGGACTTCCGCCCAACAAATGAGCGAACTGCTCGCTGCGCTGGAGAAACTGGAAGATACGCAACTGATCTTTACTATGCCCAACGCCGATTCCGATAGTCGTGTTTTGTTCGACATGATTGAAGAATATGTTGCCAGTCACACCAATGCACATGCCTTCACTTCCCTGGGGCAGTTGCGCTACTTATCCTGCCTTCGGCATGTCGATGGTGTGGTGGGTAACTCTTCCAGTGGCTTGATCGAGGCACCCAGCTTCGGTAAAGGTACTATTAACATTGGTGATCGCCAGCGGGGCCGTCTTAGAGCAGGAAGCGTGATCGATTGTGAGCCGGATCGACGGTCGATTGCCGCTGCATTACAACAGCTCTATTCACCTGAATTACAGGAAACACTGAAGACTGTCTCAAATCCCTACGGTGATGGCGGGGCGAGCGAAAAGATCATACGGCGAGTACATGACTATCCGCTCGAATCAATTCTGAAAAAGTCTTTTTATGATCTCGTGCAATAGTGGCGATGGAATATCCAAAGACCGAGAGGCTATTAGCCAGTGTCAGATCAGAATAGGCAGATAACCTTGGAATCTTGGCGCAAGGCATTGCTTTCAGTCGATGCCACCATGCAACAGGCTATTCGCAATCTGGATGAATCTGCCCTGCAGATAGCGTTGGTGGTATCGCCTGATGGTGTCCTGCTTGGAACCATTACCGATGGCGATATCCGGCGTGGACTTTTGCGCGGTTTAGGCATGAACAGTTCAATCGACGCAATCACTCATCGCGAGCCATTAGTTGTGCCGCCGCAGTTAGGTCGCGATACGGTGTTGCAACTCATGCAGGCCAACAAGATTCACCAGTTACCCGTCGTCGATGCGGACCGGCGCGTAGTGGGCTTACACCTGTGGGACGAGCTGATGACTCCGGGGCGACGCCCCAACCTGATGGTGATCATGGCCGGTGGTCAGGGCACCCGATTGCGGCCCCATACTGAAAACTGCCCCAAGCCGTTGTTGCCGGTAGGCGGCAAACCGATGCTGGAACATATAATCGAGAGGGCTAGGTCTGAAGGGTTTCGGCATTTTGTCCTGGCTATCCATTACCTCGGCCACATGATTGAAGAATATTTTGGTGATGGTAGTCGCTGGCAAGTAAAGATCGACTATCTGCGCGAAGAGGCGCCTCTGGGGACTGCAGGCGCCATTGGTTTACTGAACCCACGCCCTGAAGCGCCATTCCTGGTTTCCAATGGCGATGTGCTCACCGATATCCGTTACGGCGAACTGCTCGACTTTCACTGCCGGCATAGGGCGGCTGCTACCATGGCGGTACGCCTGCATGAGTGGCAGCATCCGTTTGGCGTGGTTCGTACAAAAGGAGTGGATATCATTGGTTTTGAGGAGAAGCCCATCTCTCGCAGTCATATTAACTCCGGAATTTATGTGCTGGAACCTGGCGCAATCGATAACCTGAGTGCTGGAGAACACTGCGATATGCCAACACTTTTTAGCCGCCTGCAAGAACATGCCGCACGCACCATCGTTTACCCGATGCACGAGCCCTGGTTGGATATTGGTGGGCCGGATGACTACGATAGAGCGAACGGTGTTGATGTGACATTACCTGCAACAACAACGAGCAACTGAGTCCACCATGATCAATGGTAAGCATGTTCTCGCAATTATCCCGGCACGTGGAGGTTCCAAGGGCTTGCCAGGGAAAAATATTCGCGATCTTTGTGGAAAACCGCTGATCGCCTGGACTATTGAGAAAGCAAAAAAATCAAAATATCTGGACATAATTCTGGTAACAACGGACAGTCCGGAAATCGTGAATATCGCAAAAAAATATTTGGCATATGCCCCTTTTCTTCGCCCGGCTGATTTGGCCAGTGACCATGCTTCAACTTACGATGTGATTCACCATGCACTCACATATTATAGAGAAGTAGAAAGGCAGGAATTCGATTACACAGTACTACTCGAGCCAACTTCACCGCTGCGGGAGGATGAAGACATCGACCGGATGCTGGAAGCGCTGGATAATCGTGCGGATGAATATGATGCCATCGTAAGCGTCGGGGAGGTCTCTGAACACCCATCGATCATGAAACGCTTGATTGGTGAGCGTGTGGAACCATTCTGTTCAGAACTGGCCAGGACCACGCGGCGACAGGACAATGCACCAGCCTATTTCCCTTACGGTGTCGCGTACATCGCCAAAACCGCATCACTGCTTGAAGAAAATACATTTTACACACGCAGGTGCATGTCCTTCCCGATCAAACGCTACCAGAACTACGAGATTGATGACATATACGATTTCCTTTGCGTGGAATGTGTGATGAAACATGAGTGGGGGCTTGCGTGAGGTTTCTGGTAATCGGCTTAGGTTCGATGGGCAAGCGGCGCGTCCGGAACCTTCAGGCATTGGGCTTTGCTGATGTAGCCGGATTCGATACCAGAGAAGATCGATGTGCTGAAGCAAAGGAGAAGTACGGTATTGCGGTCTACTCAGACTTCTTCAGCGCACTTGACCAATGCAAGCCTGACGCGTTGGTCATATCAACATCACCCGAACACCACATGACCTATGCATGGGCGGGATACGAGCACGGGCTTTCTTGTTTCATAGAAGCATCGGTCGTTGAAGCCGAACGGATCCTGGACCTGTACAAACGTATCGAGGGAACACAGATGCTGATGGCACCATCCTGCACCATGCGCCATTATTCAGGGCCGAAGAAAGTGAAAGAGCTAATTCGTGCAGGTGTTATCGGCCGTCCATTGAATATTAACTACCAGACAGGACAGTACCTTCCCGATTGGCATC
>CAYJBG010000002.1:0-31029 GCA_964368085.1 uncultured Acidiferrobacterales bacterium | reverse complement strand
GGCCGTCCATTGAATATTAACTACCAGACAGGACAGTACCTTCCCGATTGGCATCCTTGGGAGCGTATCGAAGAGTTCTACGTATCGTCTAGAGAAACCGGCGGTTGTCGGGAAATTGTGCCTTTCGAGCTCACATGGCTCAACGACATATTCGGCGTGCCCGAACCGCTGGCCTGTGCGAAGGCCAAGCTCACAGACATGAAAGTCGACATCGACGACATCTATCACTGCCTGTTGCGCTACCCAGGCGGAATTCTGGCTAACGTTACTGTAGAGGTTATCTCACGTCCACTGGCCACAAGGGAATTACGGGTGCTTGGGACTGAAGGCGAGATCGTATTCAGCGCCGACGAGAACTGTGTGCGCTATGCCAAAGCCGGCAGTCCTGAATGGATGCGATTCGATCTCGGCAGCAGCACCGTGGAAACGGGGTATATCAATCCAGAGGAGCCCTATATTGCTGAGATGAGAGACTTCGTTGAGGCAGTCGGCAAGCGGGATAAGAGCCTCTACCCCAACACGCTGCTCGACGACTACCACGTCCTGCAAACTCTTTATCGACTGGAAGAGCTAAGTGAGGGTGTACGATGAACTATCAGGAACGCTTGCTCAGGGTTATTCCCGGCGGCGCACATACTTATTCCCGCGGCTTCGACCAGTTTCCCGCTAACGCACCTCAGATTCTTGCACGCGGTAAGGGTGCTTATGTCTTCGATCCTGAGGGTAATCGCTTTCTCGATTATGGCATGGCGCTGCGGGCCGTAAATATCGGTTATGCCGAAGACGAGATTGACGCGGCCGCAATCCGACAAATCCAGAATGGCAATAACCTGACGCGCGCATCGCTAGTTGAGCTGGAAGCAGCGGAGCTATTGGTCGGGCTGATCGATTCTGTGGATATGGTGAAGTTCACCAAGAATGGCTCCACCTCCGTGTCTGCGGCCGTAAAGCTCTCTCGCGCCTACACTGGAAGAGATATGGTCGCCCGTTGTGCGGAGCACCCGTTTTTCTCGTATGACGACTGGTTTATCGGGTCGACGCCGCTCACGCGAGGCATTCCGCAGGATACTATCGAGAAGACGAAGATTTTCCACTACAACGATATCGCCTCACTGGAAGCATTACTCGATCAATATCCCGGTCAGTTTGCGTGCGTAGTACTGGAACCAGCTGCAACCGAAGAGCCGAAGGATGGGTTTCTGCAACGTGCTCAGGAAATATGCAGAAAGAATGGCATTGTGTTCGTCCTGGACGAGATGATCACCGGCTTTCGTTGGCACATGAAAGGCGCTCAATACACCTATGGCGTGAAGCCAGATCTATGTACGTTTGGCAAAGCGATGGCCAACGGTTTCTCTGTGTCCTGTGTTGCGGGACGACGTGAGATCATGGAGCTTGGTTCCATAGAGTTCGAGGGCAGGGAACGATTATTCCTGCTGTCTACCACCCACGGCGCGGAGATGTCCGGACTAGGCGCCTTTGTCGCTACCATGGAATTCATGCAACGAAACAAGATCGTCGAGCATCTCTGGGAATATGGCCAGAAACTAACGGCGATGATGAGGCGCCAGGCAGAAGCCTTCGGTATTCATGACAGCTTCAAGGTAGGCGGCGTGGCATGCTCACCTTATTACCTTACTCTCGATTCATCGGGCGCCAACTCTCTAGCCTTGCGGACTCTGTTCTCCCAGGAAATGATTCGAAGTGGGATACTTATGCCCTGGATAGCTCTTTCGTACCGGCATGGCGACGCGGAACTCGCCGCGACCGAACGTGCCATTGAAAAGGCCTTTACCATCTATCGCCGTGCTCTGAATGATGGCGTCGAAAACTATCTCGATGGCCATGTTATTAAACCGGTATTCAGAAAACAGAACTGATGCGCATCGCACTTGTTTCTCTCAATCAGCGCTGGCAAGACAAGGATGCCAATTTTTCCCGCTGTGCCGATTTTTCGCGTGCGGCATCCAGCCACAACTGCGAGCTGGTCATTTTCCCGGAAATGACATTGACTGGTTATTCGCTCGCTATGGATGATGTCACCGAGCCAGAGCTCGGCTCAGCCAATCTCGCGCGGTTCGGCGAACTGGCGCGGGATGTGGGTCTTGCCATTGTGTTTGGTGCCTGTTTGCTCGATCCGGCCACTCGTCGCCCACGTAACCAGTTGTGCCTGGCTCGTGCCGACGGCACAAGCCAGGCAATCTATGCAAAGATTCACCCCTTCAGTTTCGCCGGCGAGGATGAGGTGCTTGAGGCCGGTGGACGGCTGGGTACCGTCAGTGTCGGGGCACTGAGACTCGGTGCTTCTATTTGCTACGACCTGCGTTTTCCGCAGCTGTACGCGGCAATGGCGCCCGTCTGCAGCGCCGCGATAGTCATTGCCAACTGGCCCGCCCGACGAATAACGCACTGGCGTTCGCTGCTCGTCGCGCGGGCGATCGAAAACCAGTTTTTCATGCTAGGTGTAAACCGTATTGGAATCGACGGCAATTAACTTGCCTCTGAAGAAAGCACGATGGCGGTGGCCCCGGATGGTACCTTGCTCGAACTGATCATGGCCGGCGAAGAAATGGACATTTATGACATCGATCCAGAAGAAGCGGCCCGTTATAGAGCCGAATTCCCAACGGTGCGCGACAAACGCTACACGCTGTACTGTGAATTACTGGGGCACATTGATGCTGAATGAGAAAGTCATTGTCGTGACTGGCGGCGCCGGTCTGTTGGGGCGCCGCTTTTGTGCGGCGGTCGCAGGGCAGGGTGGCCTGGCTATCGCCGCCGACGTGGACAGGACCGCGGCGGAGCGGGTGGCAGGGGAAATCACGGCGACCGGTGGTCTGGTCGAAGCGGTCACTCTGGATATTACCGATAGCTACTCGGTAGATAGTTTGATTGCCGCTGTCGATGCTCGTCATGGCCGCATCGATGCAGTGGTCAACAACGCCTATCCACGCAATAAGAACTGGGGGCGGAGGCTGGAAGAGGTGACCTATGCCGATTTTTGCGAAAACGTGAGTCTGCACTTGGGCGGCTACTTTCTCGTGGCCCAGCGCTTCGCTGGATACTTCCGTTCGCACGGCGGCGGCAATATCGTCAATATGGCGTCGATTTACGGCACCATGGCGCCGCGTTTTGATATCTATGCCAACACCCCGATGACGATGCCGGTGGAATACGCGGCCATCAAGTCGTCAATCATTCAGCTTACCCGCTACTTTGCGCAGTACTTCAAATCTGACGGTGTCCGTTGCAATGCGCTCTCGCCTGGCGGCATCCTGGATCAGCAGCCGGAAGCATTCTTGACAGAGTACAACCACCATTGTGGTACCAAGGGGATGCTCGACGCGCAAGATATTGTTGGGGCACTGGTATTCCTGCTCTCGGATGCGTCGCGATACGTCACCGGGCAAAACCTGATCGTGGATGACGGTTTCTGTTTGTGATGCCAGAAACCTGATGTCAGGCCAGGCCTATAAAATCAGATAACTGGAAGTTATATAATATGCAAAGTCACAAGACAGCCTTAATAACCGGTGTTACCGGCCAGGATGGTTCTTATCTTGCAGAATTCCTGCTCAACAAGGGATATATAGTCCACGGCATAAAACGCCGTTCATCCTCCTTCAATACTGCCCGGATCGATCATTTGTATCGAGACCCCCATGAAAAAGGGGTCCGCTTTTTTTTGCATCATGGTGAGCTGTCTGACTCCAGTTGCTTGATTCGAATCATCGAGCAAACACAGCCCGACGAGATCTACAATCTGGCGGCACAAAGCCACGTTGCCGTATCATTTGAAGAGCCTGAGTACACTGCCAATTCGGATGCGCTTGGTGCATTGCGTCTTTTAGAGGCTATCAGAATCCTGGGTCTGGAAAAAAAAACACGTTTTTACCAGGCCTCCACCTCTGAGCTCTATGGACTGGTGCAGGAAACACCCCAGACAGAAACGACCCCTTTCTATCCTCGTTCCCCATATGCCGTTGCCAAGCTTTACGCTTACTGGATTACCGTGAACTACCGCGAGGCCTACGGTATATACGCGTGCAACGGCATTCTCTTCAATCACGAGTCTCCGGTTCGGGGCGAGAACTTCGTGACCCGCAAGATTACCCGCGCACTTGCCCGCATCAAGCTTGGTTTACAGGATCGTCTGTATCTCGGCAATCTTGATGCAAAAAGGGACTGGGGGCATGCGAAGGACTACGTGGAAGTGCAATGGATAATGCTGCAACAGGAACAGCCAGAGGATTTCGTCATTGCCACCGGCGAACAGCGCAGCGTGCGGGATTTCATCGACGCCGCGGCGCGCGAGGTCGATATGGCGATTCGGTGGGAAGGCAAGGGTCTTGACGAAAAGGGATACGATGCTAGCGGCCGATGTGTCGTAAGTGTGGATCCGCGCTACTTCCGCCCGACCGAAGTCGATAGCCTGCTGGGCGACGCGTCCAAGGCAAGGACCAAACTTGGTTGGGTGCCGAAGATCACGTTCGAAGAGCTGGTTCGGGAAATGGTGCGTGAAGATCTCAAGGACGCCGAGTGCAGTGAGCATATGAATCAGCGCGGCTACAACCCGAAGGGCTACCTGGGATAGACAGCGCACTAGCCAATGACATGCAGATTTCGCTATATAACAAAACTTCATCCGGGACGGACCCGTTGAGCATCGTGAACAACTTCAAAGCAATTACAGCATGCCGTATGTGCGACAACATGAACCTGGTCAAGGTCGTTGACCTGGGAAATCAATATCTGACCGGTGTTTTTCCAAAAATTGCCATGAAGGACAGTCTGACTATAGGGCCATTGCGGCTGGTAAAGTGTCATGAGGGCAAGGACGCTTGCGGCCTGTTACAACTGGAACACAGCTATGAACTGGATGAGATGTATGGGGAAAATTATGGATACCGTTCCGGTCTCAATTCCAACATGGTCAAGCATTTGCACGGAAAGATAAGAGCGATTCGTGAAAGGGCGGATCTGAAGAGCGGCGACCTTGTGATCGATATCGGAAGCAACGACGGAACAAGTCTCGCTGCATACCCGGAGGATCTGCTGTTGGTCGGAATCGATCCGACCGGAGAGAAATTCAGTGGCTACTACAAGCCGCATATAAACCTGGTCACAGATTTCTTCTCGGCCGGTCTTGTTACCAAGCGATTTCCCGGCAAGAAGGCAAGGGTTGTCACGTCCTTTTCAATGCTCTATGACCTGGAGGATCCGCTGGCTTTTGCACGTGACATCGCCAGCATTCTTGATCCCGAAGCGGGTCTCTGGGTATTTGAACAAAGTTACATGCCATTAATGTTGGAAAGAGTTTCGTTCGATACCGTTTGCCATGAGCACCTAGAATACTATGGTTTGAAGCAGATCGTCTGGCTTGCCGAGAGGGCAGGTTTAAAAATTATTGACGTCGAGTTGAATGATGTGAACGGGGGCAGTTTTTCTGTCGTTGCGGCATTGAAAGATTCGCTTCATAAGCGGGCCCAACAGGCCGTACAGAACTTGCTGGACAAAGAAGATAGTCTTGGCCTGTCAACACTCAGGCCCTACCAGGATTTCAGCGTAAAAATTGATGCCGCTTGCCGGGAACTGAAGACGTTCATTGCCGACGCCAGAAACAACGGCAAGCGCGTTTGTGGGCTTGGCGCCTCCACGAAAGGAAATGTATTGCTGCAATATTGTGGCCTTACCTCCAAGGACATCGAAGTCATTGGCGAGCTTAACGAAGATAAATTCGGATCCCTGACGCCTGGTAGCTGGATACCGATTGATGACGAATCGAAGGTGCTGGAGAGCAAACCTGACTTTCTGATTGTGTTGCCTTGGCACTTTAAGGAATTCTTTCTCAGGAACCCTGCGTTCAAGGGGCAACGGCTGGTGTTCCCGCTGCCCTCTCTTGAGGTTGTGAGCCTATAGTCTATTGGTTTGGATGGTAACTGCGCCGGGTCCATGAACTTGAAACGAAGGGCAATCATCGTCGGGAGCAAGGGTCAGGACGGCCGGCTCCTGGCTGAACTACTTGTAAAAAAGGAGTATGAACTTGCTCTTGTTGGCAGAGGACAGCCGGATATCACTAACAGGAGCGAGGTCGATAAACTGGTGTCAGAGGTAAACCCACACGAGATCTACTTTCTTGCCGCGTATCATCACTCTTCAGAAGATATAATGGAATCAGACGAGATTCTCTTTAAGAAGAGTTTTGATATTCACGCGGTGGCAGCAGCTAATTATCTGGAAGCGATTGCACTCCGGGTACCGGGTGCACGCCTCTTTTATGCATCGTCATCCCATATTTTTCCAGATTCCGGCGGTAAGCTTCAGAATGAAGAGACGTTACCCAGGCCGGAGAATATCTATGCCATAACAAAGTATTCTGGAATGCAGACCTGTCGTTACTACCGGGAGAAAAGGGACGTATTTGCCAGCTGTGGCATTCTGTTCAATCATGAATCCAGCCTGCGCTCGCCCAGCTACCTCTCTCGGAAGGTCGCCATTGCAGCGGCGCGAATATCTCGGCGCAAGGCGGAAACGCTGGAACTTGGCAACCTTGATGTCTCTGTGGACTGGGGATACGCGCCGGACTATGTGGATGCCATGTACCGGATGCTGCAGCTAGAGGTTGCGTCAGACTACGTTATCGCGTCAGGCAAAGCTCATACCGTTCGACAACTTGTTGAAATCGCATTTCGTCACGTCGGACTGGACTACAGAGCGTATGTACAGGTACGACCAGACCTGTTAACCAAGCATATCGAAACCAGAATAGGAGATCCGTCCAAGCTGAGAGTGGACGCTGGATGGAGCCCGTCTACCAGTTTTGAGGAAATGGTGACAAGCATGGTGGATGTCGAAGTGGCGCGTCTTTAGGCCGCGGCTGTTGGAATAGCCTCTGGAGCGCAATATGTCACTGGTCCCAATGGGCACCAGATTCGACAGGATCTTGGCTTTGAACCGATAGCGAGAATAATGGTGAATCGACATAGAAGGCAGGTTTTGGCAATCACGGTAGCCAGTCCGCTGACGCAGAATATCTACGACAGAATTGGCGCGGAGGTAATCTCCGGATATTTTGACGTGGTGATAATCGATTGTCTTGAGTGGGTAAGGCAATACGATCAAAAGCCTGCCTACACCGAAATGCAGTCGGAAAATATCCATCGGGTGGATAGTGAGTCGGCATTTAGAGAGGTGTTCAGACGAACGTCTCCATCCTTTGTTCTCGACTTCGTCGGTCGTGGGAAGTTTACCCGGAAAATACAGGAAACATGCCGGGAATATAATGCGCTTTACATTACACATTTGCTCACACCGTTTCCGAATCCGATCTCCCAGAAGACTTTATGGCGGTCATTTCTTTCAGAGCCTGCGGCAACTCTATATAAGGTATTTCGGTATATCTTGCGACAATTTGTTGAAGATAGACCTCTGCCTCCCGATATAGCGTTACTGGCTGGGTCTGAAAGCAGTAATGCATGGACAGAAACGGCGAAGAAAAAAATTTATACAGCAACGCCAGGTTATTTCGAGCTGAATCGTATTCAGAAATCCGCTGTCGGCAACAAGATCGGAATTCCAGGTGTCCCAAAAGAGGGGTACATCTTGTTTGTCGACGACTGCCTGGCCATGAGCTTCGATTTTGTTTTGGGTGCGCATAAGCCCATAGTTGAACCAAGTGAATACTTCCCGGTTCTGAAACAATTCTTCTCTCGTCTCGAATCACGATACAAAATGCCGGTTGTCGTAGCGGCGCACCCGAATGGCAAAGAGTTTCGCGGCTACAAGGAGTGTTTTGGCGAAAGAACGGTGTTGTTCGACGCGACCGCCGAGCTTTCGCTGAGCTGCCATTTTGCGATGACGCACTACTCGAGCGCCATAACATACCCGGTTTTGCTACGAAAACCGATTTTGCTTCTTAATTCAAGGCAACTCAGAAAGCAACCGCAAGGTATTGCAATAAACTATATCGCGGGGCTATTGCAGTGTCCCCAGGCGGCAATCGATGAAGACCTCGACAGCCGAGAATTGGCGAGACTTGATGCTTCATCGGTTATCGAATCTCGTTACGAGGCATACCAGGAAAAATATATTACAAATGCTGTACCCATGAACAACAACCCGTTCGAACCACTATTGAAGTATTTGACGTCTTTACCTGTAAAGACATAGAAATATTTCTCAGAATCACAGGAAGAAGGATTGATGATTACAAAGATTATAAACTTCATGTACGGCCTTAGAGATAGGCAAAGAATACTTATCAGCCTTACCAAGGGCGCCGCAATGATGCACGACAGAAATATTAATTATCAAGATCCAGAGACATGGGAATTCTCAGGCTTTAGCCAGAATGGTGAAGACGGTATTCTTGATGTACTGAGAAAGCAGTTACTGCAAAGGAACAGGTATTTTATTGAAATCGGCTCTGCTGATGGAATAGACAACAATTCTGCATGGCTTGTCATTGCAGAAAAGTATAGAGGCATGATGATAGAAGGAGACCCTGAACTGGTTGCCCGTGCAAAGCGAATGATTTCCCATTACAGCCTGGGTTTGCAATGCCTTAACATGTTTGTCGATACAGACACCGTAAAAGCAATCAAGGCAGCCTCACAATATCCGGATCCTGATATTCTGTCATTGGATATTGACGGGATAGACTACTACGTGGCACGTTCGCTGCTAGCGGGAGGGTTCAAACCGAAAATCTTCGTTGTGGAGTACAATTCAGTCTTCGGTCCGCACGCGTCGAAGACGATCAAGTACGAAAAAAACTTCGTGTACACCAGCGCGCATTCGTCGGAACTTTATTACGGTGTATCAATCGCAGCGTGGAGAAAGTTACTTGAAGAAAACGGTTATAGATTCATTACCGTTGACAGAAATGGTGTCAATGCATTCTTTGTTGACCCGGCTTATTTCAGAAATGATTTTTTGTCAAATATTAAATCCCGAACATATGCCGAGAACCAGCTACAATTCCTGAAGTTCCGGATGAACCACGAGGATCAATTCAAATTGATCCAGCACATGGAATTTCAGGATGTCTAGGGAAAGCTGTCGCCGATTGTCGTTTCTTTGCTATTTTGCGTCACCGAATTATATCCAAACCGTCTTTGGATACAGTGGCAAAATATCATCATGGTCACAGCGTACAGACTCAAAATGACGCATCCTCTGCTGTCAATATGCATTAACACCAGGAACAGAGGAAATGTAATATCTGAAACTCTGGACTCCATTATTGAACAAATAGTACCCGGTATCGAGATTGTCGTGGTAGACGGGGCCTCGGAAGATAACACGCAGCAGGTAATGCAGCAGTATGTTTCCAAGTTTCCATTCGTAAAGTACTTACGCTCAGAAATCGGTTTAGGCGTTGATGACGGCTATGATGCGGCCGTGGAATCTGCGTCTGGGGAATATTGCTGGCTTATGACTGATGACGACCTGATTTTACAGGGCGCATTAGAAACTATCCTAGAGAAACTCGATGCCGTATATGACCTAATAGTTCTTAACGTCGAGTGCTTTACTAAGGATTTTAGTGTTGATCTAAAACAGCAGCTATTCCGCACTCATGAAGACATGGTTTATTCAAAAGGCGATTTTTGGAAATTTCTTTCTGATGTTGGATACGGCCTGTCATACATAGGATGTGTGGTCATAAAACGAAGCCTATGGCACGAAAATAATAGAAGAAAATATTATGGAACATATTTCGTGCATATGGGCGTGATTTGTGAGAGCTCTAAGATCAATGAAATATTATTCTTGCATGATCCACTGATTAAATACCGGAGTGGGAACAGTAGCTGGACAGCCAGAAGTTTTGAAATCTGGTATTTAAAGTGGCCTAAATTAATATGGTCATTTAATCAATATCCTGCAGCTGTGAGAAATAACGTCGTGGCACAGCAGCCCTGGAGGCGATCCCTCACCCTGCTAAAATCAAGAGCTATGGGCGAGTATAATTACAAAATATTCAGTGAATATCTCTTGTTCGAGGGCTCAAGATGGGAGCGTCTAGTTTCCGGTTCAATATCAAAGATACCAATTGCTCCGTTAAACTTCTTGATAATCCTATTTTGTCTTTTCTTCAAAAGAAATGGCGTTTATACGTTGTATAATTTAATGGTTAGTTCACCTCGCCCAGAGCTTTCACGAAAACTTATTTCGCTATTCGGTTTGAAATTTCCTTCAACAAGTATATAAGGCGGATTCTTGGGATAATCAGCACACAGTGAGGTTGATTGATTCAGGTTTATATGAATGACATGACAACTCTATCTCAATGCGCATCACACAGAGAGTAAAGCAAACAATTCCATGCCATTCGTTGTTTGCGTCATATGTATTCACATTACTTTGTAACGTCCCAACAATTACAGTGATACAGAACGCAGAATAAGTCTGCAATATTATAACTAGACGTGAGCATTGATATGAATAGAGTTAAGGTAGTTATTCTATGTGGTGGTTTGGGCACCCGCTTATCTGAAGAAACGCAGATTAAGCCAAAACCAATGGTAGAAATTGGCGGAAGGCCTATGCTTTGGCACATCATGAAAATATATGAGAGCCATGGGCTGACTGACTTTATGTTAGCCCTTGGCTACAAAGGTGAGGTAATTAAGGACTATTTCCTCAATTATCATGCACGACAGAGCGACTTGACTGTTCAGCTCAAGAGCGGACGGGTTGAATACTCTAATCCCACATCTGAGAACTGGAAGGTTTCGTTGATCGATACAGGTGCCAACACCATGACTGGTGGCCGTTTGCTTAGGCTAAAAAGGCACATCCTGCCGGACGGTACTTTTATGGCCACCTACGGTGACGGAGTCTCTAATGTAGACTTGTCAGCATTATTAACATTCCATCGAGCGCATGGAAGGCTGGCAACTGTAACGGCTGTTCGGCCATCTGCCAGATTCGGTGGAATCAACATAGGCGATGGTCAGGTATTTAACTTTACAGAGAAGCCACAGTCAGGAGAAGGTTGGATAAATGGGGGATTTTTTGTGTTTGAACCGGGAATTTTCGATTATATATCTGATGACACAACTGTGCTCGAACAGTCTCCACTAGAAAATCTGGTACGCGATGGGCAATTGATGGCGTTTGAACACACTGGCTACTGGCAATGCATGGATACGGTGCGCGATAGAAACGCATTACAGGCTGTCTGGGAGACTGGCGATGCGCCTTGGCTCAATAATCGTTTGATGTAAGGGCAATAAATATGAACCAATTAGGACGATTTACAACATCTCAAGAAAAAGACTATTTCGCCAAGAGAGAGAAATACATTGAGAGTGTAAAGAATTTAGATATTGCAAATAACCCATTTCTTTTTGCGACACGACAGTCAATCACTGACTATCTGGTGCGGATTGACTTGTTTAGGCGGATAAAAAACACATCTGGACATATTGTTGAATGTGGCGTTAATCGTGGCAACTCTTTTATGTTGTTCTCGCATTTGTCAGCCATTCATGAACCATATGCTATAAACAGAAAGATCATAGGGTTTGACAGTTTTGGAGGTTTTCGATCCATAAGTGAGCAACATGATCCAAACGATATATCTGAGAATGATTTTAAAGTCGCGAACACATTTGATAACCTGAAGCAATCAATTGGCTTGTACGACCTCAATAGACCAATTTCGCATATGCCCCGCTGCGAACTTGTTAAAGGCGACGCAGTAGAAACCATTCCCGAATATGTAAAAAGTCATCCAGAGATGACTATTTCATTGCTATATCTTGATTTTGACTTATACAAGCCTACCTTAGTAGCTTTGCAGAATCTTCTTCCCTTGGTGTGTAAGGGTGGAATCGTAGCATTGGATGAATTTAATTATGACAAGTTTCCAGGAGAAACGGCTGCACTGAAGGAGATTCTGGATGTGGGAAGCATCCGTCTGGAAAGGTTTTCGTACGCACCATTTGTTGCTTATTACGAAAAATGAAAATCTATTATGTATCTGCTGGTTCTGGCTATGGATTATCGACAAACACGGTGCCCTGTAAATGACCCCGGATTTCTTGGTAATAGGCGGAGGCATTGTTGGCATTAATATCGCGCGTGAGCTGAAGCGTAGATATTCAGACTGTAGTGTTCATTTGATCGAGAAGGAAATCTTAAGCACTGAACATAGCAGCGGACGTAATAGCGGAATACTCCATGCAGGTTTTTACTATACAGCAGACAGCCTGAAAGCTAGGTTTACCAGAAACGGAAACAGGCTGCTGACTGACTACTGCTTAGAGAAGAATATTCCAATCAATCGGTGTGGAAAACTTGTAGTTACGCAATCCGCAGCAGACCTCCCCGCATTGGACGTGCTGCTACAGCGAGGAAAAATAAACAACGTTGAATTGCAAGAGGTCAATGAAGATGAGGCCAGAGAAATAGAGCCCCATGTTAGGACGTTTCAACGAGCACTTTTCTCGCCAACTACATCCTCCGTTGACCCTGTTGCTGTAGTTAGCGCTATTGCGGTGGATGCAATAAATGAAGGTGTAGTTTTTCATTATGAAACGGGGTATCTGAAACACGAAAAGGGGAGCGTCCTGACAAACAAGGACAAGTATACCCCTGGTTATGTCGTTAACGCCGCTGGGTTATACGCTGACAAGGTAGCGCGAAATTACGGATTCTCAGAGAAATACATAATGCTCCCTTTTAAGGGGATCTACCTGTATTCGGATGAAACAACAAATCCTATCCGTACCCACATCTATCCGGTTCCTGATCTTAGAAATCCTTTTCTGGGCGTTCATTTTACGGTTACTGTTGATGGAAAGGTAAAGATAGGACCAACAGCTATTCCGGCATTCTGGCGAGAACAGTACAAGGGCCTCAAGAATTTCAGATTCTCAGAGCTGATCGAAATCGTTTCTCGTCAGATAAGACTATTATCTCGTTCGCAATTCGACTTCAGAAAGCTGGCTGTCCAAGAGCTACGCAAATATTATCGCCCGCACTTGGTCAACTTGTCCAAGTCTCTCGCTACTGGCATCGACGAAAAGCATTATCGTCGGTGGGGTCGTCCAGGAATCCGCGCACAGTTGCTGAACATAGAAAATATGAAGCTGGAGATGGATTTTGTGTTAGAGGGAGACGAAAAGTCATTCCACGTCCTGAACGCAGTATCGCCCGGATTTACATGTTGCATACCGTTTGCGCAACACGTTTGTGAGAGAATTTCTAAAATACTTAAATAATGAGGTTTTATCGTGAAAATCTTGATTACAGGAAATATGGGATATATAGGTCCATCTGTTGTAGATCAGCTGCATGGTTCGTACAGAGATGCCGAACTAATTGGCCTGGATAGTGGATTCTTCGCGCACTGTCTCACTGGTGCGTCGATGCTGCCAGAGGTGCGTATACATAAGCAGATATTTGGCGATGTCCGGAAAATCACAAGTGAAACGCTTAAGGATGTATATGCTGTTATTCATTTGGCAGGAATATCAAACGATCCGATAGGGAACACCTTTGCGCAAGCAACAGATGAAATCAACTACCTGTCCAGCATCCAGCTGGCGAAACTTTCAAAAGAGATGGGCGTCAAGCGGTTTATTTTTGCATCTAGTTGCAGCGTATACGGCTTTGCAGAAGGCGGGCCACGCAAAGAGAATGATGAGTTGAACCCCCTTACGGCTTACGCGCGATCAAAAATTGGTACCGAGAAGGGCATTGCAGGCCTGGCAAGTAACGATTTTGTAATCACCAGCCTGCGTTTTGCAACGGCATGTGGAATGAGCGAGCGTCTGCGACTAGATCTGGTTGTTAATGATTTTGTGGCAGGGGCTGTCGTTTCAAAGAAAATCGATATCCTTAGTGATGGAACGCCTTGGCGCCCATTGATTCATATTAAGGATATGGCGCGCGCGATAGATTGGGGCGTAGGCCGTAATGCCAGCAATGGAGGCGCCTTTCTTGCTGTGAATACAGGCAGCGATGATTGGAATTATAAGGTAAAAGATCTTGCGGAAGGCGTTGCCAAGGTCATTCCAGGCGTTCATATATCCATTAACAAGGATGCCGTACCAGATAAGCGATCGTATCAAGTTAATTTCGAATTGTTCCGAAGACTCGCGCCGAAGTATCAGCCACAAATTGATTTAACCGAGACTATACGTGGTTTGAAGGATGGGCTAGAGAATATGAAATTCAAGAATTCAGATTATCGTAATTCGGATTTTATGCGCCTTAAAGTGCTGACGGGTTTCCGTGCCAGTAATCAGCTTAACGATAAGTTGGAGTGGGTACGTAGTTAGGTTAACAAAAAACCAGGTGAATATTAACAGACGTCAACTTCAGCACTGTAGTGATCAGATTACGTAAGGAAATACGAGATGATATTCCATGAAACAAAACTGAAAGGCGCCTTTATTGTTGATGTGAACAGGCATGAAGATAACCGTGGATCATTTTCACGTACCTATTGCCAGAGAGAATTCAAGGAACATGGGCTTGTGCCTGAAGTAGTACAGGCCAATATGTCGACAAATAAAATACAAGGGACCTTACGGGGGTTGCATTATCAAAAGGTTCCCCATCAAGAAGCGAAATTTATTCGTTGTATCAAGGGGGCGCTCTACGACGTAATAGTCGATCTTCGGCCCCACTCTCCTACATATAAAGACTGGGTTGGGGTCGAGCTTACCGAGCAGAATCAACGTGCATTGTTCGTCCCAAAGGATTTTGCACATGGATTTGTCACTCTTGTAGATGACACCACCGCATTTTATATGGTCTCGCAGTTTTATTACCCAGGCGCAGAAATGGGCATTCGATGGAATGACGCCAGCTTCAAGATTAAATGGCCAGTAGAGCCACTGTGTATCACAGAGAAAGACTCCAGCTGGCCAGACTACTTGGTGTGAGGCGTGCAGGAGCGTTGGGCGAAAACCATCACTTGACATAGCAAGAATATTGGACGGAGAAATACGTAAATTATGATGTCGGTACACGAGAGGAATACATATTGTCAAAGCATAAATCGCGCCTTCTTGTAATTGGTGGACAAGGTTTTATAGGTAGCCATATAGTCAGCAGCGCTGTCGAACGTGGATGGCATGTGACAAGCCTTGGCCTGTCTCAACGGCAAAGTATTTTAGAAAAACCTTCTACTGGTGTTAGCTATGTGGCGGCAGATATCACCAATAGCGGCGTGCTTAGAGAGGCCTTAGGAGAGTGCTCTTTTGAGTATGTAGTGAACTGTGGTGGCTATATAGACCATGCTTTGTTTTTTAACGGAGGCAGGAAAGTTCTAGATGCCCATTTCCTTGGCGTAACCAATCTTGTTGAAGTCCTTGACCGTAAGTCATTACAGGCCTTCGTAAATATCGGTAGCAGTGATGAATATGGGAATACCCCCGCGCCACAACTAGAGGCGCAAAGAGAAGCGCCAATTACCCCTTACTCCCTTGCAAAGGTTGCAGCCACGCATTTTCTACAAATGCTCCATCGCACTGAAGGATTCCCGGCAACAACTTTGCGTCTTTTTCTGACCTACGGGCCCGGCCAAGACAATCGTCGTTTCTTTCCACAAATCATATTGGGTTGTCTGGAGGGGCGGTCCTTTCCCACATCAAAGGGTGAGCAGAGAAGAGATTTTTGCTATGTCGGCGATACGGTTGCCGCCATATTTTCTGCACTCACAAGCCCTATGGCCAAGGGACAAGTTGTCAATATCGGATCAGGGCAGCCTGTCTCTATTCGGAAAATGATTGAAACCGTGAGATTTTTGATTGGGCGGGGAGAGCCAAGGTATGGGGAGATCGCATACAGACCTGGTGAGAACATGGAGTTGTATGCAGATATCTCTAAAGCCAGGGATCTTCTCGGTTGGGAACCTAAGGTAAGCCTTGAGGCCGGTTTGGCAAGAACCATTCAATGGTTCAGGGATCAATCTTGAAGCCAATACCGCTCGTTAGCGTATTGATGAACTGCTACAACGGCGAGAAATACCTCAAAGAGGCAATTGAGAGTGTGCTTGCCCAGTCCTACCAGAATTGGGAGATCATTTTCTGGGATAATCAGTCAACTGACCGCAGCGCAGAGATATTTAAGAGTTACAACGACCCGCGGCTAAAATACCATTTTGCACCCAGTCACACCATGCTTTACGAGGCGCGCAATTACGCTCTTGATAAAGCGAGTGGCGAATTCATTGCCTTTCTGGATGTGGATGACTGGTGGTTGCCGAATAAACTGGAGAAGCAAATCCCGCTCTTTTCGGACCCAGATGTCGGGATGGTTTGCGGTAACTATTGGATAGTAAGTGAACGCAAAAACAAGCGCTGGAAATCGCTCAAGCGGCCTGCCCCGACAGGTTGGGTTTTGAATGACCTGCTTGAATTCTATTTTGTTGGGTTGCTAACCTTGGTCGTAAGACGTTCGGCACTGACTTCCCTGGACTATCCGTGTGATCCGCGATATCACATGATTGGCGATCTGGATCTGGTCGTTCGTCTGGCGACTCAATGGAAGTTGGCCTGCGAGCAAGAACCGGTCGGTTTCTATCGTGCGCATGATAGCAATGCGAGCCTCAAGCAGCGCAGCCGACACCTCGGCGAGTTGGAGCGTTGGTTGGAGGCAATGAATGGCGTGGAGGCCATCAGATCGTGCCAAAATTTTCAGCTCCTCAAGCAGCATAGTATTTACCAACAAGCCGTGTATCGACTTTTGCAGTCGGATCGACTCGGTGCATATCGCTTGATCCGTGATCTGCCATGGGGACACTTTAAAGTAAAACTGTGGCTCGCTCAATTGCTGCCGGGATTCGTAGTGCGGCGCTTGAAGAATTAGCATGGATGGCAAGTTTCGTGATCCAGCCTCAGGACTACTGTCGGTAGTTACCGGAGACCATGGTCGCTTCTGTTACACGTTCCGTATTTCAATCGGCAAAACAGCGGCCGGACAAACATCAAGTTATGTGCGCAGCAGACCAGCAGGGCATCAACTTGATAAGTGAAGGCAAGGTTCGATCGGTTGGCGTGAAAACAATAGCCATAACAGGCGCGAACGGATTCATCGGGCGGAATCTCGTCCAGCGACTGACAGCGAACGATGATGTGCAGATTCGTCTGCTGATACGGGGCCCTCGTTCGCCGGCACTTCGGAGCCCGCGGCTTACCGTGACACAAGGAAATCTGCAGGAGCCGGAAACGCTTGCAAATTTTCTCGTTCCGGGTTGCACGGTGGTTAACCTTGCTTACGATTCCAGCGTGCCCCAATCCGCCAACCTGTTGGCAGCAAGAAATCTGGCAAGAGTGTGTGCCGAAAACCAGGTCAATCGGCTGATACACTGCAGCACTGCGGTGGTGTTTGGGAGATGCGCTGACACCGTTGTGAACGAAGAATGCCTATGTGATCCCCGAACGGAATACGGCATCACCAAACTGATGGTCGAACAGGCGTTACGTGAAGAAGCGCGCGGACGTTTCGAGATCGTAATTCTAAGACCGACAGCCGTATTTGGACCTGGCGGTCAGGCTTTGCTCAAGCTCGCTGCACAATTGGCCCATGGCAGTAGGACATTAAACTACCTCAGGGCATGTCTGTTCGGTAAGCGAAGTATGAATCTTGTGTGCGTAGATAACGTATCAGCAGCTATTCAGTTTTTCACTGAATCAGAAAACAGGATGGACGGAGAAATATTTATTGTTTCGCAAGACGAAGATCCGGATAACAACTTTCAATACGTCGAGAAATGTCTATTGGCCAAGCTGACCGGCAATGACTATGTTTTGCCTCGACTGATAATGCCACCTGCTATCTTGTCGTGGTTTTTGCGTATGCGTAATCGTGATGTAGTGAATCCGCAGAGAGTATACGATTCCAGTAAACTACAAAGAGCAGGGTTTCGTCCGATAGTGCCATTGGACGCTGGATTAGCAGCATATGCCGAATGGTGCCTGGAGCAGGTTGTCTCAGGTCGGCGCGCGGCACTGTGAGAATATTGAACGTCAATGCACTCCTTGACCCAGTAACTGGGGGTGGAACGGCGGAGCGTACGATGCAGATGAGCCGCGCGCTTTGTGATGCAGGGTTGGACTGCAGTATCTTGACGACTGATGTCGGTCTTACAAATGATCTATTAACTAGACTCGAAGGCATTCGAGTTACCGCCTACCGTTGTTTTTTGAAGCGGTTTTACCTTCCGTGGGTCCGGTATTCGGAGATCAGGAGAGAGGTTGAGTGTGCCGATGTCATACACCTGATGGGGCACTGGACGGTGCTCAACGCACTTGTGTACCTGGCCGCAATGGCAGGGAAGAAGCCGTATGTTGTGTGCCCAGCAGGGGCGCTGCGCATCTATGGTAGATCCAGAATACTCAAAATCGTCTACAACCTGCTAGTCGGCGAGCGCCTCATCCGCAACGCCAGTGCATGGATCGCGATTACCGAAGAAGAACGTGCACAGTTCGAGGCCTATGGGGTCGAGCGCGACAAGGTATTCGTTATCCCGAACGGAATCGATCCAGAGGATTTTCCCAATGAAGGTGAAACTGGTTTCAGAGATAAGCACGGCATTGGGAATCGGCCGTTCATACTGTTTGTTGGCCGACTTAATGCCATAAAAGGCCCAGACATCCTGCTCGAGGCTTTCTGCCGTGGGCAACATGCATGGCCGGAGTGGCACCTCGTGTTCGCGGGTCCAGACGGCGGTTTGCTCAGTATGCTCAAGAGCAATGCGGCGAAATGCTCGGCCCATGACCAGGTGCATTTTATTGGCTATGTGGGCGGCGTAGAGAAATCAGTCGCGTATCACGCTGCTGATATGCTGGTGATCCCATCGCGTCACGAGGCGATGTCTATCGTGGCATTGGAGTCCGGTATTTCGGGTACGCCGGTACTGCTTACGGATCAATGTGGTTTTGATGTTGTTGAGAGGGTCGGCGGAGGGAAGGCAGTGCCTGCAACTGTTGAGGGCGTGCAAGCAGGATTGGTAGAGATGCTATCAGACCGGGCGAAACTCACTGTTATGGGGAACAGACTGAGGGACTACGTGCGCGACAACTACACATGGGTTGTCGTCGTACGAAGGTATCTGGGTCTTTACCGTAAATTGTTTGCCAAGGCCTAGTACGATAAAGATGCGAATCATATTCCCGGCATCGTATCTATCGAGCCTGTAGAAAAACTCTGTTTTCGGATGCCGTCTCACCAGAATCCGCACAGGGCGATAAAAGCGCCACCGTGTTCGTGGGAATTCAACGACAGCGCAGAAAGCCTTCTGTAAAGGTTCTGACGCGGTTTTACGTGAATTTCCATTTCCATCCAACCATTTTGTGACTGACTATTCTTTAAGCAAACAGGCGCGAATTTTGAGTTTTCCTACAGTCTCATCAGGCCAGCTCAGCATGACTGGCTTGCTGGTTGCGCTGGGTGTCGGCGGAAGCCCACAGTTGGCCGCAGATGTTGGTATTGTACAAGGAGCGGCTCTTGCGTTGTTCTTTGCATTCTCCGCCAACGTACGAAACCTTATATTGAAGTCAGGCGGTGTTGCGCTGATTCGGTCGATCATGGTGACGCGTTTAATGCTCATGCTACCTCTGGGTGCTGGAGTGTACTACCTTGGCTCAGTACTGGGTGGCGTGGCATGGGATATCTCGTTCATTCTGATACTGCGAAAGTCTGCAGAGTGGCTAAGCGAGGTACATCTTAGCGAGGCGGAGCGGGATCAGGATGTCGCCTTCGCATGGAGGCATCTGGTCATCCAGTCCGGACTACTGGCTACGGCGGTGGCTTGGGCGATCACGGAGACCCCGGGCCTTATGCTGGTACTGATGGCGTGGGCGATCGTTCCGCTCCTGATAAGTCTTCCATATATTCAGAGAGTGCTCAGAGGCGCAGTAGCGGTGCGCGTATCGGTAAGGATGCTGCTCCCGCATCTCGGTTCGACCGCGGTGATGGGGATTGGTGTTTACGTGTTTCGCCTGACCATACTGTTGTTAGTTGACAGGACCGCCGCGGGGGACCTCTACACGGCTTTTGCAATCGGTGGGGTTCTGGGCTCGATCTTTGCCATGGGCCTGGGACCAAGTATGGTGTTGCATGAGCAGAAGACCGGGCGGATGCAGATGCCCGCATGGCTGCGAGCTGCGCTTTTCCTGGCCACTCTTGCCGGTATTGCAGTAACCGCGATTTCCCATTTCATGTCCGACACGCAGGTCTTGGCAGGCAAAGACGTGCTCTTCTGGCAAGCGCTCGGTTTTTCGTTGATCGGGGGCGTGGTCATGGTGTTCGCGCAAAGACAGCGCCTGCGGGACCTCCAGCATGGGACTCAAGCCGACGTATTTGCCCCCGATGTTCTGGTCAACATGCTTATCGTCATTTTTATCCCCACAATATTCTTTGTCTTCGGCAATTATGGCCTGACCTGGCTGTACCTGTTTAATGCCATGGTAGCGCTCGTGTTCTATTGGATGATGGATGTCGAACGCGCAACGAGGATTGTCGGAAAACGATATGTGAACAAGCTAAGAGTAGTTATTGTTGTATTGCTGGTAGTGCCGATATTCGTGAATCTGGAGACAGGGCTGTTTCGGAGTGCAGAGTTCATCTATGACTCGGGTGGTTTGCTTGGCAAGTTGCCGATACCGCTATCGATCTTCGCATGTTATGTGGGAATAGCGCTTCTGGGAAACTATCGACGGGCGAACCTCGGATTAACGATCATATTCGGGAGTTTTGTGCTGATGGTACTGTCGACTGTGGCCACGACATTTGACACTCGTTCTGCAGAGCAGGCCAAGTTGTTTCTCCTGTTGCAGTATATCCTGCCCATGTTCGGCCTTGTGCTTGGAATGATGTATGAGGACCACAGGCGAAATGAACATGTCGTCGAGAAGGCGATACTAATGGTCATCGCTGTTCTCGTGCCCGCACAACTACTGGCGACCTGGGGGCAAGAGCACGTGTTCCTCACACCGTACCTCTATCTATTTAGTGTCTACCAGCATCTCCAGTATGTGCCGGTTATTGTAGTAATCAGCTACCTCGTCGCTTTATTTAGCCTGTGGAATTTACGGTCATGGCGCTTGCTGATGATTGTATTGTCTCCCCTGATTGGAATTTATATCGCTGCATCGGGGTCAATGTCGGCAGCCGGATATGCCTTGGTGGGCTGTGCAGTTTTCGTTATTCACCGCATGGCTATTGATATGGACAGAAGACGCCGCATACCTGAATGGGCGATTTTATCGCTTGTCTTCGGATCATGGGCTGCATACAACTTTTTGGTGAGTTGGTCGGCGGGATCTGGGACGTTGGGAGGAGGGATGTACACGCAAAAATTCTCGGGTTCTGGGATTGTAAACATCCAGGCAATATTCGATATTTGGCTACATTACATACGCGGCATATTTGGTGGACCATCGACATTCTTGTTAGGCCACAGCGAGCCGCCTGATCGTCTGATATGGGCGAGCGCGCATAATTATTACCTGGATTACATTTATAATTTCGGGGCCATTGCTGCGCTCGTGATTATTGGCCTGATTGTGTTCACAATTATCCGACTCTATCAGAAACGTAAGCTCATCATGTTGTCACCAACCATGACGGGTCTGACGATTGTTGTTCTGTTTCTGATCCTCCCAGATAATCTTATGAAAGTCAGCATGCGACAGCCGTACTCTGGCATCATTACATTCTTCCTATGGGGCCTGCTCTTGGCTCGTATCGAGTCATTGCGGACGTCAGACAAGAGGCGACTGCGTGCGACAGACGCGCTGTAAATCGTGAAGGTTTTGATTATCACGCAGTATTTCTGGCCTGAAAACTTTCGAATCAATGATCTGGCGGAAGGCCTGAGAGACAGAGGGCACCAGGTGTCGGTGCTGACAGGCAAGCCTAACTATCCTTCAGGAAAGTATTTCAGTGGGTATGGATTCTTCAAGCGCAACAAGGATAGTTATAAGGACCTTACAGTGATAAGGGTGCCGGTGATTCCGCGCGGGCCCGGAACGGCATTACGGCTGGTCTTGAATTATTTATCCTTTGCCGCCTTCGCCAGTCTTCTTGCACCGTTGCGTTGCCGCGAAAAGGTCGATGTGATTTTCGTGTTCGAGCCGTCTCCCGTCACCGTCGGATTACCGGCGCTGGTTCTTAAGAAGATCCACCGTGCACCTATTCTTTTCTGGGTACAGGATCTCTGGCCGGAGAGTTTGTCTGCGACAAACATGGTCCGTTCGGCGTGGATACTTCGTCAGGTGAAGCGACTCGTTCGTTACATTTACGCTGGGTGTGACAGGATACTTGTACAGTCACGGGCGTTTGTCGAGCCAATCCAGCGCCTCGGTGTCGATGCGCGGAAGATTGAATACTTCCCGAACAGTGCTGAAGAACTGTATCGGCCTGTAAGTCCTTTGCCCGGGACGGCAGAATGTGCCACCTTGCCGGAGGGTTTCCGGGTCATGTTTGCCGGCAATATCGGTGCCGCCCAGGATTTTGAAACCATCCTGGCGGCAGCGGAGAAGCTAAAATCGTGCGCGGACATTCACTGGGTTGTGCTTGGCGATGGCCGCATGGCAGGGTGGGTAAAAAAAGAGGTCAGCCGGCGTGGCCTCAATGGGGCTGTCCATTTGCTCGGACATCATCCAATTGAGACAATGCCGCGGTTCTTTGCGCTCGCGGACGTGATGCTGGTGACGCTGCGCAGGGATCCGATCTTCTCGCTGACCATTCCATCCAAGGTGCAGTCGTATCTTGCCTGTGCGCGGCCAATCGTGGCGGCTTTGGACGGAGAAGGTGCGCGTATCATCCGCGAAGCAGGAGCCGGGGTGGCGGTGCCGGCGCAGGATGCGGATCGTCTCGCCGAAGCCGTGTTAGGCTTGTACCGCATGCCCAAGGCCGAGAGGGAGGCAATGGGCGCCAGTGGACGGGCGTATTATCTTGCCAATTTCGAGCGTAGCCTGCTCCTGGACCGCCTGGACGGGTGGTTGCGAGCACTGAATAAGGAGGCCGGGACTTGCGCATCTTGATACTGGGCGGCGATGGCATGCTGGGCCACCAGCTGCTGCGCCAGTGGCAGGGACAGCATGAAGTGCGCGTAACACTCAGACGCGATGCTCGGTCCTATTCTGAATGGAATTTGTTTAGCGCTGACAACGCCTATTTCGGTGTGGATGCGCTTCGTACCGGCGAACTTGTCAGAGTGTTTGCGGACTTCCATCCCGAGGCCGTGGTAAATGCAGTGGGGATAGTCAAGCAACGGCCTTCCGCAAAAGAGAGTATTCCAAGCATAGAAATTAACGCCTTGTTCCCGCATAAGCTGGCCGAGTTATGCATGGCTGCTGATGCCCGGCTCATTCATATGAGTACTGACTGCGTGTTCTCTGGACGAAAGGGCAATTATCTGGAGAACGATCCGGCCGATCCGGAAGACCTGTATGGCATGAGTAAATATCTCGGGGAGGTGCATGAGAAGAATTGCCTGACACTCAGAACATCGATCATTGGTACCGAGCTATCTCGCAAGAAGAGCCTGCTCGAATGGCTTCTCGCGCAGAATGGAACAGTCAAGGGCTACAAGAATGCAATTTTTTCCGGTTTCACAACCATTGAGCTGTCACGAGTCATGGAAAGACTCCTGACCCAATATACACATGCATCGGGCGTGTATCACGTATCAAGTACGGCGATCAGCAAGCATGACTTGCTGATGCTGGTGAAGAACAAACTCAATCTTCCCATTGAAATCGTTCCGGACGATGGGCTCCATTGCGACCGGAGTCTGGATTCCAGCCGTTTTCGGCGCGAGTTCAACTACATTCCACCAGCGTGGAAAGTCATGATCGAGGAACTGGCTGGTGATATCAAGAGAGGCAAAAAATGATCTTTGAAGGCAAGACCATCCTGGTCACGGGCGGAACGGGCTCGATGGGCAAGACGTTCGTTCATCGCGTGCTTACCGGCGAGCAGGGGACGCCGAGGAAAATCATCGTACTGTCGAGAGACGAAGCCAAGCAGCATGACATGCGCATGGCGTACCTGCACAAGATGGTCGCCACGGATGAGGTGATTTACCGGAATTTCATGAATGTGCTGGAATTCCGCATCGGCGATGTGCGCAACTACGCCGACGTCTGCTCGGCGGTGAAGGGAGCCGACATCGTCGTGAACGCCGCCGCTCTCAAACAGGTGCCGGCCTGCGAATATTTCCCCGTGCAGGCGGTGCTCACCAACTGCATCGGTGTCGCTAACCTCGTGCGGGCGATCGAGGAGAACAGCTACCCGGTTGAGACTGTAATCGGAATCAGCACCGACAAGGCCTGCAAGCCGGTCAATGTCATGGGCATGACCAAGTCGATTCAGGAACGCATTTTTGTTGCAGCGAACATCCTGAACCCACGTACGCGGTTTATCTGTGTTCGTTATGGCAACGTCCTGGCGTCGCGAGGTTCAGTGATCCCACTGTTCCATGATCAGATCCGGAAGGGCGGTCCGGTTACAGTCACAGTCCCGGACATGACCCGCTTTCTGTTGAGTCTGAACCAGGCGGTGGATACGGTATTTGTCGCCATCCGTGAAGCGCGTCGTGGCGAAACGTATGTCCCCAATGCTCCGGCTGCCACGGTGATCAACATTGCCAAGACATTGATTGGCAGCAGAGGTGTCGAGATCAAGATCACCGGCATTCGTCCTGGTGAGAAGATGCACGAAATCATGGTATCGGAGGAGGAGGCCAATCACTGCGTAAAGCGTGGCGACTACTACGCCATTCTGCCCATGTTGCCGGAGCTGCGCGAAAATGGCATGCGCGAGCCGAACGCACTGACCAAGGAGTTCAGCTCGGCCGATACCGTCCTTGACCTTGCGGGAACCGCACAACTGCTCCACAAGCACAGGCTGATGGCCGATGACATCGATTTATCCCAAGATGCTGAAATGCTGCGCTGATTCATGCTTGATAACAGTCCACTATTATACTAATGAGAGCCTCTAAAAATCGCTTCTCATGTAGGTTGGGTCAAGCCGCGCCAGCGGCGGACCCAACAAAATTATATTGTTCGGCGGGTTTCGCTTCGCTCCACCCACCCTACATTTTGATTATTAGAGGATCCCTAATGAGCATTTCAGAAAAGCCGCAGGGGGAGAAATGACGCTCAAGGTCATGACCATCGTTGGTACCAGGCCGGAAATCATCAAGCTGTCTCGTGTTATCGGCGAATTGAATCGATACGTGGATCATACCCTTGTCCACACAGGCCAAAACTACGACTACGAACTGAATGAGATATTTTTCAAGGATTTGGGCTTACGCAAGCCGGATCACTTCTTGAACGCTGCGGGAAGCAGTAGCGCGGAAACCATTGGCAACGTGATCATCAAGGCCGATGCCGTCATGAGCGAGCTGTCCCCCGATGCGCTGCTCCTGCTCGGCGATACCAACAGTTGTCTGGCGGTGATCGCAGCGAAGCGGCGCAAGATCCCGATCTTCCATATGGAGGCCGGCAATCGTTGTTTTGATCAACGTGTCCCGGAAGAGATAAACCGGAAAATCGTGGACCATGTCAGCGATATCAATCTGACGTACACCGAACACGCCCGAAGGTATTTGCTTGCAGAGGGTCTGCGGCCGGAGATGGTGATAAAAACCGGTTCACCAATGAAGGAGATCCTTGAGCACCACAAGGAAAAGATCGTCGCGTCAGATGTACTGAACAGACTCGATCTGAAAGCACAGCAGTACTTCCTAGTCAGTGCCCACCGGGAGGAAAACATCGATTCAGACCTGAATTTCAACGACTTTCTGGCAACGCTGGACGCAGTCGCCAAAAAATACAACTACCCCGTCGTGGTATCGACTCACCCGCGGACTCAAAAGCGCCTGAACGAGAAAGGCCGGACCGGCACAGACGGGCGAGTTCGGTTTCTCAAGCCCATGGGCTTTTTCGACTACGTGCATCTGCAGCAACGGGCGTTTTGCGTAATCTCAGACAGCGGGACGATTACAGAGGAGGCATCCTTGCTTGGGTTTCCGGCAGTGACGATCCGGCAGGCCCATGAACGACCGGAAGGAATGGATGAGGGTACATTGATTATGTGTGGTCTTGAACCGCCACGGGTTCTTGAAGCCATCGAAGTTGTGACCGGACAGCGTCAGGATAGCGCGGGTCGCCCAAGAATTGTTCAGGACTACGACACTGACAACGTGTCGCAAAAGGTTGTCCGAATCATCCTGAGCTACACAGACTATGTGAACCGGGTTGTCTGGCGGAAACCCCCGGACTGAAAACACCGATGTCAGGAGAGATGACGCAGGTATTGGTCACCGGTGCAAATGGCTTCGTTGGAGCAGCCCTGTGCAAGCGGCTGGTCGAGCAGGACATAGTGGCGAGAGCGGCGGTCCGGACAGGGAGCTCTTCAAGGAACCATTCACTCATGGTACAGACGGCCGAGGTCGGCGATGTTCATGCTGGTACGGACTGGACGGCGGCGCTGGCAGGCGTGACTCACGTCGTGCATCTGGCAGCCAGGGTGCACGTTATGCGGGAAGTATCGCGCGATCCGCTGGCTGACTTCCGGGCGGCGAATACGGCGGGAACCGTAAACCTTGCACGCCAGGCGGCGGCGGGTGCTAGGCGCTTCGTCTACGTCAGTACGATCAAGGTGAACGGCGAACGCACATCAGGCCGGTCTTTCCGTGCCGACGACGACCCACAACCGGAAGACGCCTACGCGCAGTCAAAACTGGAAGCTGAACTTTCATTAAAAGGAATCAGCCAGCACTCCGGACTGGAAGTGGTGATCGTTCGGCCTCCGCTGGTCTATGGTCCCGGGGTTAAGGGGAATTTCCTGTCACTGCTGCGTGTGATACGGCAGGGTTGGCCGATACCCCTGGCCAGCTGCGAGAATCGGCGCAGTCTAGTTGGCCTCACGAATCTTGTCGCTCTCATGGAGAAATGCGTGACGCATCCGGCTGCCGCCGGGCAAGTGTTTCTTGCCGCAGATGGCGAGGACTTGTCCACACCCGAGCTATTGCGCAAAGTTGCGTGTGCGTTGGTCCGGAAGGCGCGGCTGTTGCCGTTCCCACCCGCAATGCTGCGTTTGGCCGCAAGAATCGCGGGACGCCAGGGAGTCTATGAACGCCTGTGCGGTTCGTTGCAGGTTGACGCGGGCAAGGCCCGCGAGCTGCTCAATTGGTGGCCACCGCTGACCGTGGATGAAGAGCTGGCGCGCACGGCACGCTGGTTTCTGGCATCGAACCCATGATGTTCTGGATTCTCATCGCCGCGACTATCGCGTTTGTGGTTTCCGCATTTCTGACGCGACGTTTCTGCGACCCGACCTCGTGGCTGCACTTACTCGATCACCCGAACGAACGCTCGCTGCATTCGCAGCCCACGCCACGCACCGGCGGCGTGGCGATCCTCGCGGGCTTCGTCTCAGCTATCCCTGTCTGGCAGTTCGCGGTCGATGGCGCTGGTCCAGTCGTGTGTCTGGTGGCCGGTGCGCTATTGATTGCCATGTTCTCGTTTCTTGACGACCGGCGTGGTCTTCCGATTGGCGTACGTTTTCTGGGACATGCGCTTGGTGCTGGGCTTGTTGTAATTGGCGCCGGCCTCACTTTGCCGCCGCTGTTTCCGGAAATGTCCATGCCATGGCCGGTGTGGCTGGAGCTCACCTTATCCATGCTGTTCCTGGTGTGGATGGTGAATCTATACAACTTTATGGACGGCATGGATGGGTTCGCTGGTGGCATGGCGTCGATAGGCTTTGGTACCTTTGCGATTCTCGGTCAGATTGCCGGCAATCCCCCGTTCGCCGCTCTGAGCCTCACGATCGCGGTCGCGGCCGGTGGTTTTCTGTTGTTCAACTTCCCGCCGGCGCGAATCTTCATGGGTGACACGGGTTCCGCGACCTTGGGGTTGTTGGCGGGAGGTTTCATGCTGTGGGGTGTGCGCGACGGCGTATACCCGCTCTGGGTCGCTCTGCTCGTGTTCTCTCCGTTTATCGTGGATGCCAGCGTTACGCTGGTGCGCAGGCTGCTCCGCGGCGAGCGTGTCTGGCAGGCGCACAAGTCCCATTATTACCAGCGTCTGGTACAATCCGGCTGGGGACATCGGAAGACAGTTTTGTACGAGTATGTACTGATGCTGGCCTGCGGGCTGTCGGCGCTGTTTGCGCGGCATCTGAACCCGCGGGGGTTGATAGCGCTGGTTCTCTTCTGGTGTCTGATCTACCTGCTGCTGATGGCCGGCGTTCACCGTCTGGAGAAGAAGACAAATTCATGATCCGGTTGCTTGGCAAGTTACAGAAGCGCTATGCGGCATTTCTGCACGACCTGTTAATGGTTCCTTTGGCATGGCTGGGTTCCTACTGGCTGCGCTTCAATCTTGACGGCATTCCCGATGAGTTCTGGCGACAGGCCTTGACCATGCTGCCTCTGGTGATGGTTGCGCAAGGCAGTATGTTCTGGTACTTCGGCCTGTATCGCGGCGTGTGGCGCTTCGCCTCGATGCCTGACCTGGTCCGTATTTTGAAGGCGACATTGACCGGTGTGGCGGTAGTGGCAGCAGCAATTTTCTTCCTTACCCGCCTGCAGGGAGTGCCGCGCTCCGTGTTCGTGGTGGACGCCATCCTGCTTGTTCTGCTGCTTGGCGGTCCGCGGTTTGTTTATCGCTGGATCAAGGATCGGCGCCTGTATGGCCAGGAAGTAAAGAATGTCCTAATTGTCGGCGCCGGCCAGGCTGGCGAGATGCTGGTACGCGATCTGCTGCGCGACCCGTTGCACGCCTACCGGCCGGTGGCTTTTGTGGATGACGATTCGGCAAAGCAGGGACAGGATATGCACGGGGTTCGGGTCGCGGGCGCCTGCGACGCCATCCCCGATCTGGCAACCGAGCTCGAGGTACAACTCATACTGATCGCATTGCCATCCGCCAGCTCGCGGCAAATGCAAAATGTGGTGAAATTGTGCGAGGCCACACGCCTGCCGTTCCGCGTGTTGCCGCGCATGCAGGATCTGGTCACCGGTCAGGTGAGCATCAAGGATCTGCGCGAAGTCAAAATTGACGATCTGCTCGGGCGTGAGGCCGTGTCGCTCGACTGGACGGCCATCATCCACGGTGTACAGGGCAAGACCATCCTCGTAACCGGTGGTGGTGGTTCCATCGGCTCGGAGCTATGCCGGCAGGTGGCGCGTCTCAAGCCTGCGCATCTCGTCATCTTCGAGCAAAGTGAGTTCAATCTTTATTCGATCGAGCTCGAGTTGCGCCGGACATTCCCGGATATCGAACTTACCGCTCTGCTTGGGGATATTTTCGATCCGGTTGCGGTCGAGCAGATGCTGCGTAGTTATCGACCATCTGTCATTCTGCACGCCGCCGCCTATAAGCACGTGCCGATGCTCGAACACCAGCGGCGCGCGGCGGTCAGGAACAACGTGCTCGGTACGCGGGCGCTTGCTTCGCTCGCCGATCGCCATGGCTGCGCCACGTTTGTCATGATTTCAACCGACAAGGCCGTGAACCCGGCCAACATCATGGGCATGACCAAACGCGTGGCCGAGATCTACTGCCAGAACCTGAGCGCCCGCTCGTCCACGCATTTCATCACCGTGCGCTTCGGTAATGTGCTGGGCTCGGCGGGCAGTGTGATTCCGCTGTTCCAGAAGCAGATTGCCGCCGGCGGACCGGTAACGGTCACACACCCGGAGATCACGCGTTACTTCATGACCATTCCCGAGGCCGCGCAGCTTATTCTCCAGGCCGGTACCATGGGCAAGGGCGGCGAGATTTTCGTGCTCGACATGGGCGAGCCCGTGAAGATCGGTTATCTCGCCGAGCAGCTTATCCGGCTCTCCGGAAAGAAGCCCGGTGAGGATGTCGAAATCGTGTATACCGGACTACGTCCCGGCGAGAAGCTTTACGAAGAATTGTTCCATGAATCCGAAAAACTCGCCGGGACAACGCACCCGAAGATCCTTCTGGCCAACAGCCGCAGCATGGATTTTGCGAAGCTTGAGCAGACGCTTGACAGGTTGACCGCAGCCTGCGAGGCGGACGATGAGCGGCAGATTTATGAATTTCTGTGCGAGTTGGTACCGGAGCATCAATTACGCCTGTCACCCGATACAGGGACAGGCAGCAGTCAGGGCGCCGTGATCGTGGCGCTCAAGAATACAGGTCGAAAGCCATCGTCATGAAGCAAACATGAAGCTTACTGTAATCGGGACCGGCTACGTCGGCCTTGTGACAGGCGCGTGTTTTGCGGAAATGGGCAACGACGTGATCTGTGTGGATGTCGATCAAGGCAAGATCGATCGCCTCAAGCGCGGCATCCTGCCGATCCATGAACCGGGTCTGGATACGATCATTGCCAACAATACCAAGGCGGGTCGCCTTCTTTTCACCACGTCGCTGGTTGAGGCGATGCGTGACTCGAATATCTATTTTATTGCCGTTGGCACACCACCGGGCGAAGATGGCTCCGCCGATCTGCAATACGTGCTGGCCGTGGCGCGCGATATTGGTCGACATCTCACCGGCTACGCAGTCGTGGTCGACAAATCCACGGTTCCGGTCGGGACTGGCGACAAGGTTCGCGGTGCGTTGCAGTCTGAACTCGACCGGCGTGGCGTGCAGATTGCCTTCGATGTGGTCAGTAATCCGGAGTTCCTCAAGGAGGGCGCGGCAGTCGATGACTTTATGCGCCCGGATCGAATTATTGTAGGTACAGACAGTGAGAACGCCCGTGCCGTGATGCACGAGTTGTATATCCCGTTCACGCGCAACCACGAGCGCACCGTTTACATGGGTGTGCGCGAAGCCGAGATGACCAAATACGCGGCCAATGCCATGCTCGCCACCAAGATCTCGTTTATGAACGAGATCGCCGGTCTGTGCGAGCGTGTCGGTGTGGACGTGGAAAGCGTGCGCGTCGGGATCGGTTCGGATTCCCGCATCGGCTACTCCTTTATCTATCCCGGCTGCGGCTATGGCGGTTCGTGTTTCCCCAAGGACGTGAAGGCGCTGATCCACACGGCCGAGA
>CAYJBG010000001.1:0-95185 GCA_964368085.1 uncultured Acidiferrobacterales bacterium | reverse complement strand
GCGCGCCGCACCGTGCTCGGCGACTGGTACGATCAGGGCAGTGTGCTGGTGTGCGGCGCGCGCGGTTGCGTGCTGGAGCGTCTCGGGTAATCGGGGGTATATCATGTCCCGATTAGGCAAGGATTCCACTTCATCGGGTTGCTCAGATTGGTGGGGCCAGCTCTGCATCGGTGACGCCCGTCTTGAATACCCAAGTCCAGTTCAAAATTATCAGTGAACGCATAGATGAGTCCGACGATGAAAAACCCCAGTTCCCCGGCAACGGTGGGGTCGGCATTGGTAATGGCGCCCACGTCAAAGACTACTTTGATCTTATCCCCCAGTTGCCGCCAGCCGCCGACAGAGGCATGCCATAGCTCCTCGCGATCGCCGAGGGTGTTTCTATTTTCTATCCTGCCGACGTGAAGATTAAACGTCCATGGCGGTGGATCCAGAGTTGCTACCAAATAGACGCTGTAGCCCATCTTGCCGGCACCCAGCCCTTGTGTCTCATCGCCATTGGGTGTGGTGAATCCGGTCTTGAGCGCCAGACTCAGTCGGTCACTTTGATGGAATCGCCATTTAACATCGAATCCGGTGTCGGCATGGCCCGCTTCCGTGATACTGCCACTCGGACCAACGGTCTTGTTGCGAAGATGCGGGACGCTGACGATAGCATCCACGCTTTCCACTATGCCATAGGACAGGGTTGCGGTAGTCGCGATGCCAGTCTCTTTTGTGTCGCCCTGTCTTCGGTATCCGCGTTCGCTGGTGAGTTCCAATTGAAAGTGGCCTTGTCCCTGGGTACCGGTATCCTCCGTAATCAATGGATGTGCGGCGCGCAGATCGGCTGGGCAGACTAGCACGCACGTTATCGCTACGGAGCACGGAAATGCGTGCGGGTATCGGGCCCGGTTTTGCGGACAGCAACGGCATTTCAGTGGATTTCCCATATATTAATGAAGGTAATTAGGGCGTTTCGTAACCACAAGCATAGGATAACTGCTTATGGTTACAGTGAAAAAGAACGTTTTCGGGTGCGCGGCCAACTTTTTGCGTGGCAAGAAGTGTGTTTTCTGCGGTTCGTTTCAGGTGGCGCGCACCGCGCGCGGTTACGTGAAGTGCCGCCGCTCCGGCTGCGGAAGAACCAAGAGCCTCGCGCGGTTGAAGCGTGAGATCGAGATCCTCAAGGGTTTCTACCAGCGGGTACCGGCCTACCGGCTCGCCCAGGACATCGGGGTCGACGTGAAGGTCGTCACCCGCGTCTACCAGCGGCTGCGCGAAGCGCTGTTTCACTTGACCGAGCTCGAAGCCGGGAGACTGAAGGGCGAGATCGAACTCGACGAGGCTTACTTCGGCGGTCGCCGCAAGGGCAAGCGCGGGCGCGGCGCGGCTGGGAAAAGTGTTGTTTTCGGCCTGCTGGAGCGCGATGGGAAGGTCTACACGAAAGTCGTCCAGACGGTTACGGCGGAGGAACTGATGCGCCATATCAAGGGCCACACCCGCAAGGGCTCGGTGTACTACACCGATGCGTTTCGGGGCTACCAGTCGTTGCAGCGTTACGACAAGCACCATACGGTCAGTCACTCCAAGTCATTCGTGGACAAACGCACCAAGAACCACATCAACGGCATCGAGGGCTTCTGGAGTTATGCCAAGCACATCCTGTATAACTACCGGGGTGTGTCGAAATATCATTTCCCGATGTACCTGAAGGAGATCGAGTACCGGTTCAACCACCGCAAGGAGAATCTGTTCAGGAGTTTTGTTCGGGTCTATTTTGGTTACGTTTCGCCCTAATTACCTTAATGAACACCTCCTGGGTTCGCTATTGCCCTGGCCCAGGTGTTCTGCCATCTCGGCTTCGAGGGCCCGCTCGACCAGGGCTTTTGTGAGCTGCTTGAGTAGCCCATCCTCGCCAATCAGGTCTTCGGGTTACTTGTAGTCGGCCAGCAGGCGGCCGATCAGGTTAGCCGGTAAGGCTTTCAGTGCGGTCGTCTTCGCTACGGTCATTATCGCTCCTTGTTGGGGACAGTTTCCTGCCAAATGACCGTTTACACAAAATCATTTACACTCTCTGAAGGGGTTTTTCTACAGCCTCGTTAGGCGCAAATGAGATGACAAAAAAAATATCCGATATGCCACAACGCACTGCTGCGAGAGTCTCAGGGTTCGGGTATCTCATCATCACAATACTCGCTATCTTCTCTGAGTTTTTTGTTCGCTCAAAACTTGTTGTCCCAGGTGATGCAGCAACGACGGTCGTTAATATTTTGGCCAATGAGATGCTATTCCGCATCGGCATTTGTGGCTACCTCATCGTGGCTATCTTAGATATAGTAGTGGCTCTCGCACTTTATGTTTTACTTAAACCAGTAAACAAGAGTCTCGCGTTGCTGGCAGCGTGGTTTAGGTTGGTATATGCGGTTATTCTCGGTATCGCCTTGCAAAATCTTCTTAGCGTTTTGCAACTTCTAGGTGGTGCCGATTACTTGGCCGCATTCAAAACAGGTGAGCTGCATGCTCAGGTGATGTTGTTGCTCAATGCGCATAGCGATGGATGGCTTATTGGCTTGGTATTTTTTGGACTTCATTGCTTGGTCCTGGGCTATTTAATTTTCAAGTCGGGATACATTCCCAGAATTCTGGGTGCCTTGTTGGTCGCTGCATCTTTCGGCTACGTCATAGACAGTTTTGCGCATTTTCTTTTGCCTAACTACTCCGACTACAAAACACCATTTCTCTTGCTTGTTGCCGTGCCTGCGTTTATTGGGGAATTGTCGTTTACCTTTTGGCTTTTGTTTAAAGGTGTGAAGATACAACGGACACAAGTAGCTCCACAGTAACGCTTCAGTTGTTAGGATCGAGAATCATGAAAAACACAAGTACTAACCCACTGCTCAACGCGCGCGCAGCGACGACGCGCGCCGGTTGCTTCAAGCCCAGAGATATCGTTTGCAAGGTCTCCATGCCCCTCCCAAAAAGCAGATAGGAGCGCCACACTCAAACGGGGACCGGAAATCGTCTGAACTACCAGGACTTACAGGCGGGGAAACTGGGACTACCGATAAACTCTACCGTGCGCTATCGCACTGAAATCAAGGGAACGTCGATTCTGGCGTCAGTTCAACGTTTGTCTTCGGGCTTTAAGCGCATCCTACATCACGGATGCCCTGCTATTGAAAACAACACGGCTTACCAATCAGCCCTTCTTGCAGTAAACTCCGGACAACCGTTCTTGTAGTAAAAATGAGGGGGCCATAAAGCAGCGTCAGTCTATTGGCGGAATGCTTCTACTATCGCGAAGTCGCCTGACAATCATCGTGCGATTTCTTGGACATTACACCCAGACCGTTCCAGCGACCGCACCGATATGTCAGATCACCCTAGATCAGATCACCCTAGATTGGCTATCAGCGAGCAAAACATCGATATATGGCTGGCTTTTTACCATGAAATTGTCGACGCGCGGCTGCTCTCGAATCTACTCACGCTTCTGAGCGACGCGGAGCGCCACCAAGAGAAGCGCTTTTATTTCGCCGATGACCGTAAACGCTACCTTTTAACGCGCGCGATGGTCCGCACGGTGCTATCCCACTATGCGATGGTAGCTCCCGCCAACTGGGTGTTTTCGGAGAGCGCATACGGCCGCCCTGAGATCGCGAATCGTCACGACGAGGCGGTTGGTCTAAGCTTCAACGTATCGCACACTTACGGCTTGATTGCACTAGGTGTTTCCCGGAACCGGGCGCTGGGCATCGATGTCGAGAACCTCCTGGCGCGTCAGGTGTCGATCGGTATCGCGGATCGATTCTTCTCACCAATCGAAGTCACGGAACTAGCGAGCGTTCCGTGCGAGCATCGCCAGGACCGGTTTTTCGAGTACTGGACGTTCAAGGAGTCATACATCAAGGCGCGAGGCATGGGCCTGTCGATTCCGCTCGACCGGTTCAGTTTCCACTATCCGCACGAGTACGCGGTACGAATTGCCATCGATCCCGAGCTGGGTGACAATGAAAGCCGCTGGTGTTTCTGGCAGTTCCGACCGGCGTCAGAGTATCTACTGGCGATCTGCGCCGAGCGACTGGACGGAGAAGCGCCGGTACTGACTGTGCGGAAAACGGTCCCGACGATCGCGGACGAAGTCCTCGAAGTTGCGTTACTGAAGACGTCGGAAGTGCCTTTGGGCGACGAGTGTATACCGGTAGGGATTGCCCCCACCTAACCGCCAGAAAAGACCGGATACTGTGATGCTCGTCATTACATGAGGTCTGCCACGTCGCCTCTTCGTGTCTTGCCTCCTGCTTTCCCGGCATACTTTCGGAAAATACACCCTATCGGAATAGACTCTAAGTTCTGATGAACATCGATGCAAAGCGCTGCGCGATGGTCGGGTCGAGGTCGTGGGAAGCCGGATCGATTGCGAAACGTTTGGCGATTTCCGCGACCTTGAGGTATTCGTCAGGATTCTGCGCGCAGTGTTGCTGCAGACTGCGGGTTTGTTGTTCGAGTTCGCTACTGGCGGCGAGCCAGCGCGGATCGAATCGCGGCACCTTCGAGAACGCTTCCTTAGGCAGTACATCCTGCTGCCACAGGAATTTCAAGCCACTGCCGTCATGCTTCGCGACGAGCGGCAGGTGCGCCCCGGCGTTGACTCGCACTTCCGGCAGCAACTGCAGCCCCTGCTTCCAATGCAGTGCATCTTCTCCGTGGGGAGCGTTCGAGATCCAGCAAGTTTCGTCGAGTCCCAGGTCGAACCAGAAGAGCACCGCCCCTACCGTTCCCGGCGCGATCGTAGACAGGCGCAGTTCCTTTTCTTCGGGTACCGGACCCGCGCTGGCAAAATCGAACGCGAATACATCGAATGGCTCGGTGAGTGCACGATAGCCCAGCTTTGCCGTGTCGATGTTGGCGAACGACGGCGAGGCACGATAAGGATTGAGCAGATTCGCGTCAATGTCCAGAATTCGATCAAGCCGATATTCGATCACGATGGCGCGAATCTTGGCGGCCATCGGCAAATAGCGAGCATTTTCCACAAGCAGATGCTCGCGCGCATAGGCCAGATAGTGCAGGATTCCTTCGCCGATCAGGCTGCAGTCGAACATCTCGAAGACCGCAAGCTCCGCGCGCCGGGGCAGATCGTCCGGAATCTTCATGTTCCGGCAGTCTTTGTCGACCAGCGTGACCCTGTCACTCAGGCCGTTGAGCGCAACGACTTCGTTGCCCGCCATCTGGATGGCGGGATGGGTTTCGCATCCAACGACGTGCCTCGCCCCTGCTTCCGCTGCCATCATCGAGAGCAAGCCGCAACCCGCGCCAATATCGAGTACGACCTGGGCGGGACTCATCGCGAGCGCCCTAGCGATCGCAACACGATAGACGTCGTTACGGCGTCGATCGCCAAGCATCGGCACATACCAACTCGGCAATCGGTGCGTGCGTTGTAGAGCCGCAGGCGGCAGTGTTTGGAAGTACAGTCTGCTTTCCTCGACGCGCACGCGCACATTGACTACGCTCCCGGCCCGCGCCTCAATAGCGTCCGTGTACTGGATCGCAGGCATGATGCACCGTAGTTCGCCGCCCGGTGCATTGCTGATCAGCGCATTCCCCAAATCCAGCTCGAACCAGAAGACGATTGCATCGACAGTGCCGTCGGTTGTTACTGGAAGCGCGATTTCCCATGTCGCCTCGGAGAAGTTCGCGAAATCGATCTCGCCAACACGGACCGGCTCGGTAAGCGCGGTCCAGAACTCCGGCCCAAGGTCGAGGGCTTGCGGGTACAGGCTCCAACGCAACCGATTCATCGGTTCCAGCCGAAAAGTCACGCCTGGGTACGTCCACTGGATGCCCATGGCGAAAACCGTGGCTTTGGCCGGCAATACCCGAACGGACGCGGCCCGGCTGCCGGAGCAATGTTGTCGAACAGCCCTGACGATACCGGTGCCCAGCAGGGTGTGATCGATCTGCGGGAACACGAAACTATCGAAGTGAGTCTCGCTTAACGGTTGGCTGGCTACCGAAACGATATCAATGCTGCGGGCGAATTCCTCGAACGACGCGCGGCGTTCTTCTTCGGACCAGCCTTGGATTGCCGCGCCGTGGCACGCATACCACGACGTCAGAAAATGCTTTTGCGCCATACCGGTCGCGATCCGCACATCGAGCGGAAATGCCTCCACGCAAAGCGCATGCGCGGCCCCGTGGTGCAAGGCGCGCAGCGCGAATACGCCAAGCTCGCTGCCTCGGAACAACACCTGCGATCTGGACGTAGCGGAAAGCGCGGTGTCCCAAGCGGCGAGCCACACCGGATCTTCGAGCCGCGTGATAGCGTTCCTAGGGGACAACTGGCCACTGTGGCGCCACAGGTGCTGCTTGATTCCCTCCACGCGAAATGCGTCGAACGAAGGCAGTATCGAAGGATCGTCAAATAGCACTGGATCAAAAACCACCTGCGGCGGCGGTGGCAGCTCGATGTGCAGGGATTCCTGGGGCGCGTCGGGATCGGGCGTCTGACGCAGTACCGATTCCGCGCGAATGCCGATTTCCAAGGATTGGAGATGTTGTTTGATCGCGTTATTGTCGGGTTCAAAGCACAAAGCTTGGCGGAGCGCCGCCAGAACACGCGGCAAATTGCGTAGTCCGTCGTAAGCATTAGCCTGCAGCTGATACCCGACGGCGCTCACTGGCGCGAGTTCCACGACTCGCTCTGCATCCTCCAGCGCTTCCTCGAACCGATCCAGCTTGAGAAACATGCGGGCGCGATCGGCGTGCCGCTCCACGTCTCCGGGCGTCGCCTGGATCAAGTAGTTGCAGTACATTAAGGACTCTTCCAGCTTGCCGTCCTTCTCGCTGACCTTTGCCAGCTCATCGAGATATGGGATTGCCATCCTAAGAACATCTTTCGGCACCCGATCCAGCATCACCTTCATGAACACAGGGTCGCCTGTAGCAAGCGCCGTATCCAGATCGTTACTCCAGTCGGCCATTGTTTATCCCTATTCGTCAATTTCGGTCAAGGTCGGTGATCTGCGGCTTCAGTTTGACGCCAACAAGGCCGCCAGATTTTTCTGATCCTGTCCATAAGCAGTCAGGATCGCGTGTGCAGTCGACTCGGATGCTACCGGCATACCATACTTCACGAACGTCGCGAGCGTGCCGGAAGGGCCGACGTCGATGTATCGATGCCTCCCCCGCAGCTCAAGATGCTCCACTGCTTCCCGGAATCGGATCGGATGACGCACCACCCTCCAGAAAAAGTCTTCAGGCAATTCTGTCAGCGTGGCGCCTTGCTCGCAGCACACCATCGGCAAGGCACCCATGCTTAGCGGTATCGACCGCATAAACGATGCAAACTGTTCATGAGCGTTTTCGATCCAACGCGAATGAAAGGCGAAAGAAACCGCTAGCCGTTGATGGGTCACACGGCGTTGCTTCAAGACGGACTCGATCCTATCGAGATCGTTCTGGGCAGCGGACACAGCGAAATGCGAGCTGAAATTGACCCCCGCCATCTCGCTGCGCTCTTTCAGGAAATCCTCATCGTAAAGCGACGGATCGGCGAGTACCGCAATCATACCGCCGCGCTCGCACGACGCCTCGAATGCGATGGCCTGTTCAAACACGGCTGCCATGGCATCTTCGACCTTGATATATCCAGCCACCGTCGCCGCCGCGAAAGACCCGAGGCTCGCGCCGAGCGTAAGATCGGGCTTCACACCCTCGTGCATCAGGCATTGCGCGAGCGAATACTCGACCATGAAAATCGCCGGATGCGTAAGCAGAGTTCGGTCGAAGATCTCAGACTTGCATGAAGAATAGATCGCATCGATCACGCGTTTACCGGAAATCTTTTGCGCGAGGCCGTCCAGGCGGGTCATCCACCCGCGGAAAACCGAGTTGTCTTCGAACAACTGTTGTCCCATTTGGTGATATTGCGATCCTTGACCCGAGAACATAAACACGGTCTTGGCGGACATTGGCAACTCCTAAAAGCATTCAGTGGGAAACCCCATTTCAATCCAAACATTTTCATTCGCCCGCTTGACTGGCTGGCGCTTGTTACGGACGGGCAAACAGCTATGCTGATGCTGCTGAACAATCCTTGCAGGCACGCCGTCGACGGTGCAACGTATCGGCACTGCCTCTGGAACAACATTTCCTGCAGCGATTTTTCTCATCTCGCCGATCTCGACCTTGCCGAGTATATATTTGCTGGCAACGGTCATGGCGCCGCAGCGGACTTTCGGGTGGCGATTGCCCCGTTCGTTTCCTGTCCTTCCCGAAGTAACGTCTTGGAGAATGGAGACGTTGTCGTCGACGATCGCTGTTTTGCCGTTCGCAATTCCGCTGACGTGATCGAGCATCACACGTGCGCCGATGCGGGCAACAGGATGAACGTCGATACAGAAAGCGACCGTTCCCTTGTTCGACAGAGCAAGATCAAGTCCCTTGCGGTCCCGCTGCCACAACGATTGCTCGATCCGGTAAATTTGCAGCGCGTGAAGATCCTTCATGTTGAGCAGTCTATGTGAACGGTTCAGGCAAGCGGGATCACCGCCTTTGAACGCATGCAGTGAGGGCTGTCATATGTCCGCCGAAGCCAACCGGTCGGATAGAACCGCGGCGATCGCAACAACCAGCGACGACCTCTCGAACACCAGCTTTTGCATAAGTGGCTGCAGCAACCGGTTCACGTGTTGCGACATTGGTCGCCGCATTGAGGGCGTCCGACTGGATGCCATCGATGACCGCCGGGGGAGGCAGCTCGCTCGCGACTTTGATCGGAACATTCGGCTCGGCCGAAACTTCATTGACAGTACGGTTCTTATTGATTGAAGACATTCATCACAAAGATATCTTCAACAGTGGACCGCGACCACATCTAGCCCGAGTGAATGATAGTACTGGCACCAAAACATGACAGAGTCTTTAGCATCTTCCATTGACGGTGCCGTTTCAATTTCGAAAATACTTATCTTGTCGCAATAAAGTGCCTCTTTAACCCAGCGTGCAATGTCATGACTGCTACTATCTGCCAAGTTGGAAAAGATTTGCTCTTTCTCTTCACTGAGGGACTTTTGCGTCCACCCTATATAGTGAAGGTCATCAGGGCCTGACCCTACTCCAAAGATATAGTAATGGGCGCTTTTCATTTTATCACCCGTTCAATGAGTTACACGTTTCTGACGTTGCAAACCTGTGGAGACGGAACGTGGAAGATTCGGATCTCAGACCGGTGTTAACTCGTTCAAATCGAAGTAGCCATTGTATCCCTTCACATAAACTGCGGCCCTGTGCCCGAACAGTAAGACGGCCTCGGTCCTAGTTTCAAGATCATCGTAATCCGCGATCGTAGATCTAACTTTCTTCCCAATCGGATACATCTTGTTCCAGGCGATCACCCTCTCTTCGGCGTCGGTGAGTTTGCCTGGCACGTCGTTCTCGACCTTATTCCCAACCTCATGCGCGACCTTTTCATCCGGCTGTTCTTCCTTGATAATCTGATGAAGTACAGATTCCGGAGTCTGCACCTTAATCGTGTAGACCAGTTTCGTCAGAACATCCCCAGGGCCAAACTCCTCAAACTCCACCGCCTCGCCGTGGCTGACGCCGAGCGCCAACAGGTACTGGATGCTCTCGGACCATCGGACTGTACTCGCTATCTGGCTCGACAACGTCTCCAAAACGGCGTTGTTCTGATAGGGCCTTGCGGTAACGTTGGCAATGACCGGAATTTTCTGATCAGCAAAATCGAATCCCTTGAGGTACTCTCTGAACTTCTCCATCGCCTCTTGCATGAAGGCGGAGTGGAACGCGCCGCTCGTGGCGAGCGGGTAATAACGTCTCTTTCCCTCCTGGAAGAATTTCTCCGCTTTGGCGATCTCGTCCGCCGGGCCCGAGAGCACAATCTGTGATGGCGTGTTGTAATTGGCCAAGTAGACGTTGGCCAACCCGTTTTCCTTTAGTACTTCTTCGATTTCATCTTTCGTGGCATTCAGTACAGCCGCCATTCCCCCATTGGACACCTGACGCATCAGTTCGCCACGCTTCTGGACCAACTTCAAACCGGTTTCGAAATCGAAGCATTCAGCCGCCAGAAGAGCATTGAACTCGCCCAGGCTGTGTCCAATCACGAAGTCCGGAGTCTGCCCGGTTTCTTCGATCTTCTTTAAATATGACAAGGCGTTCACGACGTAAAGAGCAGGCTGGGTGAACTGGGTCTTGCTGAGTTCGTTCCTCGGGTCTTCCACACAAAGCTGCTTGATGGAGTAGCCCAGGATACTGTTGGCCTTCTTGGTCAATTCTTTGAAGCGGTCGAACAGGTCACCGCCCATACCTTTGAACTGTGAACCCTGGCCGGGGAACATATACGCCTTCATGAGTGTACCTCCATTGGAATTGAGATTGAATTGAGATTTAGGTAAACCGAGAAAACGCGCTTCCGCAACACAGGGACATAACGCGCGCGACCGCCAAACCATCCGGGGACGGAACCGCGTCGCATCTAGTTGACACCTTCCTGATTCGCGTCGTGCGTCAGCACGGTCAACGAGATCAAGAATACTTTTGTATACAAACCGCAGTATTGACCCCGCCGAACCCCATGCTGAGGTTAAGCGCGTTTTCTATCGTGTGAGAGACCGCCTGGCGCCCAACCCACTTGAACGAAGAGTCGATAGGGTTCTCCAGGTTCCTCGTCGGGTGTAGTCTGCCCTCTTTCATTTGAAGCAGGATTGCGATCATCTCGACGACACCTGCAGCGCTGAGGCCGTGCCCGATAATAGATTTCGTCGCGTTGAGATAGGCGTGACCAAGTCCGCACTGACGAATGCTTTCGAGTTCCGTAACATCTCCGATCGTCGAGCCTGTGCCATGAGGGTTGATGTAGTCGATGTCCATCGACGAAAGCCCAGCGCGTTCCAGAGCCGCCTTGATCGCGGCGACCTCGCCCCCGATAGAAGGATTGGGATTCCTGTTTGCATCCATGCCCATCGCCCAGCCGGACAAGCGAGCATACGGCGGTCGCTCCAATCTTTGCGCAGACTCCAGTCGTTCTATCACCACGACGCCGCACGACTCGCCAAAAATGAACCCATCGCGATCACGGTCAAAAGGGCGGCTCGCTAACGCGGGTTCATTGGCGTAACGGTCCGATCCCATGGCGCCCAGAGAGCGCAATCCTTGGCACTCCCAGTAGGAGATATCCATGAGCGCACCCATCGCGATACAAACCTCCACTCTCCCGGATTCGACTGCATGGATGGCCTCAAGAACGGCGACTTGCCCGCTGGCGGAAGCCCCACCGACCGTGTAGGCGAATCCCCGTATGCCGAACGCCTCCGTACACAGCCCGCACAGGTCGCTGTCCATAAAGGACATTCCGTACGTTGGACGCAGGAATTGCTCACGGCCCCGATAGGCGTCGTGGACCTGTATCAACTCCCTTTGCTGGACGTTGGAGCCGCCGACAACCAAGCCGATGCGCTCAGGCGCGACCTTATCCAACCTCGCGTCTTCGCAAGCCTCGTGCAAGGTTGCAAGGGCAACCTGGCCTGAAAACGACGCCGTCCGCAGCAAGCTCCTGGGAATCGACTCCGGTATTGGCAACGCAGGAATCTCGGCGCCTATGAAGCCAAAGGCCTGTCCCGCTTCCGGCATTTCATCGCGCGATAAGGCAGGGAGTTGCCGGCCAGGGCGACGCATCGCATCGAAACGATGCCGACCCTCTAATAACGCCGGGAGAAATTCTGCCTTTCCCTGACCGATGGCCGAGGTGACGCCGACACCAGTGATCACGATGTCGAAGCAACTAGGACTTCTCATGGAAAATACCGGCCAATTCCCCGATGTTGTCGGCTTTGGCTATTTCAATCAAAGGAATGTTCAGAGCCAAGGACTCCAAAGTCATCATGATGATGTCGGCACGGTCGACCGAATTGGCGCCCAGCGCCCTCAGTGAATCGCTCGGCTGAAACTGATGATCTTCCAATCTCGGAACCACCTCACGGGTATGGCGAACGATGATCTCAAAGATTTTCTCTTTACTCATAGTAATTTTCTCCTAACAGATATGAACATCTGATGAATCACTTTCCGAAGAAGGCCTCAATGCGATCCTTGACCTCCAGCTGGTGGAACGTGAGCTCGTGCATGGCGATCTCTTGCTCGATAAACTTTGGTAGTTGCTCCCTAAGCGGCGTGACCAGATGATCTTTCAGCGTGACCAGCGACACCCTAGGTTTTTCAGCTAGGCTCTTGGCCAGCTCGAAGGCGTGCTCTAGCACATTTTCTCGAGGAATAACGGGGAAAGGAACGCCACGATTTTGAAGCTCTTCTCCGCGATAGGTCGACGCGGTCAGCATCATCTCCTCGGCCAGACTGAACCCCAGCTTTTTTGGCAGGATAAAGGTCGACCCCATGCCTGGCGTGAAGCCATACTTCATGAAGTTGGTCGTGTAGATACTTTGCCTCGCCAGAATCACGAAATCGGCGAACATCCCCATGACGAAGCCGCCGCCGATACCATGGCCCTGCATGGCCGCGATCACAGGAATCGGGCAGTTCAGCGCTAGGCTGTACAGGTCTTTGTCCGTAAACTTGATCTTCCCCTCGAATAGATCGCGCAGTCCTTCCTGCGTGCCACCGCTGGAGAAATAATTATCGTAGCCCGTCAGGATCACGACTTTATAGTCGGTGCGGGCCTTGATGTCCTCGAACGCCTCGGTCAGACCATCAATCAGTTCGTTGGTGAACGCGTTCTTATTGACACGATCCTGCATCTTCACTTGGACGATCCCGGAGCCCAGCCCCTTGGTTTCGATGATCTGGTCTGACATCAATCGGCCTCCCAGGGGAATTTTCCTGTCCTTGCGTAGCGGGCGATCTTCTGAAGATTGTCCGGATCGGAAAACACTTCCACGTTAGCTTCAAGCGCTTTCAGCTTGGATGCACTAAGCGCGTCGTCCAGACTGTTGGCATAGCGCTTGTATCGCGCGATTCCGTCCAGACCGAGACGCCTGAGCCTCAACAGTTGCTTGCGTAACAGATTCTCGCTGTTATCTTCGCAGGCATCGACCAATCCCCACTCCCGCGCTTGACTCGCGGGAATCGGCTGAGTCGTCAGCGTCATATAATTGGCCTTCGCGAATCCAATCCGACGAATAAGGAATGGCAGAACACATGCCGGCATCAAGCCGAACAGCAGTTCGGACAAGCTGAATGCCGCCTTGTTCTCGCTAAGAACGATATCACACGCGGCTACGAAGCCGATGCCGCCGGCATTGGCCCTGCCCCGTACATGGGCGATGGTGATATAGGGTCCCGAAGCGAGCCGATGCCATAAGTCGTACAGTGGTTCTGGATCCTGCTCCTGGCTTGGGCTTTCATCGTCGAATCTCGTTTGAATCTCTTTGAAATCCGCACCGGAGCAAAAAACGTCCGGTAGCCCCTCCACCACCACGACTTTCGCGGGCCCTTCACACACATGAAGGGCGTCGCCGAACTCTTCGATTAGGCGATTGTTGATCGCGTTGTTGAATTCCGGTCGATGGATTTGAACGAAACAAATGTCGTCTTCAAACTTCACTCGGATCGTTTCGTAGGCGCTATTCAGCATACCCATTCGTACTCTCGATGAAACTCTTTGATCTGTTTCAGTAGCAAGGTTGGTTGGTTAAGGGTCGTTCTGGCCTTCGGGATAAATTCCATGTCTGGAACCATGTTGCGCGTACCAAATTTCAGTTCCCGACTCTTCTCGAGCAGGCGGTCGTACTGCTCCATCGACAGCTCATACCTGTAGTCCAGTCTTTCCTTGATCTTGAGCGCTCGCAGACGTTCCTGGCCTTCTTTTCTGACAACGCCGCTAAAGAATTCCGAACAACAGCCCGAACCGTAGGAGAAGACCCCGACGCGTTTAGGCGTTTCGAATTCTCCGTTATCGATGGTGCTGGCAAGGGCGAGCGCGGCGGTCGCGCCCATGATATTGCCTACCCGCTGGCAATGGATGAGACCGGGCGTCACACGACGCTGGAAATCATCTTCAATGTCCGCCGGTTTAGCTTTGACAAACTTGCGCATGATGTTGCGGTGAGCGCCCTTGACCATTCCGCCGAACGGCGTGTGATAGGCCAAGTAACCGAAGGTTTCTCCGAAATGAGCGCCGTCGACGCGCTTCTGATACTCGAGGTAGGCGTTCTCGCAGCAATTCAAATACGAAAGCAAGGACAAATCCGTGTCCCCCGCATCAGTGTCCGCAGAAGGCCGACAGGTGTCCATCACTTCGTAACCGTAATAACCGTTCGCGCCCACATCGATCTGGAACACGTAGGGCTTGTTACTGATCAACATTGCAACAGCCCCGGATCCACCGCTCGGCTCGGCGAAGGACCAGTCGGCCGAAAGCGCGTCACCACCTTCTTCGACCATGAAACGGGAAACGTCGGTGGCGATGACCAATGCCTTGCCGCCCGGCGATGTTTGGGACAAGACGAAATTGATCGCCATCTGTAGGCCAGCAACGCCCGAGTAACAGGCGTTCTTCAGCTCAAACAGACGGCAGTTGCGATTCAGCCCGAGCACATCGTGACAGTAGGTGCTCATGGATTTTCCGAAATCGAACGCAGATTCCGTGCAAGTAATCACCATCTCGATCCGGTCTTTCTCTTCGGGAATCAATGCATCAATAATTGGCTTCGCTGCATTGACTGCAAAAGTGATGGGATCCTCATAGGGCAAGGCGACGCTTTTCTCCTTCATCATCAAATTTTCAAACCGACTCATGTCCAGCTTTCGATGCCTAGCAAGCTTCGTTACATCCACAAAGCCTGTACCGGCAAAGAGGTTCATCGCTTCGATTCCAACCATGTTCATGTGCTACCTCCGGTGATGCAGATAAATTCAAATGACGCCCTAGCGGTGCTTGCTGTAGGCGACCGAATGACAATAACTCAAGAATATAAATCCGGGAGACTACCGGCATTCGCCACTGCCGCCCGGCTAACGGAAATCCAGTAACTTGCGTTCGCTCTGCCCCTTCCTCAAACGGAAAGCGGCGAATGATTCCTTGTCGTCGAAATGAAGGTATATGTTGTTACCCAGCACATCCGAGAATCTCTGACCGGGTGGTCTCATGTAGGTGTGACCGGGAAAAATGTACGTATGCGGTTTCAAGTGGGACTTCAGCCGTTCGAGGCTCGCGAACATCTCGTAAGCGGCTTGGATATCATTGCAAATCCCACAGCCTTCAGCGAATAACACATCGCCGGTAAACAAATTGTCTCCGATCAGATAGCAGATGCAGCCGGGGGTATGACCCGGAGTCAGTATCGGCTGTATCCACATCTCCCCTACGGACCATGGGTTTTCGTCTATCGCGATCAACTGTCTGGCGGCGAATCCAGAAGCCTCAATCTCCTGCTTGGACATCCATATGGGGCAGTTATAGAAATCCGCCAGCGGTTTCGCCAAATCTATGTGATCGAAATGGGTATGCGTGATCAAGATGCCGCTCAAAGTCGACCGGGTGCTCGCCAATGCGGACTGGATTTTCTCTATCTGCCAGGCTGGATCCACGACCACCGCTTGATGACTGGCAGGATCGACGACCAGATAATTATTGTTCTTCATCATCTGGCGCGAAACCTTAAGCAAGAATACTTGCGGCGAGAATTTGTGTTTTTCATCGCCTATGTGATGTCGATCCATAAATTGCTCCGCTATATCCAACGCCGAACCCGCGTCTTGTACTTCAGGTACTCGTTGCCGAACGTAGCCTCCAAGTAAGCTTCCTCGCGAAGGACAACAACATAATGAATGACGATCATCGCCGGTAATATCAACAGTAATATCCATGCGTTGTTGAGAATAAATCCGACAGCCGCTTGTAGAACCGCCACGGTAACGTAAGCCGGATTGCGCGATAACCTGAACAGACCAGCGTCAATGATCACTGTAGTTTCTTTTACCGGATCCGCGGGCGTGCCGTGCTTTTTGAACGCTCGCGTCAAGGCCATCAGCAAAACGACTACCGCCCCGATTAGCAAGATTCCGACAGTGAACGCATAGGGATAGCACGTGATCCGCCAAGGCCAAAACCAGTCACACACTAGTCCTGCAACCACGCCCAATAAAAATGGGAGCGGCGGTGGCATCCTGGATTTTATTGCTGCTTTGCTCATTACACTCATCCCCGGCAATCACTTCATCAACAAAAGGCCGTCAGTCTCGTCCCACACGCTGCTTCGTGCGCTGCGAAGCGCCCGCACGTAGAAGTTGTTCAGCCGCACCAGCACGCTGCCGCTTTCGCTCAGCAACCGGATATTGAATTGCTTTATATCCGACTTGGCAGGATGCTCCGATACGGAATGCTCGACATAGGCGTAGCAGGTCTCCGACAACGGCCGCAAGATCTCTACTCCGTCCAAAGCGAAAGGCAAATATGGCGTATCCGGCTCCCCTTCCGCGGCCATACCGATGACCGTCTGCAGGGCGGCATCGATGATGCATGGATGAAGGATGTATTGCTCGAAGTCGTTTTTCAGTTCTTCGGCGAGGTTCAGTTTGGAGAGCACGAAACTGTCGCCGATGTATAACTTTTGGATGGTCTGAAAGCACGGGCCGTAACGCAAGCCGAAGCCTTCGAGTTGCCTGTAACAATCCGATCCCTGCACGGTCTTCCCGGCGCGATTCTTCAGTTCCTGGATCGAATAGACGGCCTGAGCCTCATTACTCTCGGTCCCGTAGAGCACCCGGCCTTCCGAATGCAAAACCCGCTCGTTGTCATCGTTGAACGAGACGATCACATACTCCGTGCTGTTGCCGTTAGACTTCAGGAACGTTTTGACCAGATGGTCCCCGGTCGTGAGCCTGAGCGGCTGGATCCAGACGATATCTTCGATACGAGTCACCGGCTTTTCGCTCGCGATCGTCCCGCTGATGCAGGCAATCTCCAGGAACCCGGCCCCGGGGAAGAACAGTTCCCCGTTAACTTGATGGTCTCGCCCGTAATATTCCCTGCCCGACAACAAAGACGAGAAGCACACTTCCTTCAAGGTCGATACGTTGAGGGAGACCAAGGGATGCAATTGAGCGATCTTCGTGATCTTTGGCTGGGCGGCCATCCGCTTCTCCGGGAGCGGCGAATCCGACACCCAGTAACGTTCCCTGGCAAACGGATAGGTGGGAAGCGGCAACCGGTAAGGGCGGTCTCTGCCATAGAAATCGCCCCATTCGATGGCGTGCCCTTCGACCCACATCCGCGCGAGCGGATCGAGGTCTCCGCGATCGAACAGGGATTTCGTTCGCTCTCTTTCGTCTTGCTTGGGCGACTTCTTCCTGCGGTGCGGCTCGACGCGGCCCAGGACGAGTTTCGACGATGCAGCGCTGGCCGCGCTCGCCACCAGCGCGGACAACTCGTTCAACAGCTCGTCCACGCTGGTGACGACGACGGCCAGTCTTTCGTCCATCGCTTCACGCCCGACCTGCAGGGTATAGGACAGCCCGCCGAGGTCGATGTCGCCGGGGGCGATGTCATTTCTCGCCTGCAAATGATTGCGCAAGCGGGTCGCGCTTTCCCTGAGCCGCCGTTCGTTTTTCGCCGACAGAACGACGAGATACGGCCCCTTTCCTGCGGCGATTTCATCGCTTTCGGGCCGTTCGTATTCTTCGAGGATCAGACAAGAATTGACGCCGCCCGCGCCGAAGGAATTGATCATCGCCCGGCGTGGATGCCCGGCCGGCGCGTTCCACGGCGATAGCTCGTGCTGCAAATAGAAAGGAGAATTTTTGAAATCGATATTGGGATTGACCTTTTCGGAGTGAATGGTCGGCGCGATCTCCCGATGCTTGAACTGCAACAGTATTTTCGCCACGCCGGCGATCCCCGCCGCGGATTCCGAATGGCCGACGTTCGCCTTCACAGATCCCAGTGGGCAGTAGCGTTTTTTCTGCGTGCGCTTACGGAACGCTTGCGTCAACGAAACGATTTCGAGGCTGTCGCCCAATTGCGTTCCGGTACCGTGCCCCTCGACGTATCCAATGGACTCGGGGTCGATACCCGCCTTGTTCAGGGTTTGTTCGATCAGAATCGCCTGCGAATTCGGGTTGGGTGCGGAATACCCGTTCGAACGGCCGCTGTGTTCGCACGCGCTGGCGGCGACCACGCCGTAAATATGGTCGCGGTCCTCGATCGCTCTTGCCAGGGGCTTGAGCAAAAACGTGCCCACGCCCTCGCCTGGAATGAATCCGTCGCCGCCATCGCCGAAACTGCGGCACTTGCCGTCAACCGCCAGCATGCGTCTGCGGCAGAGCGATTGATACTTCGAGGGGTGCAAGTAGAGATTGACGCCGCCGGCGACGGCCACCTGGCATTCCTTCCTCTTCAGGCTTTCGCAGGCAAGATGGATCGCCGCCAGCGACGACGAGCACGCGGTGTCGACCGGCATGCTGGGACCCTGGAAATCGAAGAAATACGACACCCGGTTGGCGATCGACCAGGGTAGCGACCCGGGCGTCACCATGTTGCCGCGATTCCACTCTTCCGGCGTCAGCAGATGGTACGTGTTGGTCGTCACGCCGACGAAAACCCCGACGTCGGCGCTCTTGGCTTTGGGATAGCGCTTCTTCAGGCTGTCTCTGGTGTAACCCGCATCTTCGACAGCCGCCCATACGGACTGTATGAACAAGCGCTCCTGGGGATCGATCAATCGCGCGTCTTCCGGCGCGACGCTGAAGAACGCCGCGTCGAACTTGTCGAAGTCGTCCAGGAATCCGCCCCACTTGCAGTAAATCTTTCCCTGTTTGGCGTTGTCGGGATCGGCATCGAAGAATTCGTGGAGATCCCAGCGGCTTTCCGGCACCAGATCGATGAGGTCTCGGCCTTCTCTCAGGTTACGCCAGTACTCCGCCAGGGACTCGGAGCGGGGGAAGTGGCCATGCACGCCGATGATCGCGATTTCTTCCGACTCTTTCTCTGGACTGTGGATCGGCGCTCTCGCGACGGGGATGGCGGTGGCTGTGGCCTCCTTGACGACGGTATTTACGGAGGCCGGCACGTCGAAGCGCCGGACCAATGCAGGCTGCGCCTCCTCGATCAAGTACCCGGCCAGTTCCTCGATGGTGGCGTACTCGTAGAACAGCGTTTTTGGCAGGTCGCCGAGATCGCGCTCCAGGTCGGCGTTGATCCGGCTGATCATCATTGAGTCGACGCCGAAGGCCTCGAAACGTTCCTGCGAGTCGATGCGGTCGGCAGAAAGCTTGATCTGCTCGCTCAGCAGGGTTTTGAGGTAGTTTTCGGTCGCTTCGCGCAGCGACTGCGCATCCTCCGCTCGCATCTCAGACCGGACCGAAGGCTTCTGTTCCGTGGCGCTGCGCGACAGGTAGGCGTCGATCTGCGAAGGATCGCCGTACAGGGCGATGCCTTGCGTCTCCTCCGATTGCAAGAAGGTTTCCCAATACCGGATTCCGATTTCCGTTGGAAGCGGAGAGATGCCCGAACGCCTCTCCATCAAGTCGATATCGCTCTTGGAAATCCGCATCCCGCCGTCTTCCCAAAACGGCCAGTTGATCGACAGGGTTTTTCCAGATCGTTCCCGCGATGAGACTAATGCCTGCCTTTGCTCCGCGTACACATCGAGGAAATTATTCGCGAAGGCGTAGTCGCACTGCCCTATATTTCCGAGCGCGCCGGCGACCGACGAGAACAGGACGAACAGATCGAGGTCTTCATCCTTGGTCGCCCGATCGAGGTTGATCGTCCCCATGATCTTGGCGGCGAACACGGGCTCCATCTCTTCTCGCGTCTTGTTCAATACGAAAGAATCCCGATTCACGCCCGCACTGTGGATGACGCCATTTATGCGCGAGAACTTGCGTTTGGCCTCGTTAACGACCGCCTCGGCTTGCTCTTGAACAGAAACGTCCGCCTGAACATAGATAACGTCGTTGCTGTAGGACTTCAGCATAGCGAGCTTGGTGTGTAGATCGGCGTCGAGCGCGGAGCGCCCAGTCAGCACCAATTTCGCACCGTATTGCTTCGCCAGGTACTCGCTGAAGATGTACCCCAGCCCGCCCAGGCCGCCGATGACGATGTAGACGCCGTTCTGTTTGACGGCCACATTCGCCTCTTTCGCCTTCTCGATGGCGCGAGGCGCGTAGCGCTTCATCTGCATGACCTGTCGGCGCGAAACGAAGCGATCGCCCTGCTGTTCGTAGAGATAGCGCACTTCGCCATCGCGCCAGTTGGCGTCGCGCAACTCATCCGACACGGCGCGCGCGGTTTCCTCGGCAGCAGGCTCGCCGTCCACGGAAACGACCTTCCACGAGAATTTCGGATTCTCCAGCGCCAGGCTCTTGAGATAGCCGGCCAGGGCACGATGGAGCGCAGTGTGTTCGGCGGTTTCTTGCTTCTGCAAGGAGACTATCCTCACGGCGTCTTTTGGCTTCTGCTTCATCACCGCCTTGCACAGGTAGTGAAGTGCGAAAACGCCTCGATCGAGTTGCTGTCGGAGTTCGCCTGTCTCGTCGACGAAGTGGACGATCGTCCCGGGCATCGCGCCCTTCGATTTCAGATCCTCGATGAGCAAGACAAAATCGCGTTCCGACTGATGGTCGACGCAATAGATGTTCGGCCCGAGCTGCCGGTAGCCGTCTCCGTACTTCACCGCTACGACCGCCGCCCCCCAGGTTTGGCGCTCGAATTCCGCGAACAGTTGTTCGTCGGCACCCAGGAACAACAGCGGACCGGCAGCGCTTCGACCATCGCTTGCGGCAACGGGCTGGGTCGAACTCCATTCGGTCCGGTAATACAGCATCTGCTTGCGCACTTCTTGTCCGGGCTGAGCGCCGAGCGCCACGGGCGCATCGATCCAGTACCGCTCCCTCGCGAACGGATACGTTGGCAGGGACACCCGCTTCGGATGTTCCGTGCGGTAAAGCGCAGACCAGTCGATCTCCAGGCCGGTGACCCACAGTTTCGCCAGCTTCGCGAGATCTCTTTTCTCGAGCGTCAGCTGCAAGAACGCCTTGCCGGCATCGCCTTCGATCAGTGCGCCGGCGCTCGATTGCGTGTCCTTGGTGCTGCCATCGATCACATCCTCGATCGCGAGAACGCCGGATCGTTTCGTCCGCAGGTCGCCGGTCTGGGATTCCCGCCGCCATTGCCGCAGCTTGTCCTTCAGCGCCGACTTGTTCGACGCGATGACTACCAGACGCTCCTGCATCGGCGTGCGGCCGACCTGGGAGGTGAAGACGATGTCCATGAGCGACAGATCGGACGCTTCATCGAGGAATTCGACCATCTTCCCCGCATAGGCGAACAGGGATTCGCGATTCTTCGCCGAAAGTACGAATGCCTCCGGACGATCCTGGCGCGGCGCCGGCCCTCGGGTGTCAACGAATTCCTCCAATATCAAATGCGCGTTGGAACCACCGGCGCCGAACGAGCTGACGCCGACGCGGCGCGGATGGCCCGCCGGACGCTTCCAGTCCTCGAGCGACGTCTGCACGTAGAACGGGGTATCCGGGAAATCGATGTGCGGGTTGAGGCGCTCGGCATGCAGCGAAGGTACGAGTTGCTGGTGCTTGAGCTGCAGTAGAACCTTCGTGACTGCGGCGATTCCGGCGGCGGATTCGAGGTGACCGATGTTCGACTTGACCGATCCGATGGGGCAGAACTGTTTTCCGCGCGACTGGCCCTGCTGGCCGGCACCGTCGAAAGCCTTCACCAAGCCGGTGATTTCGATCGGATCTCCCAAAGACGTCCCCGTGCCATGGGTCTCGATATAGCCGATGGTTGCGGGATCCACCTTGGCTTTATTGAGCGCGTCGAGGATCAGGTCCGACTGCGCGATGGGATTGGGTACGGTATAGCCGTTGGTTTTACCGCCATGATTGATGGCACTCGCTTTCACGACGGCATAAATTTGATCGCCGTCGCGAATGGCTTTTTCCAACGGCTTGAGAAGAACGGCACCCACGCCCTCGCCCGGCACGTAACCGTCCCCGCCTGCGCCGAAACTACGGCATCGGCCATCGGTCGATGCGAAATTGCCCTGGCTCAGGCTGAGGTATTTGCTGGGATGGATAGACACATTGACGCCGCCGGCGATGGCGACATCGATCGCTCCCTTACGCAGCTCCTCACTCGCCAAATGCATGGCCGTGAGCGATGAAGAGCACATCGTGTCGAGTGCTAGGCTCGGGCCTTGAAAATTGAAGAAATAGGAGACGCGATTGGCGATCGACGCGAACGACGAGCTTGGAGCCCCGGAGCCGGCCGATATCGCCCCGTACAGCTCATATTGCCCCCACATGACGCCCACATAGACGCCGACGCGGTTCTGGGCGATCGCGTCTTTACTGTACCCCGCATCTTCGATCGTTTCCCAGACCGTCTCGATGAACAGGCGCTCTTGCGGGTCGATCAGTTCCGCTTCCTTCGGAGAAATGTTGAAGAACAGGGCATCGAACTGATCGACGCCGGATATGAATCCACCCCACTTGCTGTAGGTTTTGCCCGGCCGATTGCGCGCTGGATCGTAGAACGGCGCGTGATCCCACCGGTCCTGCGGAATTTCGGTGATGCAGTCGCGACCGCTCTTCAGGTTTTCCCAAAATTCACGCAGATCCTTCGCCAATGGGTATCTTCCGCCGACGCCAATGATAGCTATCTCGTCGTCGCCTTGCACCGCTGGCGCCACGAAGCGGCCTTTGCTTCGGATCGACGGTGACAATCTGTTGCTAACGGGAGCTTTCAGCAGCGGTTCGTGACGCGTGGCATCGCTGGGCTCTGCGCCCGTCTTTGCCTGGACGATATCGGGAAACGCCTTTACCAGATAGCCTGCAAGGCTCGCGATCGTCTGGTATTCGAAGAACAGCGTCTTCGACAGCGAGCCAAAGGTGCGCTCCAATTGATTCGTCAGCTTCATCGCCAATACGGAATCCATTCCGTATTTCTCCATCGGCGCTTTCGCATCGACTTCGTGCGGAGGGATATTCAACAGACTCGAAAACTGATCGCTCAGATAGCGCTGCGTCTTTTCCAGAAGTTTGCTCATATCGACATGCGTGGCGGTTGCGGAAACCGCCGGCTGTTCGGCGACGACGGGGGCGTGCCGATTCTGCAGCGCGCGGCGCAGCCGGTCGAGATGGCCTTCGATGACCAAGGCCTGGCCGGAGTCCAGCTCGAGGCTCCGATGGAACGCCTGCATGCCGCTCGCCGTCTTCAAGGGCAGCATTCCCGAGGTCTGCGTCAACAGATCACGCGTTACCGCATCGAGCTGCATGCCCCCTTCCTGCCACAAGGGCCAATTGATCGACAGCGTTTTGCCGCGCCGGCGATTGGCACCGACCAAACGGTTGCGGTAGGCCGCAAACTGATCCATGAAGCCATTCGCTGCCGCATAGTCCGCCTGACCGACATTGCCCAACGCTGACGCGATGGACGAAAACAACACCATGAAATCGAGATCCGTGTGCTGCGTGGCCAAATCCAGATTGGTCGTGCCGACGACCTTCGGCTCCAGCACCTGCGCGAATTCGGCGGGCGTCTTGTTGATGATGAAGTTGTCCCGGTTCATCCCCGCGCCGTGGATGACGCCATTGAGGCCGCCGAACTCCAGGGCGATGCCCGCTACCAGGGCTTCGACCTGATTCAACCTATTCAGATCGAGTTTACGGTAAACGAGCCGACCGGCCGGAATGGACAGCTGTGCGGACAATTGCTCGAGCGTAGAGCGGTTTTCCGCGTTAAAATCGGAGCGGCCAGTCAGGACCACGACTGCGCCTTCGGACCGCTCGAGGATTTCTCTGGCGAACAGGACGCCCAGCCCGCCGAGGCCGCCGGTGATCAGATACACGCCCCGATTCCTGAAGGTGATGCTGCCGGCGCCTCGGACTTCCTGGGGATTCCAACGCAATACGCTTTGCGCCTTTCCCACATGCTTGAACAGAGAATCGCCGGATCGCGCCTGCGATGAACGCAGCTGCACGGCGAGCATTCTTTCATCAATGTTGCGTTCGGTCAGAACAACTTGGCCGACCAAATTGGGATTTTCCAATCTCGCCGTATCGATCAGGCCGGAAAGTCCGGCGAACAGCGCATCATCTCCTTCGTGTCCGATGACCAACTGGAACAGCGTCTTCTCTTGGGGTGCATTCTTCAGGAGAGATTGCAGTTCATCGAAACATGCCAAAGCGGCGAGGCAATAGCGTTCGGCGACGTTTTCCGCGCCTGCAACCGAAAGCCGCTTCGCCTCGATGCCTGGAATAAGGGCTTGCAAGCGATCCGGATCGAGATGCGGCAGATCGCACAGCAACACCTGATGGCGGCGATAGACTATCGCCTGCGCAGAGGAGTCGCTCGCGACGGCGACCTCTTCCCAGCTCGGGCAGGCGAGCAACAGACCGATGCTATCCTGGTCCGCCCGGGTATGCATTGTACGCGATGCCAGACCTGTCAGGAGGGCGCAAAGATTGCCGTCCTGGTCGCACAAATCGATATCGACCTTTCCGATGCCGTTCCCGGGCTGACCGCCTTCTGCCTGACGTACCCAGGCGAACATGCGCGACGCACAGGGAGCGACCAGGACGATCGAATCCAACGCGAACGGAACGGACGGTTGGTTCGGCAGACTATCGAGATCTGCGACGAGCCCGATAGAGGCCTGCAAGGCACTGTCGAGCAGGCCGGGATGCAGTATATAGTAGTCGTTATTATTCTGGTCCAATCCGCCCGGCAGGTTCAGCTCGGCGAGCAATTGGTCGTGCCCTCGGTGTATCGTCGCGACGCATCGGAACGATGGCCCATAATGGATGCCCATGGCCCTGAAGGCGTCGTAGATCCCATCCGGGGCCATCGTGCCGTGCGTCATTCGCGCCTTGAGCGCATCGATATCCAGCGGATTCGGGCGCGCTGCGCTCGAAACCTCGACTTGCCCCTGGCAATGGATAAGTTGATCTTGCGCATCGTCTTCTGAGGTCTGCACTTCGAAATCGACGATGCCTTCGCCATTCGGCGACAGCGTGATGGACACGCGCTTTTTGCCGTCCACCGTGAGCGGTTGCACCCACGCGACGTTCCTGATCTCCAGCCGCCGGGTTCCGGAGCGAACAGGCAAGGCCAGGTCGACGGCCGCTCTGACCATTTCCAGGTAGGCGACGCCGGGAAGAATCTTCTGCTTTCCGCCGCCGTCGGCGCCGATCTGATGATCGGCCAGGAAGGACTCGTCGCCGGTGAATTCCGAAGAGTAGCTTTGCTGGAAGAAGTCGGACGTGTTGGTGTGCAACAGGGGATGCAGAACAGGCGCGCCCGGCCTGGACGTCGCGCTCCGGCCGACGGCACGGGTCACCCAATACCGATCCCGCGCGAACGGATACGTCGGTAGGCTGATCAGGGAAGGTTTGCGATCGGTATGGAGCTTGCGCCAGTCGATGTCCAGACTTTTCACCCATATATCAGCCAGCTTGGCCAGTTTCTTGCGCGCGATCCACTTATCGATCGCTTCCATCATGTCATCGTCTTGGCTGAGAACGGACATGCTGTCCTTATCTTGCTCGACCTGTGCGTAAAAACACTGGTCGATGCCCTGCTCGTCGCGGCTATACGATTCGAGCTTCTCCACCAATTGCGCGATCGAGCCAACCACGAACGCCAGCCGCACATCCATGGCCTCTCGGCCCACCTGGAGCGTATAAGCCATGGAATGCAAATCGATGGCGTACTCATGTCTTTTGATGAACGCCAACAGGTCTTCTACTTTCCGCTTCAGCTGTCCGTTCGTTCTGGCGGAAAGCGGAATGATGGCCCGCGCATGTGGGCTTTCGAGTTCGTTACACGGCGACGCACTGCCCGCACTGCCGTACACCGGGTATTCCTCCACGATCAAGTGGGCGTTCGAACCGCCCGCACCGAAAGACGAGATACCCGCTATCCTGGGCACACGTTTTCCATCGACCTCCGGCTGGTCCCAGGCCCGCAGCGTCTGATTCACGACGAACGGGGATGCTTCGAAATCGATATATGGATTGAGTACCGCAGAGTGCAGCGACGGCACGATCATCCGGTTCTTCATCTGCAGCAGTACTTTTGTCAGCCCCGCGATGCCCGCGGCCGATTCGCAATGGCCGATGTTGGACTTCGCCGAACCGATCGCGCAAAACTGGCGTTCTTTGGTGTACTCCCTGAAAACCTGAGTCAGCGCGGCGATCTCGATCGGATCGCCTAGCTTGGTACCCGTACCGTGCGCCTCGATATAACTCACATGGCGGGCATCTACGCCGTATTCTTGCAATGCCAAAGCGATGACGCTGGCCTGCGCTTTGGGATTGGGGACTGAATAGCCGTTCGTTTTCCCGCCGTGGTTGAGCGCGCTGCCTTTGATGACGCCGTAGATGTGATTGCCGTCTTTTTCGGCTTCGGACAATCGCTTGAGGACGACAGCGCCGACCCCTTCCCCGGCAATGTAACCATCGCCGCCCTCGCCGAAGCTCTGGCAATGGCCGTCGCTGGAAATGAATTGGCCGGCGCTGAGGATAAAATACTTGTTCGGATGTATGGTGACATTGACACCACCGGCGATCGCCAAATTAGTCCTTCCCTGCTTCAGATCCTGGCAGGCCAGGTGAATCGCCGTCAGCGAGGACGAACACATGCTGTCCAGTGTCATGCTGGGACCATGCAGATTGAGGAAATAGGACACGCGGTTGGCGATGCTGGCATAGCTCTGCGGAATTCCCATGCGTTTTCCCTGCAGGCTGGATTCGGCGCCGAACAACTGATACTCGCCGTACATTACGCCGACATATACGCCGACTTGGCCCGCCTGCCCCTCTTGGTGCGCGACCTTCAGGCTCGCGCGGGTGTGCCCCGCATCTTCAATAGCCATCCAGGCATGCTGCAGGAACAGACGCTCCTGCGGATCGATCAGCTCGGCGTCGACCGGTGGGATGTTGAAGAACAGCGGATCGAACTCGTCGACGCCGGTGATGAAACCGCCCCATTTACTGTAGTGGCATCCCTCTGTGGTACGGTCTTCGCTGTAATACTCGCGCCAGTCCCACCGATCCTTCGGCACTTCGACGATGCAGTCCTTGCCGTCTCGCAGGTTCTCCCAGAAGGCCTCGATATCCGTAGACTCAGGATACCGGCCGCTCAAGCCGACGATGGCGATAGGCTCGTCATTGCGGGCGCTGTAGATGGGTGCGGCAGCGGCAGGCTCATGTTCGCGCCGGAGCTTTCTCGTCGCGCTCGTACGCGCTAGTCGTAGCGCCGCTGGTGACGGCGCGTCAGCCGGCGATTTGGAAGACGCGACCTGAACCTGGGCATGGGCCTGGTTCGGAACCTTGAAGATCGATGTCAGTTTCGAGGGGTGCGAACGCAAAAAGTAGTCGGTCAGCTCATCGATCGTTTGGTGCTCGAAGAACAGCGTCTTGGATAGCGAGCCGAATGTTTTCTCCAACTGCCTGGTCAGATCCATGGCCAGGATCGAGTCGATGCCGTATTTTTCCAACGGCGCTCTCGAATCGACCTTGCTGTAAGGCAGCTTGAACAGATCCGCGAATTGTTTCCGCAGGTAATCCCGCGTTTGCTCCGACAGATCCCCGAGCGGCTTCTCGACGGCACCGCCGATCGCAGGGGTGGATTCCTGCGGGGCGCTTTCGGACGGGGCTTTGTGCCCGTCGAACAGTATGTGTCTTATTTTCTCCAGTTGGCCCTCGATCACCACGGTTTGCTGCTGCGCTTCTAGGCACCGATAGAATGCGTGGATGCCCGTATGCGTTTGCATCGGATGCATTCCGGTGGTTTCGCGCATGGCGTCCTGATCGTGCTGCGGCATATGCATGCCACCGTCCTGCCAAAGCGGCCAGTTGATGGAGAGCGTTTTGCCTTTGCGCTGTCCGGTCACGACCAAGCGGTTCCTGTAGTCTGCAAACTGATCTAGGAACCCGTTGGCGACGGCGTAATCCGACTGACCGACGTTACCCATAATGGAGGCGCCAGAAGAGAACAGCACCAGAAAATCCAGATCCAGGTCCTGGCTCGCCGAGTCGAGGTTGACCGCGCCGAAGACCTTGGGCGCGAGCACTTGCGCGAATTCTTCCGGGGTCTTCTTCGCGATGAAGTTGTCGGCGATCATTCCCGCGCTGTGGATGATCCCGTTCAACTGGCGATACCTCGCTTCGATATCCGCGACGAGCTGCCGGACCTGGTCCGGATTGGCCAGATCCAAGGCTCGGTATTCTATTCGGCGCTCCGCGGCGTCCTCAGCTGCCAACGCTTTCAGTTTTTCGCGCACGCCTTCCGACAGCTCGGCGCGGCCGGTCAAGATGATTTTGGCATGGACCGTCTGCCGCAGGATTTCTTTGGCGAACAGCGTGCCCAATCCACCGAGCCCGCCCGTGACGAGATAAACGCCGCCTTCTTTGAACGCGATCTCAGGTGTGGCGGAGCTTGCGTGAAACTCCTGCAAGGCGAGCACCTGGCGAACGCCTTCCCGGTATCGGACTATCGCATCCTTTGCTTGCCCGGATTCGGCCCGAAGACGGGAAAGCATCTCGTCCGATGCGACGCGCCCATCGACAAGCAGAAGTTGCCCCTGGACGTCCGGGTTTTCCAGCGCGGCCGATTTCAACAGACCGGACAGCCCGATCAGCAGGTTCGCGTCGAGCTCATCGGGGACCGCTATATGGATGAAAGCACCTGACCGAGCGCCCACTTCAGTCTTGGCTTTGATGATCTTGCGTACCGTTTCGAAACAGCTCAGAGCTGTTTCGAGAAAACGTTCCGCCATGCCAGCGGATTTCGCCGACACTTGGTGGACGCGAATGTTCGGCATCAGCTCCTGAACCCGTGCGGCGGATACGCCCGGCAGGTCGCAGAAGAGAACGTGGTGCTGAGGGACGTGATGCTGTGCGGCGCTTGCCGCGCCCGCATTCTCGATCTCGCTGCGCTTCCAAACGGGGTTTGCGAGTATAAGACCGACCTGTTGGCCGATTTTTTCGGACAGCGGCCGCTTGCGGATGTCGGGGCTGGCGCTCAGGGTTCTCGAAGAAAATCCCCTGAGCTGAACGCAGATGTTCCCCTCATCGTCGCAGAGATCGATGTCAAGCTTGGTGACCTTGTCGTGAGGGCTGGAGTCTTTCGCATGCCTAATCCATGCGACCATGTCCTGCTTGCAACCGGAAAACGCGCGTAAAGACTCCAACGCGAACGGCAAGGACGGCCGGCCGGGCAATTGTTGCAGGTCGCCCAGCAAGCCTATCGCGGCCTGCAGTGCACCGTCCATCAGACTGGGATGAAGCGCGTACTCTTCCAATGTGCCGCTGACCGCGGAAGGCAGGGCCAGCCGCGCGACGACCTCTCTTTCCCCCCGGAAGACCCGGCTGACCGCTTGGTGCGCGGGTCCGAATTTCATGCCCATTTTGAGATAGGCCGGATAGACGGCGCTCGCGTTGATCTGTCCGGAGGCCGCGCGCTTTTCGAGCGATTCGATATCCAGCCGTTCGGGCGTTTCGCAGTGGCCGAACGTAGCCGTGCCACGGCAATGGACTACTTCGTCCACCTGCCCTTCATCTACAAACTCCTCGCTGAAAACCTCGAACTCGATCGTGATCATGTCCGAGCCGGCGGCGGACAGGGCGATGAACAGCTCCTTTCGTTCGGCCACCACGAAGGGCTTGATCCAGACGACGTCCTTGAGCTGAACCCGCTCTGCGCTAGAGACGTCGGGCAAGGCGTCCGCTACCGCGACCATGGCCATTTCCAGGTAGGCGACGCCCGGCAGCACGCTGAGCAGATCGCCCCCGTCGGCAACGACTTGATGATCGCTCAGGAAGAACTCGTCGCCGTCGAACGAAGAGCGATAGCGCTGCTGGTGGATATCCGAGATATTCCGTTGCAGCAGCGGATGTATGACCGACGACTTACCGGAAGACGCCGAATTTCCGGAGAACTGCCTAATCAGATTCAGAACGTTTTCTTTGGACAGCCTTCTGCCCTTCAGTTCTGAAACGACGTATTCGATGAAGTCAATCATGGTATTCATTCTTTCTTGCGGGAGTGCCCGCTTGCGCATTGCAAGCAGGCACTCTCGTTTGAATTAAAAGGGACATCTGATCGTTGCGCCGCTGTAATCTCAAACGAGCTTTTTCAGCAGCCGAACGCCCTGAGTCGCCTCGATGGAGGCTTCGTCGATTTTGTTGATGATGTCTTCGATCGTTTGCAAATTGGCGGGCGTCGCCGGCTTGCGCTCGATCTTCGTTTCGCCGCTCGCGGGACGGCTCATGGCCGTGCTGTCCAGCCAGAATTTGTCCTTCGCGAAGGGATAGGTCGGCAATTGAATGCGCTGCTGCTTCGCTTCGCCGTACAGCCTATTCCAGTCGAAATCCAGGCCTTTGACCCACAGCTCCAGGAGCTTCGAATATTTCTTCCGGGCGATCCACTTGTCGATCGCCTCGCTCATATCCTCGTCCTGGGTGAAGAGACTCAGCCCATCGTTGTTGCGCTGGACCTGGCCGCGGTATGCGCCTTCGATATCGTCCTTGCCATAAACATATGCGCTCAGATTTTTCGTGAGCTGCTCGACGGAATCCACCACAAAGCCGACCCGCATTTCCATGGGCTCCCGTCCGATCTGCAGGGTATAGGCGATCGCTCCGAGATCGACGCTGCCGTGGGAAATCCCCAGGAAATCGAGCAGATCGCTCGCCTTCTGCTGGAGTTGCTCGCTGGTCTTCGCGGACAAGGGGACGATCATGGGGTGATCCGGACCGTACGCGGCGGACTGCGCCCTTTGGGCGACCGGCTGATATTCCTGCACGATCACGTGCGCGTTCGCGCCGCCAGCGCCGAAGGAGGATATGCCGGCGATCCTGGGCTTGACCTTCCCCTCGACGACGGGCTGCTCCCAGGGGACAAGCGCCTGGTTCACTTCGAATGGCGTCTTGTCGAACTTGATGTGAGGATTCACTGCTGAAGCATGCAGGGACGGAACGATCTGCTGGTGCCTCAACTGCAGCAGCACCTTGGTCAATGCTGCTATCCCTGCGGCCGCCTCCAGATGCCCGAGATTCGATTTCGCCGAGCCGATCCTGCAGAACCCCTTATCCTGGGTGTCCTTGGCGAAAGCCTGCTGCAAGCCTGCTATTTCAATCGGATCGCCGAGCTCCGTTCCGGTCCCGTGCGCCTCGATGTAACTGATGTCGCGCGCGCTTATGCCGGCCTTTTCGATAGCGATACGGACGAGCTCGGCTTGCGCGACAGGGTTGGGCACGGTAAAGCCGTTGGTCTTCCCGCCGTGGTTGACATGTGTGGCCAGGATCACGCCATGAATGACGTCATTGTCATCCACGGCACGATCCAGCGATTTCAGCAACACGACGCCCACGCCTTCTCCCGGCACGAATCCGTTTGCCCCTTCGCCGAAGCTTTTGCACACGCCGTCCTTCGACAGCATGTGCTGGGACGACATGTCCACATAGCTCGTGGGATGAAGGTACAGATTGACTCCACCGGCGAAGGCGAGGTCGCAGTCGCCGTTGTGGATGTGCTCGCAGGCTTCGTGGATTGCCGTCAACGAGGACGAGCACATGGTATCGACAGGCAGGCTCGGCCCGTTGATATCCAGGAAGTATGACAGACGATTCGCGACGGAACTGAACGAGGTACGCGGCCAGAATTTGTCGTCGCTCTGGGCGGTGTTCCTATAAAGGTTGTAGCCGGTCCTGGTGATGCCGGCGAAAACGCCCACTTTGCCCTTGAACTTGCGTTTGAGTGCGCTTCGCGTATATCCAGAATTCTCCAGTGCGCTCCAGGAGGCCTGCATGAACAAACGCTCTTGCGGATCCATGTTGAGCGCTTCTCTCGGAGGGATGCCGAAGAACAGCGTGTCGAATTCGGCGAACTGATCGACGAAACTGCCCCACTTGCAGTAGCTCTTCCCTCCCTCGACCGCCTTCTGCTCGTCCGGCTCGTAGAAGCCGTTGAGGGACCAGCGGTTCTCGGGTATTTCGGTGATGCAGTTTTTACCCGACTTCAAGTTCTCCCAGAACTCTTCGAGACTTGACGCAAGGGGATACAGGCCGCTGATGCCGATAATGGCGATTGCTTTACGGCCGGAGTCGCTTGGCCGGGCCGGCTCTGCCGAGTGCTGCACCCTGGCGCGCAAGGGCATGCGGGCGCCGCCACGTCGTGTGGCATCCGTTGGCTTCGCGGCCGCGATGGGCGGCGGGGTATCCGGCGCCGAGCGATCCAACTCGAACAAGCGTTCCAGTTCGGCCCTGCGCGTTCTGGCCAAATGGTCCGACAAGGCATCTACTGTCTGGAACTCGTAAAGCAGCGTAGCGCTGACATCGCTGAAGTATTTCAGCAACTGCTGGTTGACCAGACCCACGATGATCGAGTCGATACCGTAGCTTTCCAAGGGTTCCGCGGCATCGATCTGATGGCTGCTTATCTTCAGCGCCTTGCCTATCAATTGCTTGCAGAACTGGACGGTCTTCTCTCTTAGGAGCTCATCGGTGTAGAGCCGGTCGCGACTGCCACTCTGTGCCGTCGGCGTATGAGGGCGTGACGCCTGCCCTGCAATGGCCGACGCCGATGCGATTGCGGCGACTTTGGCCGGAGTCCCTTTGACCAGAATTCGATTGGTCGGCGCTATGACTTTCCGGCTTTCGACGAGCTTGGTCTTGGCAGCAGGCTGCTTCGAAACGGCGGATTGCCTTTGCCGAACAACGCCGTCGCTGAACGCCACGACGATCTGCTGCCCCACTGCGTGAACGTCCTTGCAGGGAAACAGCACCGAATGGAATCCCTCTTCTTCCAGGACGTTTTTCCAGGCTTCAGGGTAAAGCCCGGGCGATCCGGGAATCCTGATTTCGTCGTCCTCGTTCAACCACCAGCCGTCCAACAGGCCGAAGGTCACGTGGCCACAAATCGATTTATCGCTGATTTCATTCAGCAATAGCATCCCATTCTTGCGAAGAACCGCCTTGGCGTTGCGCAGCGTATTGCGGATGTTTTTGGTGGCATGCAAGACGTTGGCCGCTATGACGAAATCATAGCGACCGGCCTCGATGTTTTGCTGCGCGATCGGCTGTTCAACGTTGAATATCTGCGTACGAAGATAGGGCGCACGCGGGGCATAAACATTCTCCGCATGGAACAGGAAGGCCTTCGAGAGATCCGTATAGCAATACTCGGCGATCCGGCTCTGGTAGGGTTCGAGCTTTTCGATTATGCCGACGGTCGTAGCACCCGTGCCAGCACCGATTTCCAGGAGCCTGATTTGCGCATCGGGCTCCGCCTTCAAACGTGCCCGAACCGCGGTCATCAGCGTATCGCTGAGACTTTCGTTGTAGGCAAGCCCGATGGTGTCGGTTTTGTAAACGTTTTCGACCAACTCCAAGGACGATTTGGGGAAGATGACGTCTGTAGCTTTTTGCTTGCCTGTCAAGATGTCCGGCAATGCGCGCACGGACTTATCGACCAGCAAGCACAGCGCTTTCTTGCCGCCGTCTTGCAGCCACACTTTCATCGCCGCGCCCCATTCGCCCCACAGCCGTTCCAGAGTCTCTGACGATCCAGCGTCTTCGCTGCGAACGTAGGGTGCGACGATCTTCTTGCTTTCCATCAACCAGCGATCGTAGCTGCGCAAGATATTCGGCGTGGCGTCCAGAATGCCGCGCAACAGTCGGGAAAGCAGGTCCTCCATCTCCTTTCCGGCTTTGTTTTTGATGTCATGGAATTTCGGGGACAGGCCCATGCCGTCGATGTCCAACTGATTCAGTTGCGCGCCAACGCGGCCGGATTCATCGTCGTAACTGGCCATCCATTCGTCATCGATATCGAGATGCTCCGCAGTCGGCCGCAAATTCTTGCCGATCGACATCTGATCGAACCCGCTGGCAAGGAACTGGTCCAGCGCCTTCATTCCTTCTTCCGGATCAAGAGGTCTGTAGCCTGTTTCGTAGAAATATGCCTTCATCGCATCGGTCATGGCATCGCCCGCGCCCACGGACCAATATCCCCAATTGACCACCTTGATATCGCAGTCCCATCGCTTGGCTAACTGCAGCGCGAAGGCGTCCTTGAAAGCGCATCCGGCGGAGTAGCCGCTCATCCCCGCTCCTCTCACGAAGGAGGCGCTCGACGAGAAGAACAAAACGAAATCCAAGGCTTCCTTGTTGAAGACCTGGGCGATCCTCACGCTGAGATCGATTTTTACGGAAAGAATCGACCTGAAATCGTCCTCCGACACCGTTTTCAGGCTTTGATCGAATGCGCCGACGGCCGAGTGAACGATTCCGTGAATCGTCGAATATTTCTCTTTGATGCGTTCGTAGGCCACTTGGAGTTCTTGCAGATTGCTGGCGTCGGCTTGTAGGTACTCCGGCGTTTTTCCGAACACGGACAAGCTGTCGATTTTGCGTTGGATTTCGTCGTTGAGTTTGCGCCGCCCGATCCATATGACATTCGCTTGATGGCGTTCGATGACGTGCCGAGTCCAAATCTCTCCAAGCCCGCCGCTCCCGCCGATAACGACATAGACGCCCTGGAATCGATACAGCGATTTTCTTTGGGCCAGCTCTTTCACAGGAATCAGCTTCTGGCAGAACCACTCATTGCCCCTGAGCGCGTAGCACGCGTTCTTTACCCTGAAAGGCAACCTGCGCATGCCGGCGACAATGGCTTCGGACATCTCTTGCAGATCGAATAGACGGATTTTCCAGCGCGGATACATTTCCGCCATGCTGCCGGAAAACCCTTGCAGCCCCGCATGCGTGGGATTCACGATATCCGACTTCCTGACCGGCAGACTGTTGATCGTGATCAGATCCCACTCCAGGGTGCGCTTTTCGTACCCCAGTTCCGTCAGGGATCGCATGATCCTCAGCACCTGAAGAATGCCGCGGTTTTGATCCTCGACGATCGATTCTTCAGTCAGCGTTTCGACATCGTGCGCGGAGGCGATCCATACCAGCTTGTCGAACTCGACGCCTTCCAGCTTTCCGCTGATATCGGCGACGGTGTCGGCCTCGAATATGTTCACGAAAGCGGTCGTCGATTCCCGATAGTGCCGCTCAAGGGCCGATCTCTGCTCGTCGTTCGCACCGATCACCAGAATCCGTTTTCCGGCAACCGGATCGGCTGCGTCGTCGAAATCTTTGATCACATCCCACAGAGGGGTCGTCATCGCCGTTTCCGGCAGCGCGGCGGCGACTTCACTCACGGTCGCCAAGCCCAGAACGAGCCCGCGGATCGCGACGCGACAATCGCCTTGCGCATCCACGATGTCGACATCCAGTTTCCGGGAATGCACGTCGCCATCGCTCACATCGTCATCGACACGATCCGAATACCGAATCCAGGCGAACATTTCAGCTTCACAAGCTCTTTCGCAATCCGCTACGACCGTCAAGGAATCGATCGAAACGGGCGACAAGGCTTGAGCCGACAGCTCGTTCGCATCGCTGACAAAGACCATGCAGGCCTGCACTGCGCCTTCGAGCAAGCTCGGATGAAGCGCATAGTCCTTCCCATAGCTGTCGAGGGCGCCAGGCAGACCGATATGCGCCAACAATTGATTGTGGCCGAGATGGATGGCCTGCAAGCCTTGCAGCGCATTTCCGTAATCCACTCCGGCACGTTTCAAGCCCGCATAAAAGGCCGGTGTATCGAATCTTTCGGCGAACGATTGCTTGCGTAGGCCAGCGATGTCGACGCGCCCAGACGAAATCCGCTCGATGAAGCAGGCAACACCCTGGACATGAACGGTGAGTTCCGATTCGCCCGCGCTGTTCGTTGCCGTCGTGTAGATCTCGAAGGAGACGCTTTCATCTTCGTTCGCGAACAAATCGATGACAACCTCTAGCTCCGTATCGCCAGCGACGAACAGCGGCTTCCTCCAGCTTATTCGGCTAAGTTCGATCATTGCGGGCTCAGCGAGATCGAGCGTCGCCTGCGCAACGGCCGCGTGTGCCATCTCCAGTAAGGACAGCGGGGACAGGACTTTTACGCCATCGATCTGCATATCGAAGAAGAACTCCTTGCCACTGAAATTCGAACGGTAACGTTGCTGGCTCAGCAACGAGGTGTTCTTGTGCAGCAAGGGATGCAGAATGTCGCGTGCCGAGTTGTGCGAGGAAAGCGGGGCCAAAAGCGGCAGCGTAGTGCCGGCATCGAGCCAGTAGCGGTCCTTCGCGAACGGATAGTTCGGCAATTCGATGCGCTGCGGCTTCGCCTCGCCGTATAGCAGGTGCCAGTCCAGATTCAGGCCCTTGACCCACAGGTCCAGCAGCTTGGATAGTTTGTACTCGCTCAGCCATTTGCCGACAATCGTCGCTCTCATCTCGTCGTCCTGAGTGATGAGCTTCAACTCTTCCTTGTTGCGCTTGACCTGGCCCTGATAAGCGCCTTCAACATCGCCCTCGCCCGTCACGTACGCCTCGAGCCTGGCGGCCAGCGCATCCAGCGAGCCGACCAGGAAGCCCAGGCGTTCGCCCATCGCATCGCGGCCGACTTGGAGGGTATAGGCGAGCTCCGCCAGATCGAGAGACGGATTCCTGCGGATATGCGCCAACAGATCTTGCGCCTTCTGCCTTAGCTGCGATTCGGTTCTCGCCGACAAGGGCACGATGATCTTGCCGTCTTGCGCGACGATGGAGACGTCCGGCCTGACCTGCACGCTCGGCACATGCTCGGCGATCGCGAGGTGGGCATTGGTACCGGAGAAACCGAACGAGCTGATCGCGGCGCGGCGCTTTTCGCCCTGCGCGACGTTCCAGGGCTTGAGCGTGTCGTTGATGTAGAACGGACTGCCGTCGAGCTGGATATGTTCGTTGCGACGTTCGTAGTTGATCGTCGGCGGCAGCGAGCGATGCTTCAAGGCCAGGATCAGCTTGATGAACCCGGCGGCGCCCGCAGCGGTGAGGCAGTGGCCGATATTGCTCTTCACCGAGCCGAGGGCGCAGTAGCCGGACTTGTCGGTAAAGGGTTTGAACGCGGCCTTCAGCCCGGCGACCTCGATCGGGTCGCCCAGCTTGGTGCCCGTGCCGTGCGCTTCGATGAGTTGGATGCCGGCGGGATCGATGCCGAATTTCTTGTAGACCGATTGCAACAACCGAGTCTGCGATTCTTCGTTGGGTGCGGTAATGCCGTTGGTCTTGCCGTCCTGGTTCACGCCCCAGCCTTCGATCACCCCTAGGATGCGATCTTGGTCGCGCTCGGCATCCGCCAGGCGCTTCAGCATCAGCACGCCGACGCCCTCGCCCGGTACGAAGCCATTCGCGCGCTGGTCGAAGGTGTAGCAGCGGCCATCGGTCGACAGCATACCAGCCTGCGAGGTCATGATGTGCATGGCGGGACCCGCCATGACGTAGACACCCCCAGCCAGGGCCAGATCGCTGTTGCCGGTGTTCAGGCTGTCACAGGCATTGGCGATCGCGACCAGGGACGACGAACACGCGGTTTCGATCGCAATGCAGGGACCGCGCAGGTTCAGGAAATACGAGATCCGTGCTGCCAGGATCGAACTCGCCGCGCCAGTGAAACCCTGCGCACTCAGTTGCTGCTCGCGCGATATCTGGTGATAGTCGCTGGGTCCGCAACCGACGAATACACCGCATTGGCTGCCGGACAAGGACTGCGGACTGTAGCCGGCGTTCTCGATGCTGTGCCAACATGTCTGCAGGAACATGCGCTGCTGCGGGTCCATGCATTCGGCTTCGGTCGGCGATATATTAAAGAATAGCGGATCGAACAGATCGTACTCGTCCAGGGCGCCGAACCATTTGCTGTTGGTCTTTCCCGGCGTGGGTGTGCCGGCCTGGAAACAGTCGCCGAGGCTCCAACGCGCATCAGACACTTCGTCAATACAGTTCCTGCCTTCGGCCAGATTCGCCCAGAACTCGTCAAGATTCTTCGCCTGCGGGAACTGGCCGGCGATGCCGATGACGGCGATCGGCCGCGCCCCGCCGGCCGCTTCTGCCTGCGGCGCGATGCGCGCATTGGCGCGCGCCTGTCGGCGCCACGACGCGAGTGCGCGACGCGCGGACGGGACCGGTTGCCGCACGCCGGTGGGCGGAGCCGCCTGTGCGGGCACAGGCTTGGCCAGCGTTCCGGCTTTTTCGGCTTCCTGCTGCACCAGACGGCCGATCTCCTGCAGCGTCGGATGGCTATAGACCTTGGTGGCCTCAATGTCCGTTCGGTAGTGCTCGTTGATCTTGCGCATCCAGGTGACGCCGGTGATCGAATCCAGCCCCATGTCGATGAACTGCACGGTTTCCTCGATCTCATCGGGCCGCAGCAGCAGTTCCTTCGCCAGCATCGCCTTGAGTTTGGTGATGACGCTGTCAAGGCTCTCGCGCTCCGTCGACGACGACACGCCAGCTACCTGCGCCGAAGCGGCCTGACCCTTCGTTCCGGCCTGCTGCGCAATCGCGGCGGCGGGCGCTGGCGCGTTTTCGATCACGGCCTCGCTCGCGACGAGCTGGCTGAGTTGCTTCAGTGTCGGATGGCTGTAGACCTTGGTCGCTTCGATGTCCGTGCCATAGTGCGCATTGATCTTGCGGATCCAGGTCACGCCAGTGATGGAATCCAGTCCGAGATCGATGAACTGAGTGTCCTCGTCGATCTCCTCGGGCTTCAGGAACAGCTCCTGCGCCAGCATCGCTTTGAGTTTTCCGACGATGGACGACGCCGGCTGCCCGACCTTCGCGACCGTGACCTGAGTCTGTGCGGTTTCCGCAGAGAACTTGGCCTGGATCGTCCCCAGTGTTTCGGCGTTCCTGACGAAGGTCCGCTCGTGCATCTCGACTTCGCGCCGATAGCTGTCCTCGCGCGACTGGCGCAGCGCATGCGTCCACAGCCGCTTGAGCCCGATCAGTCGCGCGCGCGGCTGCCGCGCCATGCGCGTGGCCAGGCCGATCGCGGCCGCAACCACGTCGCGCCGCGGCAACACCGGCAGCGGCACACCGCGTTCCTTCAGTTCGCGACCCGAAATCTCCTGCGCGGTCAGCAGCGTTTCCCGCGCCAGGTCGTACCCGATCTTTTCCGGGAACATCAGCGTGGAGCCCGCGCCCGGCGTGAAGCCGTATCCCATGTACGGGCTGAGATAGCGGCTCTCTTCGCTGAGCACAACGAGATCGGCGAACATGCCGAAAGACCAGCCGCCGCCGATGCCGTGGCCCTGGATCGCGGCGACGACCGGCAGCAGGCAGTCCATCGGCAGCTGGAACACCTTTTCGTCGGTGAACTGCGCCTGGCCTTGCTGGATCGCCAACAGCGTCTCCATCGTGCCGCCGGTCGCGAAGTAGCTGTCGTATCCGGTCAACACCACCGCCTTGTAGGCGGGGGTCTGTGCGATGTGCGCGAAGGCCTCCTTCAGCCCGCTGACCAGTGCCTCGGAGAACATATTCTTTGCGTCCCGCTCCTGCATGCTGACTACCACCACGCCTTCGGGATGTGCGGTGGCACTGATAACGGTGGAGCGAAGCGCGATGGCCGTGGGTGCCGAGACGGTGGTCGGATCCGTCGCGACGGCAGAGCCATCCTCCAATAACTGCGCGTCAGGCAACGCCTCCAGCAGACGTTGCAGATGCGCGGTTTGTGTCAGTTTCCAGGCGACGACGGTGGCGCGCGGCCACGCGTCCCAGAATGCGGCCAGGCGCAGCGCCTGGGGCATCACTTCGTCGCTGTCGACGGCGACGAGCGCGCCCATACGTGCCCGCAGATCCGCACCCGAGTAGCTGCCTTCGGTCAGGCAGACTTCTTGCCCGAACGACGCGCCGAGGCGCTGCGTGCACAGGGCCGCGGCCTCGCGCGCGCACGACGGCGCCGCCCACAGGGCGGACGCGGAATAGCGGCCGTCGTTGCTGTAAACCACGGTGTCGCAGAACAAGCCAAACAGCCAGGCCAGGCCATCGGCGTTCGATTCGAATGCCGCGATCAGCGGCACAGGGCAACAGCGCACAAGATGCTTCAACTCGGCCACGGTCGCGGCGTCACTGGCCTCGTCTATCTGCGGCAGGAACCCGCCCAACACGCTGGTGAGCACGACGGACTTGTATTCCAATGCCTCGCCGACGTGATCGAAGGCGAGCTTCAGATCGGTGATCAGCGCCTGCAGGTCGTAGGCCTCCCGGTCGGCGCCGAGCTTTAGCACCAGTGCGCTATCCACCGCGTGTTCCGCGGCGCGGGGCGCGGCATGCAAGACATCGACCGCGGCCAGATGGTCGACCAGCGGGGAGAGGTGGCGGCCCAGATGGGTCTTGAGCAGACCCAGCGCGAGCTGCGATTTGCGCGACAGATCGACGGCGAGGCGCTGGGCGTCGGCCTCCACCTGTGCCGACGGCACGACGCGGCAGGCCCAGCCCTTGGCGTTAAGCCGCCGACCGCTGCATCGCGTGGACCGATAGAGCAAGTCGTCGGCGACGGCATCGCCCAGCCGTTCACGGAAAAAACGCTCTTCGCCCGCGCTCGGGAAAATCCCCGATGCGATGTCGGTGTAGCCATACTGCCCGTCCTCGCTGCACACCATGAGGTCGCAGACCGAAGCCAACAACAATCCGGCACCCACGGCATCGCCTTGCACGACGGCGATGACCGGACAAGGGAAAACCGCGACGACACTGAACAAACGGCGCTCTGTCGCCGCATTGCTGGCGTTCCGGTCGCCGCACCAGGAGTTCGCTTGGCGGCCGATCAGCAGCAGGACTTTGAGCGACGTTTCATTGCGGGCCCGGTTCAAGCCCTGCAATAACGGTTCGATCACCGCCTCGAAGGAGGTAGTTTCCATTTCAATGGAGAACACGCCAGCACCCAACTCGAACAAGCGGACCGGCCGGGACGCCTCCTTCGTGAAAGTGGACGACCAGGGCTTCGCCGAGAGAACGGAAAGCGCTACGGTCGCTTTTGCCGCGACTGGACTTGACGGCACTTCGGCGCTCGCTAGCAAGCGGACACCGGTCGGCTTCTTGCTCACCGGCTCGAACTGGGTCTCAGGCTCGTGCGTCGTCACCGGCGTCAGAACGATTTCCCTGGGTCCGGCCGCTTGCGCCAGAGGCTGTGTCGGTGTGGTCGCCGGCGCGGGCTCGACCATTACCGCTGCGTCGACCAGCACCGGTGCAACCGTTGCGCGAACGTCGGCGGCCACGATCATCGCGGCCTGCGCGACGGACTCGCAGCACAGGCCGCTCATCTGCACGCAGACGTTGCCCTGCTCGTCGCAGACGTCGATGTCGACGGCTGCGGACGACGAATAGCGCAGCCACACGACCGTGTTCTCCGGGCATGCGAATACGAACCGTAGGCACTCGAGAGACGTGGGTGACAACGACGCGCCGGCAACGCGATCCAGCAGTTGTGCAAACTGCTTCAGCAGATCCGGATGCAGGGTATACTCGGCGCGATCCTTGTCGGATCGCGTCGGCAGGCGCACCTGCGCCAAAGCCTGACCGTCGTCCAGGTAAACGGCATGCAATGCATCCGGCTGCGCCCGCATCGCGTCCTTGAGCCGCGCGATATCCACGCGCGCCGGCGCGGGAAGGCGGCTGAACACCGCATGGCTCTGGCAGTGGACGCAGTCGTCCGCGCCATCGACGGTTCCGGTCCCGCTGTAGATCTCAACATCGACGGTATCGTTGGCGCGCGGGAACAGCGCGATACCGACGGTGCGCTCGCTTGAAATGAGCAGCGGCTCACCCCACACCGTATCGCGCAGTTCCCACTGGCCGGATTCCGACCGCTGCGGCGAGGCCAGCTCGACGGCGGCACGGATCATCTCCAGCACGAGCAGCGGCGGCAGCGCTTTCTGCCCCGCCATCGGACCTTCGTCGAGGAAAGATTCGCTTCCCGCGAAGCGGGACGCGTAACTTTGCTGCAGCAGATTCGACGTGTTCGCGTGCACCAGAGGATGCAGAACCGTCGTCTGCTGCACCGTCGCCACGGCAGCCATGGCCGGCGGCTCGACCCAGTAGCGCTCCCTGGCGAAGGGATACGTCGGCAGACTCATCAGCCGCGGCACGCTACCGGCGTCGATCAACCTGGACCAGTCCAGCTCCATTCCCTTGACCCACAGCTCCACCAGCTTCGGCAGCTTCCTGTCTTCGATCCATTGCTCGATGGAGTTCTGGAAATCTGCATCCGCGGCGAGCAGCGCGAGCGCTTCTCGGTGCTGCTTTACCTGGGCGCGATGGACATCGCCGCCCGCGTCGTCACCCTTCAGGAACGACTTCAGTTTCGCGGTCAGATCCTCGATGGAGATCGCCAGGAAGGCCGCGCGCTCCTCCATCGCTTCGCGTCCCACCTGCAGGGTGTAGGCCATGGCGCGCAGATCGATGGGGCGCTCGCTGCGCTCGATGAACGCCAACAGATCGCGGACACGTTGCTCCAGTTGCTCCGCGGTTCTCGCTGACAGCGGCACGACGAGTTGTACGTGCATGGTCGCGATCGGCTGCTCGGGCGTGCGGTACTCCTCGATGATCAGGTGCGCGTTCGAGCCGCCCGCGCCGAACGATGAGATGCCGGCGATGCGGGGCTTGAGCTGGCCATCCAGCTCCGGCTGCTCCCAGCTTTGCAGTGTCTGATTGACGACGAAGGGCGTGGTCTTAAAATCGATATGCGGGTTGAGCTTCTTGGAATGCAGCGACGGTACGATGGAGGCGTGCTTCATCTGTAGCAGCACCTTGGTCACTCCGGCGATGCCCGCCGCCGATTCGCAATGGCCGATATTGGATTTGGCCGAACCGATCAGGCAGAACTCGACCTCGCGCGCGGATAACTGAGCGCCTTCGTAGAACGCCTTGGTCAGAGCCGCGATCTCGATCGGATCACCCAGCTTAGTGCCCGTACCATGGGCCTCAATGTAACTGACGTGCCGCGGGTCGATCCTGGCCTCGACCAGCGCGCGGCGGATGACCTCGGCCTGCGCCTGTGGATTCGGCACCGTGTAACCGTTGGTCTTGCCGCCGTGATTGAGCGCGCTGCCGCGGATCACGCCGTAGATATGGTTGCCGTCGCGCTCGGCGTCGGACAACCGTTTGAGGACGGCCACGCCCACGCCCTCTCCCGGGATGTAGCCGCCGCCGCCCTCGCCGAAGCTCTGGCAGTGGCCATCATTGGAGATGAACTGGCCGCCGCTCAGCATCGTGTACTTGTTCGGATGAATACTGACGTTCACGCCGCCAGCGAGCGCCAGGCTGGTTCGTCCCAGCCGCAGGTCCTGACACGCGAGATGGATCGCAGTCAGCGACGACGAGCACATGGTGTCCAGCGTCAGGCTGGGGCCGTGCAGATTCAGGAAGTACGAAACACGATTGGCGATGCTCGCCAGGCTGCCCGAAAGATTGTATTCGCCGTACATCACGCCAGCGTAGACGCCGACCTGACCGGCCTGGCCGCTAGCGTTCGGAATCTGCAGACTGGCGCGAGTGTAACCGGCGTCTTCGATCGCCATCCAGGCGTACTGCAGGAACAGGCGTTCCTGCGGATCGATCGTGCGCGCCTCGCGCGGCGCGATGTTGAAGAAGCGCGGATCAAATTCGTCCACGCCCTCGATGAACCCGCCCCACTTGCTGTAGTGAGCGCCCTCCTTCGTCCGGTCCTCGCTGTAGTACTGCCGCCAATCCCAGCGTTCCTTCGGGACCTCAACGATGCAGTCCTTGCCATCCCGCAGATTGCGCCAGAACTCCTCGATATCCCTCGACTCGGGATAACGGCCGCTCAAGCCGACTATCGCGATGGGCTCGTTGGCGGGCGGCGGCGCCTGCGCGCTCGCCGGCGCGGACGGATAGCGTTGGCGGTTGCGACGGCCGGCTCGCTGCCCCTGTAGCGCCGGGGACGCCACGGTGGCGGGCTGCGCCTGCGCGGCTTTCGCGATGTTGGCCGGCGCCGTCGCGAGCAGGTCGTTCAGCTTGTCCGCATGGGAGTGCACGAAATAATCCGCGAGCTCGTCGATGGTCTGGTACTCGAAGAACAGGGTCTTCGCCAGCGCGCCAAACGTAGCCTCCAGCTGGCCCGTCAGATTCATCGCCAGGATCGAATCGATACCGTAGTTCTCCAGCGGAGCGCGGGTCTCGATCTTGTGGACGGGAATCTTCAGGACGGCGGAGAATTCCTTGCGCAGGAATGCGCGCGTCTTCCCGAACAGATCGCCGGTACCCGTCGCATCGGCTCCGGCGCCGTGTTTCGCGACGGGCGACGTTTCCGGCCGGGCCGTGCGCTGGGCCTCGAGCGCACGGCGCATGTCGGCCGTATCGCCGCGCATCACCATGACATGGCTCTGCGGCAGCGCCAAACAGTGATGCAGCGCCTGCATGCCCTCGGTGGTCTTCAGCGAGCGCAGCCCCGTGCGCTTTTCCAGCAGGGCCATGCCCGTGGCGTCGATGTTCATCCCACCTTCCAGCCAATGCGGCCAGGCGATGGCGAGCGTCTTACCCATGCGTTGACCAGCGGCCACCAAGGCGTTGCGATAGCCCGCGAACTGCTCCATGAAACCGTTCGCAGCCGCGTAATCGGCCTGACCGACGTTACCGGCCCACGAGGCGATCGACGAAAACAGCACGAAAAAGTCCAGTTCCATCGCCTGGCTGGCGAGGTCCAGGTGCTCAGTGCCCGCGACCTTCGGCTGCAGCACATCGCGGAACTGCGCGGAACTCTTCTTCAGGATGAAGGCGTCGCGCACGATGCCGGCGCTGTGGACGATGCCGTTGAGCTGCCCATATTCCTTCGCGATCGAGGACAGCAGGCGTTCGACCTCCCCGGTGCCGGTGACATCGACCTGGCGGTATTCGACACGACCGGTCTTTTGCAGGGATTCTAAGGCAGCGAGCTTCGCGTCGGCAGCGGCGGCGCGCCCGGACAGGACGATCTTCGCGCCCGACGTCCTGTGTAGAATCTCCTTCGCCAGCAGGATGCCCAGGCCGCCGAGACCACCGGTAATCAGGTAGATGCCGTGCTCCTTGAACGCGCATCGCTCCTCGGTGAGGATCGAGACCTCATGGATGAGCCGCCAGCGCCGCGACTGCCGCTCATCCCCGGTGTATCGGACGACGCGATCCCGCGGGTTGTTGCGTTCTATCTGTAAGCATCGTGCGAGATCGACGCACTGGATATCGGATCGAACGAAGACGATCTGCCCCATGACACCGGGATTTTCCAACGTCGCGGTTTCGACCAGGCCGGATAGACCGGCGAACATCTGCGTATCATCGCGCTCAGCGACCACCAGCTGCACAAACGAATGGCCTTGAGACTTTCCCTTGAGGATGCGCCGTATCGTTTCGAAGCATGCGAGCGCAACGCCGGCATACGCTTCCGAAACTTTGCCCGACTGCGCCGTCTGCACGGTTGCGCAGCGGCTCTTAGGGATCAGCGACTCGAGCTCTGCCATCGCGATTTGCGGCAAATCGCAGACGATGATGTGATGTTGTGTCCACGTAGTCGCCGCGTCCTTCGGCGATGCCGGCGGCGCGGAGGGCTCCCACACCGGAGTAGCCAATAGAGTCCCGATCGGCTTGTTCGGTTCCGGCAGTTTCAGCGCTTTGATTCTCTCCAAAGCCTCCTGCTGCGAAAGCTTTCCGGCCGACAGCTCGCTATAGATTTTCGTCAACTTTTGCTTCATAGGTTCCCTAATTCCACGGCTTCATCGACGGAGATCTCGTTGCTGAGTATGCCGGCGATGATGGATTGGTAATATGCTTCATCGAAGGAAGCGACGTTTTCCATGGGCCTCGACGAAAAACCTTGCATCTGCACGCAGACGTTGCCGTCCGGATCGCAGAGATCAATGTCGACTTTGATGAGATTGGACGATGCGCCTGGCGCGCCTTGCGAATACCGGACCCATGCGACCATCCGATCCGAGCAGAGCGAGACGATGCGCAGGGATTCCAGGGCAAAAGGAAGCGACAACTTGCCCGAGGCCCTGACGACGTCGTCGATCAAGGTGATGGAACCTTGAAGCGCGCTGTCCATCAGACTCGGGTGCAAGACGTAATTCCCGCCGCGCTTGCGCGCAGCGTCGGGCAGGCTGAGTTCGACCAGCAACTGGTTCTCGCCCTGGTGGATCGCGACGAGTCCCCGGAAGGCCGGTCCATAATTGAGACCCATCGTCGCGAATGTCGGGTAGAGAACAGCTCCCTCCAGGCTGCCCCGCGACATTTGCGTGCGGAGTCTGCCAAGATCGAGCTTGGGTGCTGCGGGCTGGCCGCCGAATACGCAGCTACCCTGGCAATGCAGAACTTCGTCGGTACCGTCGACACCTGGACTATAAACCTCGAAATCGACTTGTTCTTCGTTCTCAGAGAAGACGGCGATCGTGACGCTCTTCTTGTCGGTAACGACGATCGGCTGCGCCCAGACGACGTGGCGCAGCTCGAGATGGAGCGATGCCTTCTCCGCGGGCATCGCATCCATCAGCGCGGCGCGCGCCATCTCCAGGTAGGCGACGGCCGGCAGCACCGGCTGCCCGTTGACCCGGTGATCGGCGAGGAAGAACTCGTCGCCGCCGAACGTACTGGTGTAGCTCTGTTGGCTCAGATCGGACGTATTGCGATGCAGCAGCGGATGCAGCAACGCGGCCGCGTTGCCCGTCGCGATGGGCTTGCGCGACGTGGCCCCATCTACCCAGCAACGCTCCCTGGCGAATGGATAGGTCGGCAGGATCATACGCCGCAGTTTGGTGCCCTCGTGCAGCTTGTTCCAGTCCAGATCGAAGCCTCTGACCCATAGATCCACGACCTTCGGCAGGTCCTTGCGCGCGATCCAGCGCTCGATGACGTTGCGCATCTCCGCATCGCCAGCGAACGCGGCTAGCGTGTCGTCGCCATGCGACGGCTGGCCGCGATAGACGTCTTCGATATGCACCTTGGCGTCGAGCCACGCCTGGAGCTTTTCGGCCAACTGGTCGACCGAGCCGACGATCAAACCGAGGCGATGATCCATGGCGTCTCGGCCGACCTGCAGGGTGTACGCCAACCTGGCGAGGTCCACCGGCTGCTCCTGGTTGCCGATGAAGTCCAGAAGATCGCGGACCTTCTGCTGCAGTTGCTCTGCGGCCTTCGCCGACAAGGGCACGAGCACCTTGCCGTCGGGCGCGGCGCCGGTCTGCACGGGCTCGGACGACGGCACATGCTCCTCGATCACGACATGGGCGTTGGTGCCACTAAAGCCAAACGCGCTGACAGCCGCCAGACGCGGCTGCTCGCTCTCCCAGTCGCGGTACTCGGTGTTGACGTAGAACGGCGACTTCTCGAACTCGATATGGGGATTGGGCTGGCTGTAATGGATAGAAGGTACGAGCTTCCTGTGTTTGATACACAGCAGAACCTTGACAACCCCGGCGACGCCAGCGGCAAAGCCGGTATGGCCGATATTGCTCTTCACCGAGCCCAACGTGCAGTGTTTCCTGTCGGTCGTGGCTTTGCCAAACACCGAGGTCAGCGCGTTGAACTCGATAGGATCGCCCAGCGGCGTTGCCGTGCCGTGCGCTTCGACATAGCTGATCCGCTTAGTATCGATGCCGAACTTGGTATACACCTGCTGCAACAGCTGTTCCTGCGCTTTCGAGCTGGGCGCGGTGATGCCGTTGGTCTTGCCATCCTGGTTGCTGCCAGATCCCTGGATCACACCGAGGATATTGTCGTTGTCGCGCTTGGCGGCGGACAGGGCCTTGAGCAACAGCACGCCGCAGCCTTCGGAGAACACGATGCCATTCGCCGTGGCGTCGAACGCCGCACAGCGACCATCGCGCGACAGCATGCCAACCTGCGAGGTGAGGATGTGGCCGAATGGCGTGGCCAGCAGGTTGATGCCGCCTGCCAGCGCCAGCTGGTTCTCACCGCTGCGTATGCTCTCACACGCCAGATGCACCGCGACCAGGGACGACGAGCACGCAGTATCCAGCGCCAAGGCCGGGCCCTTGAGGTTCAGGTAATAGGAAATCCGCGCGGCCAGGATCGCGCTGGACGTACCCATGAAGGCGGCACCGGCGGTGTCCTGGCCATCGGTGGCCAGCACCCTGCCGTAATCGCTCATAGAGCAGCCCACATATACACCACAAGGGCTGTTAGACAGCGTGCTCGGCGCGTAACCAGCGCTCTCGATGGTCTTCCAGCATTCCTCCAAAAAAATGCGCTGCTGCGGATCAATGAGTTCCGCCTCCGCAGGCGAGATGCCGAAGAACAGGGCGTCGAAGGTGTCGATGCTGTCCAGGAATCCGCTCCACTTGGAATACGAGGTGTGCGGGTGGCGCGGATCAGGGTGATACCAGTCGGAATAGGCACCCCAGCGGTCGGCGGGTACTTCGATCACGCAATCCTTGCCCGCTTTGAGGTTCTCCCAGAACGTGTCGACGTTCTCGCTCATCGGATAACGGCAGGACATGCCGATGATGGCAATCTTTTCGGCCGCCGCGCCCGCCTCGATCGAAGGATCCTTCTTATCGATCACCGGGAGCGTCTTCGCGGCCGCCGCTTGCTGCTGGATGGTCTTTCTCGCGACCCGGCGCAAACTGATCGAGTCGACAACTAGCATTGGCTTGCCCGCCCGGTCGACGATTTCGAAATAGAACTCCACTGAATCCCTTTCCAGCTTCCTGACTTCGGCGTAGCAGCGGTAATCGGATTCGTTCAGGGAACCCAGGACCGCGATATTGCCGATCCTATGCGGGAGGAATTGATCGTCGCTGATCCCATGATGCCTTCCTGCCAGATAGGCACCGTAGTTGATGACGGTGCACAGCCCTCCGTACAACACAAACGGGCTCGCCAGGAATTTGAAATCGTGGCCCGGTACGCTGATAAGACCGACCGCCGAAGACTCGCCGAATCGCAGTGCCTGCAGAGGCGCATAGTACGTCCCCGTATTCGTCGGTATCTCCGCGCTGCCGAGTTCATTTTCGATCGCGAATCCGTCGTCGAACCTGGTCGCAGGGGATTTATCCGCGATGGAGACGAATCCCTGCATGTGCAGCTTGTCGTTCAGGAAATCGGGCGAAAGGCTGGACTTGACGAAGAACTGGAGATCGTCGCCGGCCCGACGGAACACGACCCTGATGTGGTTGTCCCTGCCTTTCTCGCCCAAGATAGGATTGACGATGGCGATATTCTTCAGGCAGACGTTTTCGGCGGAGAAATAGGTTCTGTACGCGGAATAGACCAGCTCGATGTACGCATCCGTCGGCAACAGATGCTCATCGAAGACGACGTGTTCCTTCAAACTGACGTTGGTTTCCGGGTTGATAGCGCATTGAACCGAAAACTCGCCTTCTGCCTCGAAATCGCCGTGGCAATAAGGGCTATAGAAATACAGATCTTTGAAGTTCCTGGCGTACTTGGGCTCGAAGCGGATGCGTTCGAGTCTCGAGAACCTGGTGGTTCTTCCGGCGAATGCCGCTTTCGCCCGCGGGGGCGGAGAAACGCCCTGCACCGCCGTCTCCGCGCGCGGACTCGGCTTATCGCTTTGCGCGATGACGGTTGCGAGCGGGGCCGATGCAGGGCTTTGCGGCAGCTTGATTGCGGCCATCTCTCCGATCAGGAACGACGCCAGCTCCTTGATGCTGGGATAGTCGTAGACTCGGGTCGCGGAGATGTTGGTGCAGTACTGCTTGTTGAGGGTCTTGACCCACTCGACGCCGATGATCGAATCGAGCCCCAGCTCGGTGAAGGACTTATTCACGTCGACATCGGAAGGTTTCATGAACAGCGCATCGGCCAGACTCGCCTTCAGCTGCAGCTGCAGGGCCTCGCGGGAGATCGCCGGTTCCGCGGCGGGACGCGCTTCCGGCGCATCGATCGGCGCGACCGCGCTGACGGCGACGGTGGCCAGGGAACCAGACACTGCACCGCCGATTTCGACTTGCAGATACGCGGCAAGCTCCTTCACGCTGGGATAGTCATAGACCCGGGTGGCTGAGATGCCGGTGCCGTACTGCTTGTTGATGGTCTTGACCCACTCGACGCCGATGATCGAATCCAGACCGAGTTCTGTGAAGGATTTGTTCACGTCCACGTCGAAGGGCTTCATGAACAGCGCCTCGGCCAGACTGGCCTTGAGCTGCTGCTGCAGCTGCTCTTGCGAGATTGACGGCCGGGCGTCGGTGGTCGCCGGGCGAACGGCGGCTTGCGTCTGCTGGAAGACGGGTGGCGCCGGCTGCGCGCGCGCTGGCGCGACTTCCGTATCCGCGGGGCGAGGCGTTACGACCGTCAGCGCCTGCAGTGCCAGCCCCCTGACCTGCACGCATACATTTCCGTGCCGATCGCAAAGGTCGATGTCCGCCTTCCGACGATCGGCTGCGCTACGACGGACCCAGGCGAACACCTCTTCGGCACACGCCGATACGACGTTCACCGAATTGATCGTCGCTGGAGAGAGCGGCTTGGCGGATCGCGCTGCGGGATCACCGAGGAGGACGATACCGGCTTGTATCGCGCTGTCCATCAGGCTGGGATGAATCCGGTAATCGCCGAGGGAGCCATCCATCGCCGCAGGCGACACCAAGCGGACGAGCAGTTCGTCGTCGCCTGTATGGATTTCGTGAATAGCCCGCTGCACGACGCCGTACCTGACACCGGACTTCGCGAAGGCATCGTACAGATTCTCCGGGGTCTGGCCCCCTTTCCGGATCCGGCCTTGTAGAAGTGCAAGATCCAACGTACTCGGCGCAACCTCACCGCGCAGCGCGACAGCGCCTTGGCAATGAACGACTTCCTCCTGTTCCCCGCTGAAGATCTCGAACGCCACACTTCCGTCGCGTTGGCTCGACAGCGCGATGGAGATTTGTCCGACTTCGACCGGCTGCCCCCACTCGACATCGCACAGCTCTATGCCTTCGGACTGCTGCAAACCCGGGACCGCGTTCTCAACGGCGGCCCGGGCCATTTCCAAACAGGCGGACGCGGGCAACACCCGCTTCGTACCGCCTCCCGGAATATCGCAATCGATCAGGAAGAACTCATCGCCATTGAGCGTAGTGCTGTACTTCTGCCGGCTCAGGTCGGACGTGTTGGCGTGCAGCAAGGGATGGATGGCGGCGTTCGCGTGACCGGTCAGCACGATGCGTTCATCGGATGCCGCGTCGATCCAGTAACGCTCCTTGGCGAACGGATACACGGGCAAACCGATGCGTCGCGGCGCGTCGCCGGCCGCATGGAATGCGTTCCAGTCCAGGGCCAGGCCCTTCGCCCACAGATCGGCCAGTCTCGGCAATTCCTTCCTGCTGATCCATTTTGCGATCATCGTCTGGAAATCCGTATCCGAGCTGAGTGCCAGCAAGGTGTCCTTGTTGCTGCTCACCTGGCCGCGATATACGTGCGCCGCCTGCGGGCCGCCATCGGTATCTTCACTTTCGACGAAGGCCTCGAGCTTGCTCTCCAGCTCGGCAACCGTGCCCGCAATGAAAGCGGCGCGCTCGTTCATCGCCTCGCGGCCGACCTGTAGGGTGTAGGCGATCCTGTCGAGGTAGAGCGTCGACGCGCTTTGTGCGCGAATGAAAGCGAGCAGATCACGCCCCTTGTGCTTGAGCTGCTCGGGCGTCCTGGCCGACAGCGGCACAATCGCCGGCCCGCGAGGCGCTGCGATGTCCTGCTGCGAGCGGTACTCGGCGATCACGGCGTGCGCATTGGTTCCGCTAAAGCCGAACGCATTGATCGCGGCCCGACGCGGTTCGGTCCCGTTGTGCTTCCACTCGCGCAGCCGGTCGTTGACATAGAACGGCGAATCCTGCAGCGAAATATGCTTGTTCAGCTTGCTGAAGTGGATCGTGGGCGGCAGCTGCTCGTGCTTCAGCGCGAGCAGGATCTTGAGGAATCCTGACACGCCCGCGGCGGTCAGGCAGTGGCCGATATTGCTCTTGACCGATCCGAGCGCGCAGTAGTCCTTGTTCCTGGTGTATTTTCCAAAGGACGCCTTGAGTCCCGCCACTTCGATCGGATCGCCCAGCGCGGTACCCGTGCCGTGAGCCTCGATCAGCTGGATACCGGCGGGATCGATCCGGAACTTGTCGTAGACCTCCTGCTGCAAGCGCGTCTGCGAATCCGCGTTCGGCGCGGTGATGCCATTGGTCTTGCCGTCCTGGTTGACGCCCCAGCCTTCGACGACGCCGTAAATCCAGTCGCGATCCCTTTCCGCATCGGCCAGTCTCTTCAGCATCACGACGCCGACGCCCTCGCCGTTGGCAATGCCGTTCGCCCTTTCGTCAAAGGTGAAGCATCTGCCCTGCGGTGACAACATGCCTACTTGCGCGGTCATGATCTGCATGGCTGGGCCGCACATGACGTTGACGCCGCCTGCCAGCGCAATGTCGCTGGCGCCGGAGACCAGGCTATCGCAGGCGCTGGCGATCACGACCAGCGAGGAAGAGCACGCCGAGTCGATGGACAGGCTGGGACCGTGCAGGTCCAGGAAATAAGAGATGCGCGCCGCCAGGATGGACGGCGCCGCGCCGGTGAACCCTTGACCGCTGAGCTGTTCGCGCTTCGAAAGCTGGTGGTAGTCGCCGGCGGAACATCCGACGAACACGCCGCATTTACTGCCGGAAAGCGACTTGGGGTTGTATCCCGCGTGCTCGATGCTGTGCCAGCATGCCTGCAGGAACAAGCGTTGCTGCGGGTCCATGCTTCTCGCCTCTCGCGGCGAGATATTGAAGAACGCAGCGTCGAACAGGTCATATTCTTCCAGAAAGCCCATCCACTTGCTGTAGGTCTTGCCGGGCACGACTTCGCCCTCCTGATAGTAGAGGTCAATATCCCAACGGTGTTTCGGGATCTCTTCGATGCAGTCCTTGCCCTGGGCAATGTTTTGCCAGAACTCTTCGAGGTCTCTGGCCTTCGCGAACTGACCGGCCATGCCGATCACGGCGATGGGTCCGGCGGCCGAGGCTGTCCCGGCGACCGCCTTCGATCTGCTTCGATCGCGCCAGGACGCCAGCGAGGTCACGACCGGGCGCGCGGCAGGCACTTCGATCGGAACGACAGGCGTGTGGACCTGCGGCGCGATGAACACTGCCCCTGCCTTTTCAGCTTCCTCACGGACATAACGGCTGAGCTGCGTCAGCGTCGGATAGCTGTAGACCTTGATCGCCTCGATCGAGGTCCCGTACTTCTGGTTGATCCTGCGGATCCAGGTAACGCCGGTAATCGAATCCAGACCGAGATCGACGAACTGTTCGCCCTCGCCGATCTCGTGTTCCTGCATGCGCAGTTCGTGCGCCAGCATCTGCTTGAGGCTGGCGGTGATGGCACAGAGGTCTTCCTCGCGGGCCGGCAGCGAGGCCGGTTGCTGCGGCGCGACAGTTTGTGCGGCGGCTTCGGCGCCGAAGCCGCCCTGGATCCGCGCCAGTGTGTCGGCCTGCCCGACGAAGGTGCGCTCGTGCATCGCCAGTTCGCGATCGAACGTGTCCTGCAAGGACGCTTGCAGGACATGTGCCCAACGCCGCTTAAGGACAACGAGCCGGCCGCGGGAGCCCTGCGCGATCCGTCGCGCCAGCGCCATCGCGGCAGGCAGCACGCGCTCTCGCGGCAACACCGGATTGCGCAAACCCCGATCCTTGAGCTCGCCACCGGAGTACTCCTGCGCGGTCAGCAGCGTCTCGCGCGCGAGGTCGTAACCGGTCTTTTCCGGGAACATCAGCGTCGAGCCTGCGCCCGGCGTGAAGCCATAGCCCATATACGGGCTGAGGTAGCGGCTTTCATCGCTGAACAGCGCGAAGTCCGCGTACATGCCCATGGCCCAACCGGCGCCGACGCCATGACCCTGCATGGCAGCGATCACCGGCACCGTGCAAGTCAGTGGCAATTGGAAGACCTTGTTGTCGGTGAACCTGGCCTTGCCTTCGTGGATCGCCAGTAGCGTGTCCTGTGTCCCGCCGGATGAGAAATAGTTGTCGTATCCGGTGATGACCACGACCTTGTACGCACGGTTCTCCTCCACATGCGCGAACACCTCGCGCATGCCGCGCGAGAACGCGTCGGAAAACATGTTCTTCGCGTCACGGTCGGCCATATGCACTTCCAGAACGCCTTCCGGATGCGCGATCGCCGAGATCACTGTCGATTCGAGCGCGACCGCAACGGGCGCGCCGACCGCCGCATCGGCGGTGTCACCGGCTCCCTCCTCCGCCCGCATGCTCTCGTCGCCGAGGCTCGCGGTATCAGCGGTGAGGAACGACGCGGTGCGCTGTTTCCAAGCGGACAACACCGGCGTCGGGAATGCGGCCAGAGCATCAGCCAGTTCCAGCGCGCCCGCAAACACCTGATCGGCGCCCAGGACATGGAGCGCACCGTAGTCGGCCCGCAATTCGACGCCCGAAGCCTCGGCGCCCACCAGCAGGATCTGTTTCGCGGCCTCATCGTCGAATCGCAGGGAAAACACCGCGGCCGCATCGCCCGCCAACGCGGGATCGCGCAGAATATCGGCGCCGGAATAGCGGCCCTGCTCGCTGTAAACGCAGGCGTCGCAGAACTGGACGACGTACCAGGCGATGCCGGTCGCGTCACCGTTCAAGGCGGCAACGATCGGGCGATCCAGCGCGAGCAACGCCTTCCTGAAGCCCTGCGCGACATCGGCGCGGGCGTCCTCGGCAACGTCCGGCAGGAACTGCACGAGCTCGCTCGCGAGCACCACGCAGCGATACGGCGAAGCGTCGTCGATCTTGGCGAATACCGCTTCCAGGTCGGCCAGCAGGTCCTTCGCATTAGATCCGTCCGCCTGCGCGCGGATCCTTACGACCAGCGCGCGTTCGCCGTGCGCATCCAACTGGAGGCGCACGGAAGGCGCTTTGATCGTGCCGGGCTTGGCCGCGTCCGCCGCGAACGGTGCGCCATCGACGGTCGGCAACGCCTTCACCGCGCTGGCGATGTGGCGCGCCAGGTGCTGCTTTAGCAGCCGCAGCGAGATCTGGGATTTCTTCGCCAAATTCGCGGCCAGGTCCTGGGCATACGCCGCGACCTGATCGCGCGGCATGATCGGGCAGGTCCAGCCCTTCGCCTTGAGTTCGGCGCCGGTGGCGCCGGTCGTCATATACAGGAAGTCGGTCGCGTGTGCACGGCCGAAACGCTCGATCAGGATGTCCTCGGCGGCCGATGGGTACAGCCCCTCTTCCGGAAGCGCAAACGCATAGCGTGCCGAGTCACTGCACACCATGAAATCGCTGACCGCGGCGGCCAGAAAACCGGCGCCGACGGCATCGTTGCGGACCACGGCGATCACCGGATACGGGAATTCCGCGATCGCGCTATAAAGCTTCGAGGCGACGGCATCGCGATGCTGCTCGAGTCCGCCGGCCAGGAAATGCTCGTCGCTGCCTTCGATCGTCAGTACCTTCGCCGACGAGGCGTCTTCGACCGTTCGCATCGCGCGCAGCACATTCTCGATCAGGTCGGCCGACAGCGTATTGCGGCTCACGGCCGCGCCGATACGGATCGCGAACACGCCGTTGCCATAGTCGAACAGGCCGACGGAGGAAGCGGCGCGCGATTGTTCCGGCGTCTCCATCCCGGCAATCGGCGGCGAAAGCAAGACCCGCGGCTTGGCCGAGGCGCCGCGCTCGGCCTCGACCTCGGGCGATGCGTCGGGCGCCATCAGCAAGATGCTGCCGTTCGGCTTTCCGAGAATCGAGCAGTCGGAGAACGCCGCCTGCGGGGCGGCGAACCGGATCCGGCTCGCCTTGGCGTGCTCGGCGACGATCGCCAGCGATGCGCCGGGCGCCTTCAATGCGATACTGTGGTTCAGCTTTTCCAGGATCGGCGCGTCGGAGATGATCGACGACGAGGTGTCAAAGCGAACGCGGGTCGGCTGGGCGGTGCGCTTAGCGGAACCGGAATCGGTGATCGCGACCGATTTCGGCTCCTCGATCGACGCACGTTCGGCAGGCGCTTCCGCAGCGTGGGTCGCGGAAACCCCATAGTGCAGGCCGCGCATCTGCACACAGACATGGCCGTGCTCGTCGCACAGATCGATGTCGATCGCACGCTCCGCAGACGCCGAGTGACGTACCCATGCGAACTTCGCCTTGGTGCTGGGGAAGACAACGCGCAGCGACGCCATGGCGAAGGGTTGCGACAAACTGCTGGTCAGGCCCGCCGCCTGCAGCGCGCTCTGCATCAGCGCGGGATGCAGGACGTAGTCGTCCTGGCCATTCTCCATCCCAGTCGGCAGGCGCAATTCGATCAGCGCCCGCCCTTCCTGCACCGCGATCGCGGCGATGTCGAGCCTCGCGCCCGCCGGCTGATCGCTGCGGGCCGCACGCCCTTGGCAGTGCACGATGTCCCCGGCGCCATCCACGCCGCCGGCGCTGTATATCTCGAACGTCACTTGTTCACCGAGCTTGTCGAACAGAGCGATCATGACCGGCCTGTTGTCGACTATGACGCCCGGCTGCGCCCATGCGACATCGCGCAGCTCGAGAATGCTCGACTGTTTCCGCGCGGGCATCGACGCATCGATGGCAGCGCGCGCCATCTCCAGGTATGCCGCTTCCGTCAGACAACGCCGGCCGGGCGCACCCGTCAGGAAGAACTCGTCTGCGCCGAACGTCGCAGCGTAGCTCTGCTGGCTGAAATCCGAGGTGTTACTGTGCAGCAGTGGGTGAAGCGCCGCGGACAGCGCCTGCGGCGCGCGGCGCGCGGCGACCGCCGCGTCGATCCAGAACCGCTGCTTCGCGAACGGATACGTTGGCAGGCTGATCAGCGCGGGCGTCGCAACATGGAACTTGCGCCAATCCAGCTCCAGGCCCTTGACCCAGAGATCCGCCAACTTCGACAGCTTCCTGTCAGCGATCCACTTCCCGATCGTCGCGTGCAGATCGGGATCCTTTGTGAGCAGCGACAGCGTGTCTTTGTTGGCCTTGACCTGCCCTTGATACACGTCGTCGGTGGTGGTGTGGCCATCGAGATAGGCCTGAAGTCGGTCGGCGAGCGTCGCGACGGAATCCGCGAGGACGGCCAAGCGTTCGTCCATCGCCTCGCGGCCGACCTCGAGCGTGTAGGCGATCGACGCCAGAGGCAGCGGCGGCTCTTCGCCGCGGATAAAGTCGAGCAGATCGCGCGCTTTCTCACGCAGCTGCTCCGCAGTTCTCGCCGAGAGCGGGAAGATGTACTCGACATCGGCCTGCGGACACACGGCCACCACGGGCTGCGGATATTCCTCGACGATCAGGTGCGCGTTCGCACCGCCCGCCCCGAAGGACGAGATGCCAGCGATACGCGGCAACCTCTTTCCGTCAACGACCGGCTGCTCCCATGGCCTGAGCGCCTGATTGACGATGAACGGGGTGCTGTCGAAATCAATGTGTGGATTCAGTCGGGCCGAATGCAGCGAAGGCACGATGTGCTTGTGCTTCAACTGCAACAGCACCTTGGTGAGTCCCGCAATGCCCGCCGCGGCCTCGCAGTGGCCGATATTCGATTTCGCCGATCCGATCAGGCAGAATCCGGTGTCCTGCGTGCTTTCTTGAAAAACCTTGCTCAGCGCGGCGATCTCGATCGGATCGCCCAGTTTGGTGCCCGTGCCATGCGCTTCGACATAGCTGATATGGCGGGGATCAATGCCGGCTTCCGCCAGCGCCAGACGGATAGCGCGGGCCTGCGCCTGCGGATTTGGCACCGTGTAGCCGTTGGTCTTGCCGCCGTGGCTAAGCGCGCTGCCCCGGATGATGCCGTAGATGTGGTTGCCGTCGCGCTCCGCTTCGGATCGCCGTTTCAGCACGACGACGCCAACGCCCTCGCCCGGGATATAGCCTTCGCCACCCTCGCCGAAGCTCTGACAGTGACCGTCGCTGGAAATGAACTGTCCGGCGCTGAGCATCAGGTACTTGTTGGGATGGATTGTGACATTGACGCCGCCTGCGATACCTAGCGACGTGCGGCCGAGCTTGAGGTCCTGACACGCCAAGTGGATCGCCGTCAGCGACGACGAGCACATGGTGTCCACAACCATGCTGGGACCGTGCAGATTCATAACATAGGAAACGCGATTGGCGATGCTGGCGAGATTGCTGGCGAAGCCCACGCGATTGCCCTGCAAGCTGACTTCGGCGCCGAAGAGCTGATATTCGCCGTACATCACACCCGCATACACGCCCACCTGCCCGGCAAGGTCACTCTCCTTCGGAATCTGCAAAGCGGCGCGGGTATAGCCCGCATCCTCGATCGCCATCCAAGCATGCTGCAGGAACAAGCGTTCCTGCGGATCGATCGTTTCGGCCTCGACCGGGGAAATATTGAAGAACCTCGCGTCGAACTCGTCGACGCCCTCGATGAAGCCGCCCCATTTGCTGTAGTGGCGGCCCTTTTCGGAGCGATCTTCACTGTAATAATCCCGCCAATCCCAACGGCCTTTCGGCACTTCGACGATGCAATCTTTGCCTTCGCGCAGATTGCGCCAGAAATCTTTCAGATTACGCGCTTCGGGATAACGGCCGCTCAATCCGATGATCGCAATCGGATCGTTCGTGGAAGGTGCTACCTCACGGGATACCGGTTGACCGCCCTCGTCAATGAAGCGCCGGCTGCCGAAGCGAACGCTGGAAATGGATTCCTGCTGGGCCGGGGCCAGCGCTTGCGCCGATACTTGCATCGATTCTTGGCCGCTGCCGCTCTCCGAAACCGAAAAGAGTTTCGACAACCGCGCGACATGCGCTTTGACGAAGTAACCGGCCAGCTCGCGGACCGTCAAATACTCGAAGAACAGAGTCTTCGGAAGAGACCCGAAGGTCTTCTCCAGCGAGCTCGTCAAACCCAAAGCCAGTATCGAGTCAATCCCATAGTCTTCAAGGGGAGCCCGCGGATCGACTTTGTGTGCCGGCAACTTCAGTGACGCCGACAATTGCTTGCATAGGTAGGCCTCGGTCAGCTCCGTGAGGCTACGCCCACCCCTATCTTCGCCTTCGGTTTCGGACGAGAATTCGAGCTTCGGGACGTCGACTGCCGGCGTAGCCGCATGGATCGCTGCCCCAACGCCCAAGGTCCGCTGCATCAGATGCAGATCGCCTTCCATTACCAGGGTCTGGTCGTACCGGGATGCCAAACTCCGATAGAACATTCGAATCCCAACCGACGTCTGCATAGGACAGATGCCGGTTGTCTCCTGCAGCATCTCCCTGCCGGCGGCATCTGGCTGCATACCGCCGTCCTGCCACAGCGGCCAGCGGATGGAGAGCGTGAAACCCCGGCGTTTTCCGGCATTCGCCAAGCGGTTGCGATAAGCCGCGAACTCGTCCATGAACCCATTGGCTGCGGCGTAATCCGCCTGCCCCAGGTTACCCACGGCAGAAGTCAGCGACGAAAACAAGACCAGGAAGTCGAGGTCGACGTCCTGCGTCGCCTGATCCAGATGGAAGGTGCCTAGGACTTTCGGGGCAAGAACGCGACCGACGTCGGCGGCGGTCTTTTTTAAGATAAAGCCGTCCGACGTCATTCCCGCGCTGTGGATGATGCCGTTCAGCTGCTTGTACTTCTTCTGGATCGCCGCGATCAGGTTTTTGACCTTATTCGGATCGTCCAGATCGAGCTGCCGATACTCCACCGTCGCTCCACCGGCTTGCAGCGATTCGAGAACCGCCTTCTTGCTTGCGGACTTTCTGACTTCGGACGGCGGCGCCCGCCCGCTCAGGACGATTTTCGCGTTCGAGGTTCGGGCTAGGATTTCTTTTGCGAATACAACGCCCAGACCGCCGAGCCCGCCGGTGATCAGATAGACGCCTTGGTCTTTGTAGGGGTTATTCCCATCAAACGTGTCGGCATCGTCCTCCTTCAGGAATTGCCAGCTCGAGATGTGTCTGACGCCCTGTTCATACTTGATCAACGTGTCGTGGGGATGACTGCACTCGGCGTGCAGCAGATTCATGAGTTCGTCAGTGCCGACACCGACGTCAACGAAAACAAGCTGGCCTGCGATCTGCGGGTTCTCCAGTCTCACCGTCTTGAACAGGCCCGACAAGCCGGCATACGCCGCGTTTTCGTCCGTGTTCGGTATCACCACCTGCACGAACGTCTCGCTTTGAGGTTTGCGTTTGACCAACGCTTGCACTTTTTCGAAACATGCGAGCGCCAAATCACTGTACCGCTCCGCAATGTTTTTTCCTTTTTCAATCTGCAGTAGCGAACAATCACGGGCGATTTTACTCGCGTCGACATGCGGCAGGTCGCATAGGACGACGTGCCGCTCCGTATAAGTCGCTTGAGTCGCGGCAGGGTTGCTGGGCTGCCATACTTGCGTCGCAAGCAGGCTACCGAGGGTCTCCTGACCGAGCGACCGAGGCACGAATCCGCGGATTTGCACGCCCACGTTCCCTTCCTTGTCGAGCAAATCGACATCCAGCTTCGCGGACTTATCGCTCGGCTGAGCGCCCTGTGAATAGCGGACCCACGCGAGCATCTCCTTGGCGCACGGCGCGATTACGCGCAGGCTCTCGATGGCGAACGGGACGATGGGATGACTGGGGACGTTGTTCAGATCGAAGAGCAGCGCGGTGGCGGCCTGCAAGGCGCCGTCGATCAAACTGGGATGGAGCACGTAATCCGGCTGGCTTGCCTCCACCGTAAGCGGTAGTTTCAACTGCGCGAGCAGCTCGCGTTCGCCACGATCGATCGCAATGATCGCCCGATGCGCAGGCCCGTAGTCGAGACCCATTTTGGCAAAAGCCGCGTAAACGCTGTCGGCCGACCACTGGTCCCGCGCCATAGAGTCCTTTAGCCGCGCAGGATCGAGCCGATCACGCGCCGATTCGCTGGCGAACACGCACCGGCCCTGAAAATGGATATGGTCATTCCGCGTATAGACTTCGAAATCGATGCGCTGCTGACCGTCCCGATCTCTGGCCACCAGTGCGATATTGACCTGCTTTCCCCCGGACACTGCGATGGGCTGTAACCACACGATGTCACGGAACTCTGGAACTCTGGCGTCGTAATGGATCGGCGCTGCCTGTTCGATCGCCACGCGCGCCATCTCCAGATAGGCGGCCCCGGGCAGGATTTTCTGCAACTGCGAACCACTGCCAGCGCGCTGCTTCGTGTGCACTTGATGGTCTTTGAGGAAGAACTCGTTACCCGTGAAAGACGAACTGTACTTTTGCTCGTTCAGGTCGGAGATATTGGTGTGCAGGAGCGGATGGATGACCGCGCGAGAAGGGACAACGCCCCCAGTCTCGATCCAGTACCGCTCTCTCGCGAAGACGTAAGTAGGAAGACTGATTCGCCGCGGCTTGGTATCCGCGTAAAGATTCGTCCAATCCACGTCGCCGTTATTGACCCACGATGTGGCGAGACCCGATGCCTCGCCTTGCGCGGAGCAGACCTCGGCGCCCTGCAGGTAACGGTCCAATGCGGCCTTCAGCTCGTCGACAGAAGACAGCACGAAGGCCACCCGGCAATCCATGGTTTCGCGACCGACCTGCAATGTGTAGGCGACATCCTCGATATTGATCGCATCCTTCTTTTCGCTACAGGCAACGAGGAAGTCGGCGAGTCTCTTCGCGTAGGCGCGCAGGCTCGATTCGGATTTTGCCGACAGCGGAACGACGACAGGAGTAGGCAAAGCCTTTTTCAGCGATGTCTCCGCGGAAACGTACTCTTCCAGTATCACGAAGGCATTGGTGCCCCCGACGCCCAGGCTATTGACGGCTGCCCTCCGTGGCCGCTTACCCTCACTCCATTTCTGCAGCTTACCGTTGACGTAAAACGGCGTATTTTCGAACTTGATCCTGGGGTTCGACTTCGCGTAGTGCACCGTCGGCGGAATAAGGCCGTGCTTGACGGCCAGGACGGCCTTGATGAAACCAACGATACCGGCAGCAGCCTCCAAATGGCCAACGTTAGTTTTCACCGCGCCCAGCGCGCAGTACGTCTTCTTACTCGTCTGTTCTTTGAAAGCAGTCGACAGGGCCTTGACCTCTTCCGGATCGCCCATGGACGTGCCGGTTCCGTGGGCTTCGACGAGCCCGATTGATCCCGCCTCGACCCCGGCATTCTTAAGTGCCGCACGCACGCATGCGATCTGCCCCTTGGCGCTGCTGGCAGCATAGCTCATCTTCCCCTTGCCATCGTTCGCAATCGCCGAGCCTTTGATGACAGCGTAGACGTTGTCGCCGTCTTGAATCGCATCGGACAGCTTCTTGATCAGAACGAGTCCCAGACCGCTACCGAAAACGACGCCGTCGGCGCCTTCATCGAAGGTCTTGACGCGCCCCGATTTCGAAAATATATAGCCTTCTTTGTAGTGGTAGCCGTGACCGTGAGGAACGCGAACGGTGACGCCTCCCGCAAGTGCCATATCGCATTCGCCGCTCAGCAGGCTCAAGCGTGCTTGATGCAGGGCAACCAAAGAAGTGGAGCATGCCGTTTGGACCGTCATGCTCGGCCCGGTTAGATTCAATTTGTACGAAATGTATGTCGCCAGGAAATCCTTGTCATTTCCTAGATGCGTGGGACTGGCAGTAATTTTCTCGAAGTGGCCGTTCACATTGACGAAGTTTGAAAAATAGCTGGTCGCCACCCCGCCCGCACCCGCAAAAACGCCGATGTTTTGCGCTTCTTTCTTCGCATGACCGGCGTCTTCCAGGGTTTCCCAGGCGCATTGCAGAAGCAGCCGGATCTGCGGGTCCATCAGCTCCGCTTCCAGCGGCGATATCTTGAAAAAGCCGGGGTCGAACATAGCGACGTCGTCCAGCAGCGCGGATGCTTTCACATAGGAACTGTCGGCGATGTCCTTCTCGGGGACCTCGGCGTTTCTCAGTTCTTCGTCGGAGAGCAAGCGGATGCTTTCCCTTTTAGCGCAGATATTCTCCCAAAATTCAGAGACACTATTCGCCCCAGGAAATTTTCCCGACATCCCAATAACAGCAATATCGTTATCCTTAATGTTCATACGGCTCTATCTCTTGAAAAACTTCCACAGGAACGCTTAGCGGCTACGTTCCAGACAGCTCGCGTAAACGTTGCAAAGATCCTTGATGGTTCTGATGTCAGTAATCATGACATCCTCCTGCTGGAACGGATCGAAGCCGAACTCCTCTTCCAGATTCGCGATCAACGCGGCCACCATTAGCGAGGAGAAGCCGAGCTCGTCCACGATCTCCGTGTTGTCCTTGAGTTCGGGCAGGCTGAGGCTGCGCTCCTCCGCCACCGCCCGGATGACATTCTCGATCGTGACTTTCACATCGCTACTCATTTTGTTGACTCTCCCATCAGACAGTGAGCCCGCCATCGACAACGATGGTGTGGCCGGTAATAAAACTGGACTCTTCGGACAACAGAAACTTGACGACCGACGACACGTCTTCGACGGTGCCGAGCCTGCCCATCGGCGTCTGCCGGATGATTCTTGCCTTTTGCTGATCGGTGAGTTCGTAAGTCATTTCCGTTTCCATAAAACCTGGGGCAATAGAATTGACGCGGATACCCACCGAGCCTAGCTCTTTCGAGAGGCTTCTGGTCAATCCGTCCAGCGCAGCCTTAGTCGCGCTGTAAGCGGCGACGCCTTTGAAACCGCGCACGCCGACGACCGAGGAGACGTTCACGATGACACCGAAGCCGCCGCCAACCATCATTTGTTTGATGCAGGCCTGCGCCAGCGTGATCGCGCCTTCCAGGTTCACTTGGATCATCCGTGAGATGTCCCTGCTTTTCATCATCGTCAGTAGACCTTCGTTGGCCATACCGGCGCTGTTGACCAAATAGCCGACGCGTCCGAATTTCTCCCTCACCCGGCGAAGAAATCTAGTCAGCTGGGCCTCGTCGGTGATGTCCACTGATTCCCAGAACAGCTTTCCCCCGCTTTCTCTCATCAGCGTTTCCAGTTCGACCGTGTTTTTCCGGCTGAACGTCGCAACACAATAGCCTTCCGCCAGCAGGGCCCTGCAGATGGCCAGGCCCAGCCCTTTGCTGCCACCGCTGACGACGACGACTTTTTCCTTCGATCCCGACATTGAAATACTCCGTAGTTTGATCAGGCGATAGCAGGTTCCGATGCCGCAGAACCATCGGCAGCGCTTGCAGCCGAGCCGGGTGCGTCACCGTCAGTTGTTCCCTTGCGGATCTTCTTGAAACGGGAACCGACCAGGGTGTCGCCCTCTGCGATGGTGATGAATCCCGGCACCTTGAATGGCGCCAGATGACGTTGGCATTGCTCGATGACACGTTTTTTGAAGGACACCGAATCTTCTTCCTGCTCTAGGAGAAACTCGGCCCAGATCATCTGTCCCACCACCGGACTCCTCTTTTCCCTCACGACCACGTCTTTGACGTTGTCGACGGTCAGCAGGAAGCTCTCGACCTCTATGGGGAATACCTTCTCGCCAGCGACATTGATGATCTCGGATTCACGGCCCAATATCTGGAAGTACTCGCCGTCGACTTCGACCTTATCGCCGGTGTTGTACCAACCATACTCGTCGAATGGGCTCGGTGCGTTCAAGTAGCCCAACATGGCCTGCTCGCTCTTGATCCACAACGTGCCATCCATGACCTTCAGCTCGAAACCGTCCCCACCGATCTTCATCCAGTTCGACGAAGAGGCCTTCGACTTCGTGGCTAGAATCCCCAGCTCGGACAAGCCATAAGTCTGCTTCAACGCTACCTTGGGAAAGCTCTGATGGAGACTCGCAAGCGTCGAGTTCGGCATCACTTCCGTTCCGTAAGTGATTACCTTGAGCGACGACAAATCGTGGTTCTTGTACACGCTCGACATGAGCAGCATGGTCAAGAAAGACGGTGTGGTAGGTAGCAATTCCACGGAGTATGTTTCTATGCAAGAACAGATATCCTTCGCTTGCCTCGATGGAGAGGTCACTATCGTGCCGCCGTTGAAGATGACGGAAAACAGTGTATTCAAACCACCGATATGGTCGAGCTTCAGGAACAGCAGCGTGCGGAACGCCCCCCGTATTTTTCCGCGATACTTCTGGATCATGCGACCATAATCCAACAACACTGCCTTACCTTTGCCTGTGCTCCCCGACGTAAAGATCACAAAACCAGGCCTGCCGCTCGACACCATTGGCTCGAGCAAAGGGTGTACCCCGGCATCGTCGAAAACTAAGTTGCGGCATTCCGTCGTATTGGGAACAATCTCCCTGCGGGCGGAGGTGGTTACGATCTTGGTGGCACAAGCCGTCTGCAAGCGCTCTTCAAACAGGCTTCGGTCGTCTTCCGACAAAGGAATGACGATGCAAGCGTTTTCCATCAGTGCCTGCAGAAGGGCAACGACGTCTATGTGATAGTCCGACACTAGAGCAACGCGATCACCGGACACGACGCCCCACTTCTGGATAGCTTGATGCCACTGTTCGACTTTTCGAAGGAAGTCGGCGTAAGTAACAGCGCCAGACTCGTTGACCGCGACGAATCGTTGATCGAACTGTTGAAAGCGTTCCTTTATCCATCTCATTGCCTTGTCCTCACAGAGCGACGTCACTAGCAGTCGCTTCAGTCGACTGCTCTCTGCTTCCGGTGTCGTCAGGCACTTTGTCTCCGACACCGCCATTCACCGAATTTAATACGCCAGAGGTAGTAACTCGCTACGAAAGAAACACCGACGGCACAAATCCTGCACTGCTGATTCCGCGTCGGCCTCCCGCAGAAAGCGGATGATCTGTACTTCGGAAAAGCGTTTCTTCATGTCCGACCTCCTTCGTGCTACTGGATCGGACTCTTGTGCCTGGCGCTACTGACAATTGGGGAGACGTCGCATCCACCGCAACTTAGTGGAACGTTTCTGGACACAGGTTACCGACGGGCTGGTGTCAACGAAAGGTTTTGCACTTTGAGCTTCCATCTTTGTCTAATCTGCAATCAGTGCTCGCGTAGCTCTTGTATATAGTCGACCCTTGCGTTTCGATATCTTTCCTTGTTCATCAGGTTTTGCATGTCATGCATAACTTCGTAAGTACCCTCCGTCAAAGCGATGTTCGAGAAGAAATAGGGCAAACCTCCTAGATCGGTGTCTTGCATGAACTCGATGTCAATCTCGTTGTTCTTCAGAGGCGTGAGTTTCCAGTTGTTGTGTAAGTGCGTAACGCGAACGCAACACTCGTCGCGAGGTAGCTTATTCGGTGCGGATATGACGTTGATTTCAAGTATTTTACTGCCGGTATCCTGATAGTGTTCTGCAAACAATACGTACTCTCGCGTTTTCAAGCCCGGTATGTCGAACTTGAATCGGACATACGTAGCAGAACGTCCGGGCAAACTCGGTATCTGCTGTATTACTTTTGTGTCGTAACAATAGGCATCAACACAACTCTCGAGGTCTTCCAGCAGCTTCACCATACCGGCCATCCTGGATTTAACCCTCACTGTCGCTTTCACCCTCACTAGGTTGGAACCTGGCGTTTTCAAGTTCCACACCTTGACCCCATTCTCGTCCTTGACCAGCTCCCATTGATTTGAACCCGACGCGTTCCAGATAAAATGCGCGATCAACAGAATGACCGCAAACGCCAGAGCGCCGTATCGAACGTACTTAAGAATCTTCTTTTTTCGTTTTTGTCTTGATGTCGGCTCCGCGGATGAGCGGGCGCTGATTGTTGGTGTCGACTTTTCCATTTTGGATTCCATAGTAGTGAATTGATGTGTGGCTTGAACGAATATACTTAAAAGGAGGAGATGAGATGCTTGGATAAGTACCTTGCCAAGCAAACGAGCGTTATCGTCGGTGTACCTCTCATATCGTCGGGGATTACAGATCCATCGCAGACATGGAGATTGCGATACTGCGTTTCTAATTTTTCATCCAGGTGTTCTTGGAACCTGACCAAACCACCCACGCGCCCTGCCGCAGTCAGCCCAAAATTGACTATGTTCTTCGCCCCGGCTTTCTTAAGGATTTTTATGGCTTCCTGTTTTCCCTTGCTCAGCTTCAAATGGTCTTCTCTATCGAATGTTTTGTAGAAACGACCATCGGCCTTCAATTCCCCTCCGAGGCTATCCTTCACTTTTACGCCAATTCCTATACTGTTTGGGAATGCGAAAAGATGCCTAAGCTTCAGGCCGCCAAGCATCATCGGCCGATGCAGGGGCTGAGGAACATTGGCGTCACCCAGCTCGATACCATCGTCATAGACACAGCCCATGCTCCCGACGAAACTGCTCGTACCTTTTAGTCCAGGGACGAGGCCGTATATGGCATACCCAGGATTGCAGTAAAACCCTCGATCACCTACCCCTTTTAAGCCGCTATCCCGCAGGATTTTTGGAGACGCGAGTTCGCCCGCGGCGAGGATGATTTTTGTTCCAAAGGCTCGTTTTAGCTCAGAACTGACAGCGCTCTTTTTGATCTTGTACTCGACGCCGACGGCCACGTTGTTTTCGATGATTATTCTCTGGACGGTACCGCGAGTGATTAGGATTGCTCCTTCCCGGACGGCCTCCTCTACATAACTTTTCGCCTTCCATTTCGCCTCGTAGGAATACCCGGATGCGCACTTCGACAAATCGACCAACATGTCGTTCTTCTGCCATGCGTGCCCTAGGGCAACCGCGCTATCGCGCAATTTCTTGACTTGGTTACCCAAAAGTTCGTCAGTCAAACGTGCAATAGGCAAGTCCTTCTTGACCGCTTCGAGCTCTTGAGAAAGATCGATACCGACTGCGCGAAAAGTATCCGCTTGAGGATAATTGACTACGCCGAAATAGAGGCCGGTGGAACCCCCTGTCGTTATGGCCCTCACCGTCGACAACTTGTCACCGCCCAGAGCGACTTCATCCGCTATTGCAGCGATCCCCATGAAAGTTTCTTTGAGAGGGGAATTGCCTCCCCGTTCCAGGATAAGAACTTTCTTCTTATGTTTGCTAAGCTCTCTAGCGATAGTTGCTCCACTCGTCCCGGAGCCTATGACGATGGCGTCGAATTCATGTTTTTCGTACATTTTATTTATGCTCCATCTGAAGGGCTGTCGCCGGTCAAAATTGATACTGGACTCTGAAAACGATTTGATCTTGGTCGCGGTATGGACGGAGAGAACTATTCTTGTCCGGAACGTCGATGACATGAGCGTCGACGCTGAAAGTCGTATTGTCGTTCCACTTATAGGATGTTCTTACAGATGACTGGTAGCTAGTGAAAGGCCGGTTGTATATCGTCAACCAATTAACTGACAGCGTGTTGTTGAAGAAAAATAATGTCGTATTCAACACCAAAGAGCTTGTGTCCCGTGGAACACCTACAATAGTGTTATTCCAGTTACGCACATAACTGTTTACAACTTCCAATCCGATGGTATTCGATTGTCCTAAGGAGGACGTCAACCCCAGCGAGCTATCTATCACGTCTTTTTCTATGATCTGGAAGGCTGCATCGTTAAACCCTTTAGGGGACTTTAACCCCACTTCGCCTTTGAGAAGGTACTTGCCTTTTGCATAGTTGAAGGTCACTCCGGTCAAAGTGAAACGCTGCTTTAGGCGCGAAATCAACAGCCTACCTGCATCGGTTACGCCATCCATGTGAAAGACGTAGTCGTTGTCGACCAAGCTGGCTGCCATGAAGCTGATATCGCTTTTACCGAAGGTTTTCTTCCATCTCATGCCATATTCGTATTGTTTCTTGTCAGATGGCTCATCTCGGATATCAGCCAGGCCATTGAAAGGGTCGACGTAATACGCAGTGCCACTTTTCGGGTACTTATTGAACTTTGGATTCGGCACAAAGAAGAAGCTCCAATCGCCGCTCGAAGAGAAATGGTCGAGGTTCAGCATGAACTGACCAATTCTGGACTCTTCAAGGGGGGCGAAAAACAATTCCGAAAAATTCCGCGGGCTTACTTCATCAGTGATTGCTCCAGCTTCAGACTCCCCCCAAATCAACCTTTGCACACCCGTCTTGATGCTCGTATAACCACCGGTCCCGCTGTATTGCAGGAAAGCTTCCTGAGTGTTGGTCTCGAACAGAGTCGCTTGATCTTCCGCCTTTGCGCGATGATCGTTGCTCCAAAATGCGTTCAGCTTGGAATCGATCTGCACGAAAAAGCTATCGAGGAAAAATTTCGAATACTCGATACGAAACCAACTTCGATTGTTTACGACGCCATGCTGCCCCCGCGTTCTGAACGAGCCTTCATGGCCCAGGGTAGATCGCATAGCCTTCGAAGAAGCATCGGATTTATCTATCCTGGATAGATCGATATGCTCGAAGGCCCCGGCGTTCCCTGCAGAGGGCTCTGCCTTTGATAAATCGATGTCTTCGTCCGGCGCGACCTGTGACTTCGGATCCACCGTCTCCTTCCTCTCCTGTGCGCCGAGCGGAATGCTCAATACAAGGCAGCAAACAAGACAGGCCATTCGACAGTTTTTTTTCATTAAGCGTTCGACGACTATTTATTCAGTCGGTCACGGAACGTAGCGAGATTTCTTTCCCTGAAAGCAAAGTCGGTCAATCCCCTTTGGCTCAAAAATTCATCGGGTATGTCCGTATTGTGTCTCATCGCCATATAGTCCATTTGACTTACGCGAGATGACGATCGGTTGTTCACCACTACCTTTAGCACCACGGAGACGCCATCGATTTTCTTGATGTCGCTCTGGGTCCGCTGCTTATGTATCTTTCCATTGCGGTAAAGGTCTTCCTTCAAGGGGAGGTATGTTTCTTTGTCGATCCACGCCACGACCTTGTCATAACTCGTCTTTTTCGCTTTTACCTGGGTGGGAAGCATTTCTATGACCCAAACCGGGCGCCCTTGATGGGTTGTTTCCTCGAGAAGCTTGTACGTATATTCGTAAATTTTTCTGCCCTCGGGGTTTTCCGTGGTCTCAACGGAAAATTCGGATCCGAACACACTTCCAGCCTCGTCGTCGCTCGCAATGATCCGATTGACCTTGCCCAATGCGGGCAGGTATAGCCAGTTATCGTTGTCTCTGCCACGCTCTCCATATTCGTAGACCAGCAGGCTTGTCCCCTTGTCGCTTATCGGCTCGCGGACGATCAGTAATGATTTGTCGTTGTATTTTCCATCGACCACTTCACCCTTTTTTATGTTCTCGGCAACTACGACCCTGGGTTTTTCGGAGCACTTCACGCTTCCGTTCGCGAGCACGTACTTGCACGTTGTGATCTTCACACTCGCAAGCTGGGTGGAATAGGCGGTGCGTGTTGCATGATCCACGTTCGCCATGATCTGGTCGGCTGACTTGGCTGCCAATGCCGTCAAAGGCGCCAAGGCACAAGCCAACAACATGACGTGTAGATTCGTTTTGATGGATTTCATACCTTCCTTCCTTAATGACCAATAGATAGAGCGATTTGATCGCCACGGCAAGAGTACCAACAGCAAAGCTAGCTCATGGCTCCAAGTTAGACGAAGACAGTTTCGGTTTGATTAGCGCTGGTTCGGTCAGCCCATGGCCCTCGAACCTCAGCTTGAAAACCAAGATCATTGCGGGCAATAAGAATAGATCGTTGAGCAGACCCACAAGGATAGCCAGAGAGCCAAAGATCCCCAGGTTCGCCACACCGGCATCGGAAGCAAACGCCATGATGCCGAAACCCAGTCCTAGTATTAAGGTGGTGAAAACAACGGACTGGCCGGCTTCGGTTATCGTCGTTTGCAGCGCTCTTCTTATATCGCCGTGGATGACGACTTGATTTCGGTAGTGGGTGATGAAATGCACCGTATCGTCGACGGCGATACCGATAATGATCGGCGCGATCATCATCGTCGTGATATCGAGGGGTCTGCCTAGAAGACCCAAAGCACCATACGCCAATATGGCCGGAATCAGGTTGGGAATGAGCGCAATGGTGCCCGCCTTTAGAGAGCCGAAAAGTACGAGCAACACGGCGCTGACCAAAACGATAGCCAATCCGAAACTCGTCAACTCACTGCTCGTGAGGTAGTCGGAGCCCTGCATCAGCAGAGCCAGCATGCCAGTAATGGAAACCTTGGCATCTGGATACTTCTGCTTGATCTCCTCAACGGACTTATTGATATCAGCCCGCATCGAATTCCAAGCTTTTGTATATTCGTAAGACCCCTTGTTATAAAGACGAACGCTTATGCGCGATCTATCGTAATTGTCGGAAACCAGCTTACTTCGATCGTCCGGATTGGACTGGTTGAACAAGAATAGCGTTTGCGATATAGCGCTCTGAGTTTCGGGAATGACATACATATCCTCCCTATCGTCATTCAGAGTCTTGTATGAATTCTTGACCGTATCCACCAAAGAAGTGGTTCGCACGACAAGATCTTTGTGCTCACGCTCAATCGTGTCTTGCAGCTTGTTCACCACATTCAAAACGAAAGGATCGTGAAAGGCATTTTCCTTTCCTAGATCCAGATAGATCTCCATGCTTTGTGCGCCCATCATGTTTTTGTCCACGACCGCGACGCTTTGCCTAATCTTAGAGTCGATTGGAAAAGACCCGACCGGATCGGTATCCACCTTCGTCTGCGTGGCGCCGTAAATGCAGACGGCGAGCACGATCATGAAGAGAGCGATGATAGCCACCGGCCTCTTTTCCACAGTGGGCAAGACCTTTTCCAGAAGACGTCCCAGATAGGAGGAAATGTCGGGGGTCAAACGGGAGAAGAACGCACCAAACCGGCCTCTACCCGCATTCTCAGATTTCTTTGGCGCCCATAGATCAAGCATAAGCGGAAGCAGATAAACCGAGAATATGAAGGGAAGCCCCACGCCCAGCGCGCACATGAACGCGAAGACTTGGATAGGAACAATAGGCGTAATGCTTAACGCCGTAATAGCCACTATGTTGGTAACTGTCGTCAGCAGGCATGCCACGGCGACATTTCTAAACCCTCGTTTCAGGGCAGATGGGTGATCATGGCCTTCATTGCGCGAAGACAAATATGCCGACATCACATGAACGGTATCGGCGACGCCAACCGCCAAAGTAAGCATGACGGTCACCATGACAAAGGCCGTGATAGGCAAGCCGATCCAGGCTGTTATGCCTACTGCCCAAATCGTGCTCAATATTACGATGACGACCGGCCAAACAACCGCACTCAACGAGCGGAAAATAAGCCACAACAGCAACATGATGATGAGCAGCGCCGCGACATTCAGCATGCCCATCTCGTTGACCATCGCTAAGTTGTATTCAGCCGCTGCGGTGTTCCCCACCGGGTAGTATTCGAAGTGAGATGTATATTCTGGCTTGTTTAGAACAGCCTTGACTTCATCCATCAAAGCTACGTAATCCGCCAAGTCAGTTGGTTTGAACTTAGGGCGCTCCAACATACCGGCGGTAACTTCCGGATCGTCTAATTTCAGATCTGAGATTGCTGGTTTGTCATTCGCAGTCGCGGATTCAATGGGGATCGCACCGAAATTCGTTTCGATCAGGACGCCCCCATATTTGTAGTCCTTCGAGAAATACAGCAAAGGAAATGGCTTCTGCGATTCTGCGATTCGGCGAATGCTGTCGAGCTTCTCGGGTGAATTCGGCACGCTTTTGCCCACCAATTTCTTGGATATCAGCGCCCCATTTTCTGTCCTCAAGACAGGGGCATTTATGAGGGAAGTGATCTTGACGATATGCTTGAGAGCCGAACCGTCCTTTTCCTGCAAACGGGATACACGCCCCTGAAGTTCTTGCTGCATTTTTTGTAGTGTCTTCAGCGATTTTTCGGAGAAGACATCGCCGTCTTTAGGCTTGTAGGCGATATAAAGGTGATCGTCGCTGCCAAACTCATGATGGAACCAGTCGAAGGCGACTATCAGCGGATCGTCCTCGGCAAACCAACCTTCAATTGAAGCGTCGAACTTGGCGCGAGTCATTCCTACAGCGCAGAACACGGTCACTATTAGGAATAACAGCCAGATGGTGATTTTTTTCTTTCGAACTCGTTCGGGAACATTTTCGAAATACCGAACCATCGAACTCATGAGGCGTTTCATCATCTTCTCCAGAGATTGTTCGCATACTGGGACTGTCCGGCAAGCCGAAGCGAGTGCGCTTGTCGCGTTTTCCAATTGGGCATATGCCGACGATGCAGGTTGGGTGCGGGCAAAAGGACCGGAGCGAAGAATTCGCTAACCCGGCCCTGATTTGGATGCTGTGCTGCAGTCTCTCGGCTAGGCAGTCACACCAGCGCGGTCCCGAGAGGCTTTCTTTATGGGCTTTACCGGTGCGTGGCTGATTTGCTGGGCAACTTCCGTAACCGGGCCCTTTTCTACGATAGTGAAATGGTTGCCACTGATTTCGCAGGTATGGAGGTTGCCCGACAAGAACTCGCCCCAACCATAATCGCTCGGCATATCCTTGAAACCATCGGTGGCGCGGAACAAGGTAACGTCGACCTTGTGCGTCAGCTTTGTCGGCTGGTAAGCGCGGCAACTCAATTCGCTTGCCGTAGCCACATTGAATGTGGCCATGAATTGCTGTTTTGGCAGCTCCAGTCCAAGGCTCGCCACATAATTGTAGAGATATTCGCTACGTTCGCCCTCAGGCACCTTTTTCAACTGCTCGACATCAAGTTTCGAGACGGCACCAAGAGAGCTGATGAAATGGTTGAACACAGCGACCGTCATCAATTCAATCTGGTCCTCGCTCAGCAGCGATGGCGCAAGGCTGTCCAGCATCGCCAAAGAAGATACCTTTTCGCCTTGTTCCAACAACTTCCTGGTCATCTCAAATGCCACGATGCCGCCGTTGGAGTATCCGAGCAGCCGATAAGGGCCTATCGCCTGCACTGATCTCAACGCCTTGATATTAAAATCGGCGATCTCTTCGATGCTTGCCATCGACTGGACATGGCCATCCAGTCCGACAGGCTCAAGGCAGTAGAAAGGCTGCTTGTTGCCCAAAGCATGGCTGAGCTGCTGCAGAGAGAGCGCGTTTCCGCCCGCACCCGGCACGGCGAAGATGGGAGACTTGCCCCCTTTTGCTTGCAGTGCGATCAAGATATCCAGCGGCGTCGGATCTTTACGTTCGGTGGGCGGGCTGTTCGCCGCGGTTGCCTCCTTGATTTCTTCTGGAGACGGCTTGACCTTCGTCACCACAAGCGCGTCGATTGCTTCAGCGTAAACATTCGCAAGGTATTCGGACAGCGTGCCGATCTCGGGATATTTGAAGAGTATGCTCGGAGACAGATTGGTTTGCAGCAGCATGTCCGTCCTGATGATCAGATCGGCGACACCTATCGAATTCATCCCAAGTTCGATGAAATCCTTATCCAAAGCGATCTCGTCGATATGTCTTTTCTGTTGCATCGCGATTTCTTGCTTTAGGAATAACTCAATTTTCTCCATGCGACTCATCGCTGCATCCGTTTGAGCACGGGCCGCATCACTGGGCAGGTAGAAATACCAAACAGCTGACAGTACGGATTCTTCTTCTGGCTCCGGTGCCTGCGCCTTTTGTTCAACTGGCGCCGAGGCGACGTAGCTTTGAGACGTTTCCTGAACATCGATATCGAGCCAATGCCTGTCCTTGGCGAAAGGATAGGTGGGTAGCGATACTCGCTGCACCATCTGGGACTGCCAAATCGTCTCCCAGAGAATTGCCACGCCGCTCACCCATAACATGGCGATCTGTTTCCACTGCGCAGTCTGCATGCTCTGCACGAGTTGCATGTGCGCCATGTCGGCCGTGATCAGGCTCGCCAAAGGATTCTTCTCGGCGGGATTGATCTTGCCGTAGTAAATTTCCTTCGAATCGAGTCCCAGCTTGTCTTTGATTCCGGTTTTTTTGACCAAAGCAAGCTTGTCCAGAAGCTCTTTGCGCGACGACGCGACGATCGCCAGCCTTTCGTTCAACGATTCGCGGCCCACTTGCGACGTGTAGATCAAATCTGTAAACGAGTGGGAGGCAGCGTCATCCGATAGAAAATCGATGTATTTCTGAACATAGCTATCCAGACGCTTGCCGTCCTTGGCGGACAGTACGAAAAGCTGCTTGAATTGAGCCGTATCGCTCGCAGCAGGCTTTTCGACCATGTACTCTTCGAGCAGGATGTGCACATTCGTTCCGCTATCGGCGAACGAATTGATGCCCGCTCTGATCGGCTTGTCGGCCTGCTTGCGAATGCTATCGAAGGGAATTTCCTTATCGGCGATATAGAGCGGGTGGGATGCGTTATCGATATCCATGAAGGTGTTGATCTTCTTTTTGGATATCGTTGCTGGGAACTTCTTGTGATAAAGCGATAGCGCGATTTTTATGACGTTCGTCACGCCACTAACTGATTCGACATTGCCAATATTGCCCTTCACGCTGCCCAGAGCAACATGCTTTTCACCTGCTTTGCTCTTCTCGAAGACGCCTTTTATGCCTTCGTACTCGAAAGAGTCCGCCCACTTGCTGGCATAGCCGTCGACCTCGATGTAGTCGATTGTTTCCAGGTCGACAGAAGCTTTTTCATAGGACTCGCTGATGACGCTCGTGATCGACTCGTGCTTGACCTCAGAGATGTTCCTGGCCGCCCCCCGGTAGTTTTGGTGCGAAGACCTGATGATGCCGTAAATCCGGTTGTTATCCTTTTCAGCATCTTCCAGACGCTTCAAGACTACCGTCGCAACGCCTTCGCCACGGGTGAAACCGTTGGCGTTATCGTCAAAGACGCCGCTTGTTCCGTTCGGAGAGAGAATCCCGTACTGCGACGCGGCGATGTAGTCGTCCACGAATAGGTTAAGGGAGACCGCCCCCGCGATCGCCAGATCGCTTTCGCCGTTTAACAGCGAGTAGTACGCCCTGTTGATCGCAACAGCCGACGAAGCGCAATTGATGTTATAGGCTTCGCTGGGACCGCACAGATCATACGTGTACGAAATGCGATTCGATAGGTAATACGAAGGACTTGAGGAACTGAACAGCGGCCCCTTGGTGAAGTCCTTGTTATTGAGTTTACGAAGATGGTGCTCGTATTCAGAATATTCGTATCCGATGAAGACACCCGTGTGCGAACCTGCGAGCTTCTTCATGTTAATGCCGGCGTCTTCGACGGCGCGATATGTTTCCTCGAGCAGCAACCGTAGTTGAGGATCTATTGTCATCGCCACTTCAGCCGGGATGTTAAAGAACCCGGTATCGAAACAGTCCACGTCGTCTATGAGCGCGCCCCACTTCGAGACGGTTTTTCCTTGGGCGATGGTTTCGGAATAGTGATCTTCCCAATTCCATCTGGTCTTGGGAATCTCGCGTATGCTGTTCTTTTGCGAAATCAAGTTCTCCCAGAACACTTGATGGTCGGGAGCGTCGGGCAGCCTGCAGCTCATACCGACGATTGCTATCACCGGTGCCTTCACTGAAGCAGTCGCGTAATCCGACTGGTCGGACAGGCCGTAGTGCCGCAACAGATCGCCGGTGTGGTTGAATGCCAACGCATCGACGACGTCTTCGATGGAATTAAAGTCGCGGTAGGAAAGGTCGATGGCGTATTTTCTGCTGACGTAGTCGAGGACTTGCTGCGACGGGCCTTCGCCCGCCCTGCTCCGCAGGGTCGTGACGTTAGCGCCCGGTTGCAGATGCGGGACGGGCTGAACGCTTCCTGGCGTCGTATGTGAATTGTTCGACGCAGTTTTTTGCGGACGACTAGCATCGCTCGCATCCTCAAGAAGCTTCTCCACCAAGCCCGCCAGCCCCCTCACCGTGTCGATGGTTGAGAACTGCGCAGGCGTCAAGGTAATATCGAACTCCCTTTCAATATTCTCCATCAACTCCATCACGATGAGCGAGTTGACGCCGAAACTCTCTAGATTCGCGTCGATGTCCATCTGGTCGGCCGGGATCTTCAAGGTCGACTCGATCAACTTCAAGATGTCGCTCAAAACATCGATTTCTGCCACATTCGACATATCAGTTCACTCCATTGTTGATGCTTCGCAGGTCTGCCAGCAGCAGCTCCCTCAACCTATCGATCTGGGATTTGGCGCGGTCGTTGACGGAAGCAGGCGGCGTTTGAACCTTGGTTTCCTTGGCTTTGACGGGGGGAGCGGCAGGCTCAGCCTCCGCTTCGTCCTCGTAGAAGAAGCCGTGCTCCAAAAGCGTCTCGACGCTTTTCTTGAAGCCATCGACGATGAAACGCATATCCGCTTCGCTATGCGCGAGGTTCAGGAAGTTGTTTCCAGAAAGGGATGTCTCGACCCCATTGATTTTCAACAAGATCATCAACAACTCTCTTACGAGTCCGTATGGGTCGTGGGTTAGCATGATTCTGAACAGCGAGCTGAAGTATTCGATGGCCAGGGGGGCGTTCTTCTCCAGAAAGTACGCGTTGATCTCGTCGCACATCGACTTCGTCCTCCGGTTCAGCTCACCCACAGCGCATGCGCAAGTTAAGTAGTCGCAATCATCCGCTTGGCATATGCGCTTCATTTCGGAACAGACCGCGAGCGTTGCGGACACCTTGAGCGAATTCTGCGTATGCGTGCCGGCCATCACGGCTCTCCTGAGGCTGGGCATTGAATCGTCGTCCAGTCCCCATACTCCGCCGTCGATGTAATTCATGTACTTCGGTAGACCCGCGATGATGCCCGTCGGCATGCCACCGCCCGGCACTTTTCCGTAGGTCGCAATATCTGGCTTTACCTTGTAGAAACCTTCCGCGCCTTTACGGCCCACTCTGAAGCCGGTGACCATCTCGTCGAAGATCAGCACGATATTTTTTTCCACTGTCAGCTTTCGCAGCTCTTTGAGGAACTCGTGCGGCTGCCTTGCCGGGAATCTTGACTGGATCGGCTCGGTGAGGACGCATGCGATCTCTTCGGAGTTTTTCTCGATTACATCCAGTTGGTCCATGTCCCCGTAATCGAGAATAATCAACTGATCCGCGAATTCCTGCAGCATGCCCAGCCCTGCCGCCATGGTGACACCATTCCGTCCCCTCATGGCCAGTACAGTGTCCGACAGGCCGTGATATGACCCATCGAAAATCACGACTTTCTTTTTCCCTGTGGCCGCTCTTGCCATTCTCGCCGCCCACATCACCGCTTCCGTACCGCTTTGGGTGAACACCATGCGCTCATGCCCTGTAATCTCGCAGAACAGTTTTGCAACCTCGAACAGATCTTCGCTATACCCAACCAACGGGTAGCCCTGACTCAAACGATTCACTAGGGCGTTTTTAATAAACTCCGGCTGATGCCCAAAAAAGTTGACGCCTTGATCTCCCGTGATATCGACATATTTATTGCCGTCGACGTCGTACAAGTAAGCGCCCTCAGCCCGCTCATAGGTCAGCTGGAACTGCATGGACTTGAGACTCTTTTTGAGGCCCGCCACCTTTCTTTGATCGACGAAGTAGACCTGATGCACCAACGCGTTGTTCTTCGATTTCGGAACGCGATTTGCGTATTCTTTCGAGAGATCCTTGATGTATTTTTTCTGTTCTTCGCTTAGATCCGACTCGTGAATCGATTTCAGCGTTGGACTCGCGGGCTTCTCGGAAAGCTCCGCCTCAGCCGCGTCCTCGTTCTTTTGCAGCTTGGACTTCAGGCTCACAACGACCCGGTTCTTCTCTTCCTCCGATAGCTTGTTGAAGCTTCGTAGCGCATCTTGCTTGTCGATTCTTTTCGCGAGAATGCTCTCAAGAACGTCGTCAACTAAAGTTACCATATTCGTTGTCCTCTACAGAATCTCTTCTAGAATTTTTTCGAACTCTTCTGTGAAGGTTTCGGATTCGTTCTTATCCGAAGTGTCCGCCTCCAATTGATATACAGAATCGAGCAGCGCGGTGAAAACCTTGCTTTGCGTTTCCTTACCTCGCGTTTCTCCGAGATCGAACTTGGTGGTGGCGAACGCGAGCGATCTCATCTGTATGCAAATCGTGCCCTGCGCGTCCATGACATCGACATCCAACCTAATCGATTCATCCGCCGCATTGTTGCCCCGCGAGTAGCGTACCCATGCGTACATATCCCCCGTACAGGGCGACAGCACTTGTAGCGACTCCAGCCCCGAAGGCTGCGACGACTGCCCGGGCACTGGGTCTAAGTCCGTCGCCAAAACGATGGCGCTCTGTAGCACGCTGTCCATCACGGACGGATGAAGAACATAGTCTTGCACGATGTGTTCGATCCCTTGTGGCAATTCCAGGTGGACGAGCAGCTGTTGGTATCCGTGATATATCGATTTGATTGCCCGTAGCGACGGTCCAGATTGCGGGCTCAGGTTTTTTAGCATTGTGTCAGAACGCGTTTCATCCACGCTGCCGTACGTCATGAGCGCTATGATTTGTTGGATATCGAGCCTCGCCGGCATTGGGCGTGCGCCGAATTTCGCAGTCCCCTGACCGTGCACAATCCTATGCGGCTGTCCTTCCCCATTCATTTTGGTGCTGTGGATCTCATAGCCGATCTGGCCATTACGGGCCTCGAACACATCGATAAGGACCGGTGTTTTGTCCGCGACGTAGACGACGGGCGTCCACTCTATATTGCGCAACTCCAGTACGGTCGAATCGCCCGACAGGACCTTCGCGTGCGCGACGGCTGCTCTTGCCATTTCCAGGTAGGCTGCTGCCGGCAGCGTTCTCTGATGATCGACGAGGAAGAACTCCTTGCCGCTGAACGTTGCGTTGTAGCGATGCTGGCTGAGCGTCGAGACGTTAGCGTGCAGTAGCGGATGAAGCGCGGCCGATGTTACGCCCGCCTTCGTCGTCGTCTTCGCGCCAGTATCGACCCAATGCCTGTCCCTGGCGAACGGGTAGGTCGGCAAGCTCACTCGCCTTGGTTTGCTGTGGCGAGCCGTGTAGAGCCTGCTCCAATCGATGTCTGTGCCCATGACCCAAGCACTCAACAGATTCTCGTAGTCTTCGGAGGCGATCCAATCGTCGATGTCGTTTGATTGAACACCACTGTTCTCTTCGGGCTCGATAAGGCTCAGACCCTGATCGTTCCTCTTGTAGCGGTTGATATGGCCGCGATACACACCTTCAATCGTCTCAACGCCGTCGAGATAAGCTTCAAGCTTTTCCGCCAGCTGGCCGACTGAATCCACTATCAGCCCCAGACGCTCTTCCATGGGATCCCGACCGATTTGGAATGTATAGGCGAGGTCGGCAATTTCAGGTTTTGCGAATTCGTTCTTTCGAATGTGTGCCAGCAAGGATCGGGCATAGGCTTTAAGACGCGCTTCATTCTTGGCGGACAGAACGACCGCTTGCGGACCTCGATCACCATCCTGCTGCGTCAACTGAGGTAGGAGGTATTCCTCCAACACGACGTGAGCATTCGCCCCACCCCAGCCGAAGGAACTAACGCCCGCTCTTCGCGGCAGAGGAGCGCCGTCATTGCCTTGCGCAGTCTCCCAAGGCGTCGTCTTGTCGACGATGTAAAAGGGACTGCCGCTAAGGTCGATGTACGGATTCAGTTCTTCGAAGTGAAGCAGGGCAGGAATCTGCTTGTGCTTGATCGATAGCAGCGCCTTGAGCAGACTCGCGATGCCGGCCGCCGGCTCCAGGTGACCGATATTCGTTTTTACCGAACTCAGTCCGCAGTGCGGGGCAGCGGGCGGAGGCTTGTTGTGTTTCTCGTAAAGATCCGCGAACGACTTCTTGAGCGCTTGGATCTCGATCGGGTCGCCGAGGCTTGTCCCGGTACCATGGCATTCGATGTACCCAACGGTCGTCGGATCGATCTGGGCCTTTTCATAAGCTTCGAACAGCAGCTCGGCTTGCGCCTTGGGATTGGGCGCGGTCAGCATCGTTACGCGGCCGCCGTGGTTCTCCGCGGTTGCCTTGACGACTGCATAAATCGGGTTCCCGTCTTCTTCTGCCTTGGCTAGGGTCTTAATGAAGATGGCGCCTGAGCCCTCGCCTCGCACATAGCCATTGGCGTCCTTGTCGAAGGTCTTGCATTTGCCGTCGATGCTCAGCATGCCGGCCGAGCTCAGCGAGATATGACCAACCGGTGTCAGCATCACCTGCACGCCACCAACGATTGCCATATCGCAACTGCCGGTGTGGATTGATTCGATAGCGCGATGCAGAGCAATCAACGAACTGGAACAGGCGGTATCGATTGATGCACTGGGCCCTCGCAGATTGAGCAGGAAGGAAACCCGGTTAGCCAGGATAGAATGCGAATTACCGGAAGCGGAGAATCCGTCAAGCGTCGAAAGGTTTTCGGCGAGTACATCAACGTAGTCCTTCGACGAAGCGCCCACGAAGAGCCCTGTTTTCGTACCCGACAGGTCGGACACTTTGTGCCCCGAATCCTCGATCGAGGTCCAAACCGACTCGAGGAAGATGCGTTGCTGGGGGTCCATCATCTCCGCCTCTCTCGGCGTGATGCCGAAGAAGAGTGGATCGAATTTGTCGACCTCCTTCATGAACCCACCCCACCTGGAGTTGGATTTGTTCACCTCTTTGATCGGATTGCCGTCGTAGTCCTCCCAAACCCAGCGGTCTCTCGGTATGTCGGTGACCATGTTCCGGGCGTTTTTGAGGTTGTCCCAGAACTCCTCGAGATTCTCCGACTGCGGCATAACGCCACCAATACCGATGATCGCAATAGGCTCATCAATAAAGCGTAGTTCACGCGAGATACCTCTGGAGGAAGGCGCAGCGGCGGGCTGCTCCCAGCCCTTGCTAATCGCGAAGACCTTGTCGAATTCGCCGTCTGCCTTGAGGGACTTAGAGACAGACTGAGCCGGCGCCTGGGAAGCGATCGAGGTGGGGCGCTTGCTGGTACTATGGACCTTTTCCACGGCACTTCGGTAGTCGGTGACAAGGGCGCCAGCGATGGCCCGGATGGAGGGGTATTCGAAGAACAAGACCGGGTTGATGTCTAACTTGTAGCTATCGTTGATCGCATTCGCGAATGTCGTTAGGCCAATCGAGTCGAATCCCAAATCCAGTAGAATAGTGTCCAACGAAAGGTCTTCGGCGTTGAGCTTCAACAGCTCCATCACCTTTTGCGATAGCTCCCTGATGACGAGACCGGTAAAGTCAACGGCACCCAAAGGAGTAGAGGCTTGCTGGACACCGGAAGATGCCGGCGCGGGCGCCGGGCTTTCCCTTTTCGTCATTCCCCAAGCCAGCTCTATCTTGGCCTGTACGCCTTCCAGAACTGCGATCTGAGACTGGGCCAAGGGAAGCACGGTAACGAAAGTTTCGAGACCGAGTTCAGTCCTCAACGGCACGATTCCCAAATTCTTCTTGAAGAAGAGCTTGGTCTCCTCGTCGAGCTTCATGCCGCCTTTAGCCCACAGAGACCAGTTGATGCTCAGCGTCCTGCCCATTCGCCTGCCGCTCGCCCGTAGTAGTTCGCGCCTGGCAGCAAAACTATCCATATAATGGTTTGCGAACGCGTAATCGCACTGACCGGCGTTGCCGCCGATCGCGGCCAACGAGGAGAAGGTGACGAAGAAATCCAGATCCTCGTCTCGCGTTTGCTCATCAAGATGGAATGTGCCGAAAACCTTCGGAGCGAAAACGGCCTCCATCTCCTCCGGCGTTTTCTTCCTAAGGAAGGAGTCGCGCAGGACACCCGCGCTATGGATAATCCCGTTGAGTTTGCCAAAGCGCGACCGCGCCTGATCCACGACGCGTCGAGCGTCTTCGGATTTGGAAACATCCGCTGAAATGTAGAGCACTTCAGCGCCCGCTTTTTTGAACGCTTCGAACTCGGCTTCGCGCTCGGCAGACAGCTCGGATCGGCCGGTTAGCACTAACCTCGCTTTGCAATGTTTCGCCAGGAATTCGGCGAAAATCAAACCGAGTCCGCCCGCGCCGCCGGTGATCAAATAGACGCCGTTCTGCTTGAGTGCGATTTCGGGCAAATCCTTCCCGACCCGCTCCGCGAGACTCAGCTTCTTGAGGGCTCTTGCGTAACGGACACGACTGTCATAGCGGACCGTGATCTCGTCCTGTGCGGCCGAATGCAGTTCGGCCACGACCGAGTTCAGCACGTCGTTCAGATTGGTCCGGTTCTGCCGGACTTCCAACACCTTACAGTCGATCTTCGGATTTTCCAGGCGCAGGCTTCTTACGAATCCGTTGATTGCTTCGTTGTGCGCCTGAACCACGTTCTTCTTCGCGAAATAGAGATACAGAAGCTGGACTTTGCTCGTCAGTTTTTGCTCGATCAACGCCTGACAGAAGAAGAGGAATGCGTAAACACCCCGCGCCAACGCTTTCCTGAGCGCGCCTTCGTCGCCGGGCTCCGAGGAGTCGGGCCAGGCGTAGCAAATCTTCTGCGCAACCCAATTTTTCTCGTTCAGAGCGTCGAACAAGCGGGCATAGTCCTGCCGGTCCTGCGGATTGATCCCGTAAGTACCATTGCCCAGATCCTCGAATTTGTCGCTGGGTAGAACCAGCACCACCTTGATGTTCCGCGCCACACACGCGTCGCGCAAGCGATCGTCTTTGTCGAAGAGCAGGATGGCCCGGACGTCGCTCTGCACCTTGGCGAGCGGCGACTTCCGCCATACATGTGAGTAGTACAGCTTGGTAAACTCGTCTTGCCCCTCAGGCAGCGATGCCTTCTGAACCGCTGCCGGCTTCTCGTGCACGCTCAACAGCGGCACGCCGACCGATTCGCGGATTCTGGCGAGGACCTTGCCGGTTTCGTCGACGATGGTCACGTTCTCCCTGGACACCCCTAAGCCCGTGTTCCGATCGCTCTTAACCTTCGTCACGTAGCTGTAGCAAGTGCGCGTCAACGGGTGAAGGATTTCGACTTCGCCGAGCGAATACGGGACTTTTATTTCTCCCGCCGCTTCGCCGAGTTGGGCCATGACGCCCGCTTGCATCGCGGCATCGAGGATGCAGGGATGGAGCACAAAATCTTCGAAGTCGGCGCTGCGGACTTCGGGGATTTTCAGGACGCCAAACACCTCGTCTTGGTTCTTGTAAACTTCCTGCAACACTTGAAAGCTCGGACCGTAATTCATGCCCAGGGAGTTGAAGAGAGTGTAAGCATCTTTCGCCGCAACCGACTTGGTGCAGCGCTCGCGAATGCCCGCGATGTCGATGTATTCGGGTTCGGGCTGCGGAATGGCGGCGGGCTGGTTCGCGTACACCAATTTGCCTTGCGAATAGAGCTTTCTCTTGCCGTCGGCCCCCTCGCTGAACACTTCGAAGACCACTGAATCGGCACTCGGCTTGAGCTCGATAAACACTTCAGTAGGCATTGAGCCTTCGACCGAAAGCGGACTGACCCAAGTAACATTCCTGATCTTCTGTACTTTCCTTCCCGCCGCGATTTCGCCTGCCTTGCGGGCCAGGTCCAGGTAAGCGCTACCGGGCAAAGTCGGGATGTTCGAGACGACATGATCGCGAAGGAAGAACTCCTGCTCGTGGAACGTCTTTTTAAATAGTTGCCGCTGGAAAGTCGACTCGTTGCTGTCGATCAGCGGATGTACACCGGAGCGCGCCGGCAAAGAAACCGCCGTGGTCGCTGTTTTGCCCGCGATCCAGTACCGCTTGTCCGCGAAAGGATAGGTCGGCAAGGATGTTCTTTTGCCTCCCGTCTGCAGGAATCCCCGGCAGTCGGAGAGCAGGCCGTCGATCCACAGTTGGGCGAGCTTGTGAAGATCCCGGCTTTCCGAGAGCAGACTGACGAATTGCTCTTTTTCCTTGCGGCTGAGCAATTTCGTGATCCCTTCCGAATTCTTCGCATGACCGGAGAGGACATCGACGTCTTTCTTGCCATTCAGAAATACGGCCAGCTTCTCGATTAGCTCATTCTTGGTCTTGGCGACGAGCGCCAGGCGATGCTCAAACGATTTGCGTCCGTTCTGAAGCGTGAACGCGATATCGTTCAGGTTGTGCTGAATAGAGTCGAGCTCGAGATGCTTGCGCAGGCGGACAGCCATTTCGCGCAGTTGCTCGTCGTTCCTCGCGGAAAGCGGAAACACGCAGTCGCCCGGTTGCGAAGCCGGTTCAACTGCCAAAAGTTCGTATCTTTCGAAGACGATATGGGCATTGGCGCCGCCAGCACCGAAAGAACTGAGCCCGGCACGAAGAGGGAAACTGACGCCATCAATTTCTTTCTCATTCCAAGCTTCCAAACGCTGCTGAACGTAGAAAGGCGAATTCTTGAAGTCGATGTACTCGTTGAGTTGGGAGGAATGCAGGGACGGCACGAGCTGGCGATACTTCATTTGCAGAAGCACTTTGCATACGCCCACCACACCCGCGGCCGCTTCCAAGTGGCCGATATTTGTCTTGACTGAGCCGATCGGACAGAACTGATTGCCGACATTGTAAGATTCGTACGCTTTCGTCAGACCGGAAATCTCAACTGGATCGCCCAGTTCGGTTCCAGTGCCGTGCGCTTCGATATAGCCGATGGTGCGCGCGTCCACTCCGGCCTTTTCGAGGGCTGCCGCGATTAGATCGCCCTGGGCCTTAGGGTTCGGAACAGTGTACCCGCTCGTACGTCCGCCATGATTGACTACGGCGCTCTTGATCACGCCGTAGATGTTGTCGTTGTCTTCGAGGGCCTTGTCGAGTGGTTTGATAAAGATCGCGCCGACCCCTTCGCCCGCCACATAGCCGTTGGCTCCGGCCCCGAAACTGCGGCACACGCCGTCGCTCGAAAGCGCTCCGCCGGAGTTATTAATATCGAACTTGTGCTGATGCAGATCGAGATTGACGCCGCCGACGATGGCGCTGGAGCAGTCGCCGTTGTGGATAGCTTCGCAGGCTAGGTAGATCGCAGTCAGGCTGGACGAGCAAGCGGTATCGACCGTCAGGCTCGGACCGGTGAGATTCATCCAGTAGGAAACGCGGTTGGCGATGCTCCAGAGGAAGGAGTTCGGGTTCACGTTGTTGCCTGAAAGCTTCTCCTCCACTCCGACGATCTGGTACATCGCCCAGACCGCGCCGACGAACACGCCGACGTTCCGCGACGCGTTCTCCTGAGCCAGGATTTCCGGGTAGTAACCTGCGTCCTCGATCGCCTCCCAGGCAACTTCGAGGAAAAGCCTTTCCTGGGGATCGAGAAACTCGGCTTCGCGCGGGGAGATGTTGAAAAACAGAGAATCGAACTTGTCGATGTCTTCGAGGAAGCCGCCCCGATAAGCCTGGGTGAATTCGTTCTGGATGCGTCGCGCGATCCGGTCTTGCGGGATATCGCCTACGCAGTCCCTACCCGCCTTCAAATTTTCCCAGAACTCAAGTATGTTCTTCGCTTTGGGATAGCGACCTGCCATTCCCACGATCGCGATGTCCTTGCGCGAAGCGGAGGGAGCAGCGAACTTCATCGGCGCGGGGGGCGTGACCGGTAACACAGGAGCGGACATCGGAGCCAGCGGCTTCGGTAGCTTCTTTTCGGGAGCGGCGACAACGCTGGCTTGCGAAACGCCGTGGTAGCGGATTAGATCGTAATGGGCGTGCACCCCTCCGAACGATTCGGAAGCAATACCGCGTAGCTTAAGCTCGGGAATATTCATTTTTTCCCGGAACAGTCGAACCAGGCGGCGGACGATGTCATCGGCCTGCTCTTTCTTCAGACCGACCGGGATGGCCAGGCGGACCTGCTCGTTGATCGGGCTGTTCTTCTGCATACCCACGCTGTGGGCTCCTGCGCGAATCCCGGTATTGAGGTAGAGCCAAGCAAGGAAAGAGGCGACGGGATTCACGAAATCCCGAAACTCCCGGAGCCTCTTCACGTCGATGATCACACAATGTCCGCCGACAGGCCGAACGACGGGAACCTGCTCGTCTTTCAGCGCCTGCCAGATCGATTCCACGGCGCGCATCCTCCGCACGACCCAGGTCTCGATCTGCCGGCGGTTCTGCATAGCCAAGGCGATGAGTTTTTTTTCGATGACGTTGAGCCCGCCGCCTTCCTGCTGGATCAGATCCTGAACCCTGCGGAGCAGATTCTCATCGTTGGTGGCGATCATTCCGCCCTTGTTGACGCAAAAATCCTTGACCAGGCTACCGATAACGACATCCGCGTAGGAGAGGATTTCCCTGGCAACGTCCCAGAGAGTTCTGCCGGCGTACTGCTTGTCGTGTTCGATAAGGAATTGCGCATTCTCCAGAATGCGCGTGCCATCAATCACAAGGGATATGGAATGCGCGGCGAGCAAGTCCTTTACCTGCTTCAAATGCTGCACGGACACGGGATGTCCGCCGGCGGCGTTGTCGCTGACTTCGATGCAGACGTATGCGATTTCGCCGGCGTGCCGAGTGACGTAGTCCTGCAACGCATTCCAGTCCATATCGGACTTGTAGACTTCGTCCGAATCGATCCGGAACACCTCCGGATGCGGCAGCTCGTGCGGCGTGAAGCCTTTGTCGATCTGGTGGTAGATGCACGAGGGGAACAGCAGGTTCTGCAGCACGATGCCTTTCTTCGGCCACGCCTTGCAAAAGAGATGGTCGGCGGTGCGACCCGCATCGGTCAGCGCGAAGTACTTGAACGGAAATACTGAACTCAGACTTTCGTTGACGTTGACCGGCTGCTGTAGCTGGGTACGCAGATGCTCCATCTGTTTTTGCACGAACGGAGCAGTATCGAGCTGCGCCCAAGAGTCGGTCTTGAGCTCGTAGTCGATCCGATCGCTGGGGATATTCAACGGATTGAATCCATAATCGGACAAGGTGCCCGATCTGGCTTCGCCTTCGAGCAGCGGCGCGTTCGCATAGGGGCCATTGACCACGACCGGACGTTCGCCCGCAATCGGAAGCTCCCCGCCAATGTTGTGGTTCTCTTCGTCTGACGTTTGGGCTTTGGCGGGATCCGCGATCATCATGATGATGTCGATAATGTTGTCCGCTTTCCCGCTCCCGACCGGGCGGCAAATATAGATGGTTCTATTTTCGGGGCGGAACTTGTTCTTGAATTGGAGATTGCCTTCGTCGTTGAAGATGTTCTGTTTGTGCAAATCGTCAAGGATCTTGTCGACTTCGGAATCCGCGTGCGGGGAGCTGTCGAGCCGGCAACCGTAGGTTCCACCCATGCTGAACATACTGCAGCCTTCGTGGGCCAGCGTTTCGATGATCTTCACAATCGCGAACTCCAGGCCACCCAGAGGCATGTCCTTGCCGTAGAACTCCAGGTCCATCAAATAGCCGTTCAGCGAAGAGCACATCACGGAGATGAGGATGACGTTCTGCAGCGTATCGTCGAGGTAAGTCAAGAAGATGCGATGCTGCGGATGCAAGGTGCCCGCCAATATCTCTTCCCTGACGATGTGGATCAGTGGATTGACCATCGTCTTGGTCGTGCACCACCGGTCGATGACCTCAGCAATGTTCCTGTCCACGTCCTTGCTGGTGCCGCACTTGTATTCTAGCGTTCGGCACGCACCGGCTTTTTCGAATTTGGAGACCTGATAGCGCAGACGACGCATCGCGCTGCCTTCGAGAGTGAAATTCTGGATGTCCAGCACCCGCTGCAACGCACCGAACGGCGTTGCGGAGAACGGAATTCCGTCAATTGATCCGATGACTACGTCGAGAAAGAGGTTGAGCTGAAAATTCTTCGCAGCGCAGTAGCGATACATCTCCTTGGCGATCTCGGAGAAGTAGTCTTCGGGCCCCGTATAGGCGTAGACCAGGACAATGCTATTGCTGCGACTATAGTTGAAGTAACCCTTCCTTTCGCCGCCGATGAAAAGATTGGGCGCTATGTTGCGCGTTCCTCTGGAAACGCAACCCTCGTTCTTGTAGCGCTCGAAGAGGTCTTTGACCAGGGCATCGAGTTCCGGATGCTTGGGCAAGTCCTTTTCCAGAAAACGTATCGGCATCTTCCGAACGGTAGCGGGCGCCGGCATTGGCGGCTGCGCGACGGGCGCGGATTGAGGTCTCTGAAGCGGGCTCTGAGCAGCGACTCTTTGAACGGGCGCACTTTCAGCTATCGCGGCTACCGCACTCACCGGCTTTGCCGGCATCTCGCCCGGTGCCGGACGGGAGGATTGATGTTCCTTCGAGAACCTGGCGGTCAAGGTTTGGCTGTGCTTGTCGACGAAATACCAAGCCAGGGCTTCGACGTTGAAGTTCTCGAACAGCAGAGTCTTAGGAAGAGTTCCAAAGTCTGCCTCCAAGGCCTTGATTATTTTCAGGACTCGGAAGGAATCAATACCCAATTCTCCGAACGGTGCCGAGGAGTCGAAATCGGTACCCAAGGAAGCCGAAGTTTCGGCGACCAGGGATTTGAGGTAAGACTCCGTCAACTCCAGCAACATTTCTTGATTGAGCATTTTGTCCCCAGCGATGCAAGCCGACCAAGCGGAAACTCAAGGAAACTTTCTACGATTGCGAGGTGCGCCGGAACTAGAATCTAGCGTGCGGTGCCGAGAGCGAGATCTTGGCTGCTTCTCTTGCTGGAAGAAGATTTGCTCTCGGTGGTGCGTGGGTTACTGCGCTCCGAAGATGAAGCGGTCAGAGCTTAACCGTCTACTGCGTTGGCAAGGTATCACGAAGCCCGGAGAGACTTGCAGTATACGTTTCCTCCGGACAGGCTCCGCCCCGTAACGTCACTTAACGAGTGCGTTATGCGAAAGTAGCCTACTTAATTACAGCAATAATTCGCTTGGTACGGCTTAACCGCATCCATGTGCGGTTTCATCTCGAATCAGAGAACCGAGATCTCTTCCCTATCAACTTCCACGCGCACACTGCCGCCCACCAGGTCGACATTGATCACCAAGAGCTTCTGATTTTTTATCCAAACTAACTCACCTTCCACACCCATAAAGGGGCCGGCGACGAACTTGACGCACTTACCGGCAATGAGCTCCGATTCGACCGTGAGCGCGGCGCCGCTGTCGACCAACATCTTCACGGCATGCAGATCCTTTTCTGGCATCGTTGCCGGCTTGTTGTCGGCAAGCACGAACCCGCACGAGCCATGAATGTAGCGCATGCCTTCGTACTGATTCGCTCGTGGTCGCACAAATACGTAGCCGGGGAACAAGGGCATTTCTACAGTCCTTTTACGCTCCTTCCAGCAACGGACGACTTTGCGTTTCGGAAGATACGCGATGATTCGTTTCTGTTGCAAAACGCTTTCTACAGTGTTTTCGTGACGACTTCTTGTCCGCAGCACTAGCCACGGATCGACTCGCGGCTCATTCACTCGTTGCTCTCCCTGGATTCGATTTGCAAAGTCATAAATCCCTTCCGTGTGGCGGTCGCACCAACTCCCCGACGCTGGGCTATCGATGGGCCCAATCGGATTGAGCAAAGAAGTCTTTCCACTTCCTGAATATTCCAAAAAACAAAGTCACCTTTCTTAAATTCGAGATTAATGTTTGACAGAGCAGCAACCGCCATGGCGCCTTGTCCGTATGTTTTTCCTAAATCACCTGTCTCAATTAGAGTCATAACTAAGAAACACTCAGCGGTTCGCGCTACGAAAATTCGCGTTTCCATGCAAAATGAAGGTAGATTTACCGCCAAAGCGTGGGATTTTTACCCACACGCCACGCACGAAGCATAAGGCGGGTGATAAAGATACGCCAATAGCCCATATGGGTTAATTGGCGTCGCGATTTAGTCACATTGCTACCGACGTCGACGTCCCGATGTCCCCCTATTTGAGTAGCGCCCCAATTTAGAGTCCAATCCCATAACCAGAAGGAGATTGGACATGAAGAAGCGTTTTTCAGAAGAACAGATCATCGGCTTCCTGCGCGAGGCCGATGCCGGCATGCCGATCAAGGGTCTGTGCCGCCGGCACGGGTTCTCGGAGGCCAGCTATTACCTGTGGCGCGGCAAGTTCGGCGGCCTGAGTGTGTCGGACGCCAGACGATTGAAGGTGCTCGAAGCCGAGAACAACAAGCTCAAGAAGCTCCTGGCCGAAGCCATGCTCGAGCAGGAGGTGACCCGCGAGGTGCTGCGAAAAAAGTGGTGACCGCACCATCGCGTCGCGAGGTGGTGCGGAACATGACGGAACGAGATATCTCAGAACGCCACGCCCTGCGGGTAATCGGCATGAGTGCCAGCAGCCTGCGCTACTGCCCGGCCCCGGATCGGAATAGGGCGCTGCGCGAGACGATCGTGACGCTCGCTCACCGGCACCGGCGTTACGGGGGGCCGGCATGATTTACCTGAAGCTCCGCCAGCGGGGCCTGATCGTCAACCACAAACGGGTCGAACGGCTCTACACCGAGGAGAAACTGCAGCTCCGCCGGCGCCAACGCAAGAAGGTGCCGATGAGTGATCGTCAACCGCTGCTACGTCCCGAGGCCGCCAACGAGGTCTGGTCGATGGACTTCGTGTTCGATCGCAGCGCCGATGGCCGGGCGGTCAAGTGCCTCACCATCGTCGATGACGCCACCCACGAATCGGTGGACATCGTGCCGGAACGGGCGATTGGAGGTCTCACCGTGACACGCATTCTTGACCGGCTTTCCACCACCCGCGGTCTGCCACGCGTCATCCGCACCGACAACGGCAAGGAGTTTTGCGGACACGCCATGCTGACTTGGGCACATAACCACAGCGTGACCCTGCGCCTGATTGAACCGGGCAAGCCGAACCAGAATGCCTACATCGAATCCTTCAACGGGCGGCTGCGCGATGAATGTCTGAACGAGTACTGGTTCTTGAACCTCCACCACGCCCAGGCCCTCATCGAAGCCTGGCGGCGAGAATACAACGAGGAGCGACCGAAGAAGGCCTTGGGCGGTCTGACGCCCGCTGCGTACGCAAGACAACTGGCCGAGCGATCGGCTACAGTGGCAACCGGACTCTAGACGCAGATGCTACTCAGGGTGGGGGGGCGTCGGGCCCCCTAAACGGTAGATGGACCGGTGTTGAATACTTGTCGTCGCGGCCACAACGCGCGTCGCTAGGTCTTGAGCAGACCCAATTCGAATGCCTTGGCAACTGCCTGGCTGCGGCTGGAAACATCCAGTTTAGCCATCAGATTACGCACGTGGATTTTCACCGTCCACGGGCTGATGCCAATAATCCCAGCTATCTCCAGGTTTGATTTACCGGTACATATCCAATTGAGCATTTCTTTCTCGCGCGACGAAAGCTGCACGGAGGCGGCATGCGATGCATGTCGAAAAATCCGCGCCAAAATAATATGTAAGTGGGGGGCGAGCATATCGATCATGAATGCCTGGTGCGGATCCCATACCTCTACGCCGGCAAACCAAAAATAGCTGAGCGCTTTTCCGCTATTGTCCAAGACACCGTGGCTTACCATATTACGCAACCCGTGGTCGCAAAAGGCTGCGCGCCACCCTGGATCCACCATTTCGCCCAAGATAGTCGACTGGTCGTAATACACCGGCCGCTGGGACTTTAACCAATCCTGAACCAGAGGGCCACCCGGGCTGCCGTAGGTAGCCGACATGCGTCGCATGTATTCTTCCGGGAAATTAACATTGATGCTTTGGTCAGGATGCACACGGTCCATATCGCCCCTACCGCAAGCGAACATCTCGTGCTGCCAGATTCTGAGAAGTTTGGGGTAAACCGAAAGCAAGAAATCGTCCTTGGATGCGGCGGCGGTACATGCAGCAACAAACTCAGAGACCGATACCGATCTCGTTCTCCTTTCCTGTTGACTAAACCGCATAATGCCCGGCATGCATATCTCCTTTGCTTAGAGCTCCTGACAAAATTAAAATCAGTTCTACACTCCGTGGCATCTTCACAGACCGCAAGGAGATGCAAGATGCCACGACTGCATGACAGTTCGGTGTTCGGTTGCTCACGTAACGACACACCCCGAGATTGCGCAGCCGAAGAGGGTTAGGTGTGAACGGTCGGTGCGATGGGCGAACCCTAGCAGGCGCGGGAGGAGCTGTATATGGCACTTTAGTGCCGGGTGTCTCGCGAACGGATGGTTCGGCAGGATTCCGTTTGGTGCACGGTTACAGCACTTGAGTGCCCTGCCCCGGAGCTTGGCGGACTTGGTGCTCGGTGAGACAACGTATCAGCTGCGAGCGGTTCTCGACCTGGAGCTTGCCGAAGCTGCTCGTGAGATGGTGTTTGACGGTGTTCTCGCTCATGACCGCAAGGCGGGCAATCTGCCCGTTGGTCTTGCCAAGCATCAGCCAACGCAGTACTTCGCGCTCGCGCTCGGTGAGCACGGCCAAAGCGGTGGTGAAGCGGTTCTGGCTACCGAGGTTGTCGATGACGCGACACAGCACCTGGTGCAGAAGCGGTGTCAAGCGGCGCAACACCTCAAGGTGGTGTTCCCCGGGGGTGCCGGGTATCCGGTAGAAACTGTGGTACGTGCCCAGGCAACGTTCGGTATCGATCACGGCATGCACCGCAATGTTGCGCAGGTCGTGGTGGCGGAAACTGGCGAGCCAGTTTTCGGGAATATCCGGCCACGGATGTTCCGCCTCGAACAGGAGTGGCTCGCGCACGGCGAGCCAGCGGCGCAGGATCGGCGTGTCGATGGCGCCGACCCGGTTGCGGATGGCCTCAATGTGACCGATCGGGTAATCGACGGTCAGCACATAATCGAGGTTCACGCCCCCGGCGTGCAGGTGGCCAAAACCGCACAGGAGCGAAGCGTGCGGCAGCAGCGGCCGCAACCAGATCTTAGTCCATTGCTTGAAGTCGTCCACGCTGTGGACGGAGGAGGAAGCGAGCAATTCGTTGCTGACCGGGTTCACTGCCTGCGCGGACTCCATTCTACGCTTACTTGGATAATAACATTGATCGGTCTGCTTCGTGCATGGTTTTCTGGAAGCAGTGGCTTCGTGCCGGGGTACTGCTAGCTGGCCATAACAGCATAAAGAGCCGCTGGGTCGTCGAGCGCACCATCGCCTGGCTGCATCAGTTTCGCTGACTTCGCATCCGCTACGAACGGCGGCCGGAAATCCACGAGCCCTTCCTGTTGCCGGGCGGCGCCGTCATCTGTTGGCGTTTCTTGCAGGCCAGTTGAAATGGTCATTTTGTTAAACGCTCATAGTGCTAATGACAAACCAATGCTTCAAGTTGGCGCAGTCGCCACCGGCTGCACCGTCGCTTGATGCCCTACAGGGACGTAGTAATGCCGCGAGAGCGCAAGGATGCGCGTAGCGGCGAATTATTGTTTTCGTACCTCCGCCGGCGTGATCTGCTTGTACTCTGCGGGAACGTCGAACAGCCCCTTCTCCACCGGCACACCGGTTTTGAAATCCACCAGTTGACGCGTTACGCCCGCGCGGCTGATCTGGCGCACCGGAAAACCGAACTCCAGATGGCGCGCCGGCAGGAATACATATTCGGCCAGGTCGCAGGCCGACTGAAACCCGGCCGGCACCAGCGCCTGCATGGCCGCCTGCTCGCCGGCCAGGGTCCGGTGGTACTCGCGCAGCGCCGCCAGCGCCTCCGGCAACAATCCGTCCGCCGCATACACATCGAAGCAGCGTTCACGGTTGGTCAACAACCGGTAATGCGTTACCGCCCGGCCGCCCACGTTTGGAAGCTTCTCTCCGTCACGCTCCACCTGGTGCGCGAATGCCTTGGGCGCATCGAGCAAGACCTGTTGGGCGCTCAGCACCAGCGTGGTCTTGTCCGTATGACTTATGCTGTACACGATTTTCTTGGCGCGGTCGAAGACGATGAAGCCGTCCCGCGCATCGCCGTCTTCGATGCGCAGGAAGCCTTCGCTGACCAGCATGCGCACCGGGTAGGTGTCGCCATCCGGACTGCTCTCGCTAAAGGAAAGAAACGTGGCGCCGGGGTGTTTGTCGGTACAGCCCACAAGCAGGAACAACAGAAGCGGGAAGAGAATTCGGTTCATTGCAAAATAGTAAATATTATATAGTTAGCGAGAAGACCACTAACACCACGTAGGGTGGGGCCCTGCCCCACCATCTCCCGATACAGGAAACTTGGTGGGGCAGGCCCCACCCTACAGGAATGCGCGCTATTTGGTGGCCCGATCGATTAGCTCAAGCACGCAAGCCTAACATAAGATCCATCACATTCGTCCCAGTCGGCCCGGTTTGGATCAGGTCCCCGCTCGCTTCCAGAAAACTGCCGGCGTCGGCCGCCGCCAGCGCCTGAGAAACATTCAGTCCTTCCTGCTCACCGCGCGTCACCGTGCCCCCATCCACCAGCGCTCCGGCATCCAGTCCAGGTCCATCGCTGCCATCCGTTCCGCCCGACATAAACCAGACGTTTCTCTGGTCAGCTAGTATTTGCGCGGCGGCCAGCGCCAAGCTCTGATTGCGTCCGCCGCGTCCTGGGTGCGGAGGAAGTTTGATGGTTGTCTCGCCGCCCCAGATCTGTATCTCTCCCGCCGGTGCCGTCAGGAGTACTTGTGCGAGCCGCGTGCCTGCGGCGAGCGCATCGCCATTAATGAATTCCGGATGAAGCGTCGCCCTGTAACCAAGTTGACGCGCCGCCGCGGCCGCCGCGCGCTTCGCATCGTCCAGGCGCGCGATGATTGCGAATTCCACGTT